>JALEHK010000038.1 GCA_022770625.1 Oscillospiraceae bacterium | reverse complement strand
GAATCGAGCGACGGCTGACGGCCGTGGGTCGAAGTCGAGATAACATAGGAGATCTTGCCCGAATCGAGAAGAGTGAGGACATTGTTATCGGGATCTTCGCCGATCTTTTTGACAACGCTGGCCGGGATCATGTTGCGGTTGAGCTTGGCGGCGGTGCCTGCCGTTGCGTAGATATCAAATCCGAGCGAAGCAAACTTGTCGGCGACTTCGAGAACCTCTTCCTTGTCGGCGTTTCTGACCGAGATCAGGATGCCGCCTTCTTTTTTCAGTTCGTTGCCCGATGCAATAAGACCTTTGATCAGCGCATCGTTAAGGGTGTGGGCAATGCCGAGGACTTCGCCGGTCGATTTCATTTCCGGTCCCATCATCGTATCGACATTGTTGAGTTTTGCAAAGCTGAATACCGGGACCTTGACGGCAATATAGCCTGCTTCTTTATAAAGGCCGGTGCCGTAGCCGAGATCGATCAGCTTCGCGCCCATCGCGATATCGGTCGCCAGCTGAACCATCGGAACGCCGGTGACTTTCGAGATATAGGGAACGGTACGGGAGGAGCGGGGATTGACCTCGATAACGTACACCTCGTGGTTGTAAACAACGTACTGGACGTTGATCATGCCCTTGACGTGCAGTTCCCGTGCGAACCGGGCGGTATATTCGATGATCGTCTGGCGGATATGGTGGGAAAGCGTCTGAGCGGGGTAGACAGAGATCGAGTCGCCCGAATGGACGCCCGCGCGTTCGATATGCTGCATAATGCCGGGAATCAGGAAGTCCTCGCCGTCCGAGATCGCATCGACCTCGACCTCGATACCCTGAAGATATTTGTCGATCAGGACGGGATTTTCGAGCTTGTGGGAAGTGATGATCGCCATATATTCCTTGACGTCGGCATCGTTGTAGGCGATGATCATGTTCTGACCGCCGAGGACATAGGACGGACGGAGCAGAACCGGATAGCCGAGTTCGTTTCCGACCCGGAGCGCTTCTTCGGTCGTAAAGACAGTATGTCCGGCCGCACGCGGGATCGCGCAGCGTTCCAGCAGTTCGTCAAAACGCTCTCTGTCCTCCGCTTCATCGATCGCGTCGGCAGAGGTGCCGAGAATGTTTGCACCGATCTCCTGAAGGAATTTCGTCAGCTTGATCGCTGTCTGACCGCCGAACTGAACGATAACGCCGTAAGGCTTTTCGGTTTCGATCAGGTTGCGGACGTCTTCCTTGCAGAGCGGGTCAAAGTACAGACGGTCGCCGGTATCGAAATCGGTTGAAACGGTTTCGGGGTTGTTGTTGGCGATGATCGTCTCATAGCCGAGCTTTCTCAGTTCCCATACACAGTGAACCGAGCAGTAGTCGAACTCGATGCCCTGACCGATACGGATGGGGCCGGAGCCGAAAACGATAACTTTTTTCCGGCCGGTGTCCTGACGGGCAATAAATTCCTCCGCTTCATTTTCATCGTCATAGGTCGAATAGAAGTAAGGCGTTTTGGCCTTGAATTCGGCGGCGCAGGTATCAACCATCTTGTATCCGGCATAGCGGACAGCAGGAAGCTCCTGACCGGAGAAACGGGAGATCGTTGAATCGAGATAGCCCATTTTCTTGGCCTTCATGTATTTTTCGAGGGTCAGTTCGCCCTCTTTCAGTTCCTTGTCCATCTGAACAAGGTTTACAAGCTTATACAGGAACCATTCGTCAACCATCGTGACTTCATGGATGTGTTCAACGCTGAAGCCGCGTTTCAATCCTTCGTAGATCGCGTAGATCCGCTGGTCGTCCTGCTGGTGGATCTGATGTTCCACCTCTTCGTCAGTGAGCTTTTCAAAATCAGGCAGCGTCAGCGTTTCGAGGCCAAGCTCGATTCCACGGACTGCCTTCATGATTCCCTGCTCAAACGAGGTGCCGATCGCCATGACTTCGCCGGTCGCTTTCATCTGAGTGCCAAGGGTACGTTTTGCGTAAACAAATTTGTCAAACGGCCACTTGGGGAACTTAACGACCAGATAGTCGAGCGCCGGTTCAAAGCAGGCGTAGGTCGTACCGGTAACGGCGTTGATGATCTCGTCCATCGTATAGCCGATCGCGATTTTGGTCGCGACCTTTGCAATCGGGTAGCCGGTCGCCTTGGAAGCGAGTGCGGAAGAACGAGATACACGGGGATTGACCTCGATAACGGCGTACTGCATCGATTCGGGGTGAAGCGCGAACTGGCAGTTGCATCCGCCTTCGACCTTCAGTTCGGAAATGATGTTGATCGCGGCGGTACGGAGCATCTGATACTCCTTGTCCGCCAGCGTAACGGCGGGAGCAACAACGATCGAGTCGCCGGTATGGATGCCGACCGGGTCAAAGTTTTCCATCGAACAGACGGTGATGACGTTGTTCTTGGCGTCACGGATAACCTCGAACTCGATTTCCTTCCAGCCAGAGATACACTTTTCGACCAGGATCTGGGTGATGGGGGACAGGCGGAGACCGTTGGTCGCGATGTCGATCAACTGTTCCTCATCGTCGGCGATACCGCCGCCGGTGCCGCCCAGCGTAAAGGCAGGACGGACGATAACGGGATAATGGATCGTTTTTGCAAATTCAACCGCGTCTTCGACCGTCGTAACGACCTTAGAAGGGATAACCGGCTGATGGATAGCTTCCATCGTATCCTTAAAGCACTGGCGGTCGTCCGCCTTGTCGATCGTTTCGGGATTTGCACCGAGCAGCTTAACGCCGTGGCTCTCGAGGAAGCCGCATTTTGCCAGCTCCATCGAAAGGGTCAGACCGGTCTGGCCGCCGAGGGTGGACAGAAGGGAGTCGGGCTTTTCGATCTCGATGATCCGCTTGCAGACGTCAAGGGTCAGCGGCTCGATATAAATCTTGTCGGCCATCGCCTTGTCGGTCATGATGGTCGCCGGGTTGGAGTTTAAGAGGACAACTTCCAGTCCTTCTTCTTTCAGCGCACGGCAGGCCTGTGTTCCCGCGTAGTCAAACTCCGCGGCCTGTCCGATAATAATCGGGCCGGAACCGATAACCATGACCTTTTTAATATCATTTCTCAGTGGCATAATTTCGTTACGATCCTTTCTGTTAGACGGGGGATAGATGGAAGGAGACAGGAAACGGGATGCCGTATATCAGGGGCATCCCGCCCGGAAATTATTTGAGGTTGATATAAGAACAGATATCTTCTCTCATCCGAATCGCTTCTCTTCTTGCGGCGCCGGCATAATCGGTTTCGTCGCAGCCTTCTTTTTTGTAGGCACAGATGATCGAGCGGGAAGCGTTGACGATAGCGCCGAGGCCGTCTTTATCAAACGCACCGGAAACGCCTTTTCCGCCGCCGCCCTGTGCGCCGTAGCCGGGGACAAGGAAGAAGGTATGGGGGAGCTTTGCACGCAGCTCAGAAAGCTGTTCGGGATAGGTCGCGCCTACGACCGCGCCGACACCGGAGTAGCCGTATTTGCTGCCGGGGACCTTTTTGCCCCATTCCTCGCACATCTCGCCCATGACTTTATAGACGTTGCCGGAAGGAGAATCCTTTTTGTTGTAGAGCTTTCTGTCCTGAAGTTCACCGGAAGAGGGGTTGCTGGTTTTGACAAGGACGAAAATACCCTTATCTAAAGCTGCGCAGGGAGCAAGCAGCGGATTGATGCCGTCGCTTCCGAGATAGCCGTTGACCGTCAGCGCGTCTGCGCCGAAGGGGGAGACTTTCTTTCCGTACAGTTCGATTTCGCCCAGATGCGCGGTCGTATAGGCTTCCATCGTCGAGCCAATGTCGTTGCGTTTGCCGTCGGCGATCACATACATTCCCTTTTTCTGCGCATAGGAAATCGTTTCAGCAAAGGTTTTCATGCCGTACCAGCCGTACATCTCATAATAGGCAGCCTGCGGCTTGACGGCGGGGACAATATCGCAGAGCGCGTCGATCAGCCCGCAGTTGAATTCGAGGACAGCTTTGGCGGCTGCTTCGAGCGGGTCGGAAATATCGGCGTATTTTTCCCGGATAAAAGCGGGAATATAGGAAAAGTTGGGGTCAAGTCCGGCAACGGTCGGGTTCTTGGTTTCTTTAATGCGGTCCATCAGCTTATCAAAAGACATTTTCTTACCTCCGTATGATTTTGTATTTTTATTTTATTCAGAATAGACGATTTCACCGCGGCAGATGGTCGTAATGACCTTTCCGCGCAGGGTCATGCCTTTGAAAACGGTGTTTTTGGATTTGGAGTGGAGTTTTTCCGGTTCGACGATCCAGCTTCTGTCGAGGTCGGCAATCGCAATATCGGCGATTCCGCCTTCTTCAATCGAGCCGCCGGGGATTCCGAGAATCGCGGCAGGGTTTTCGCTCATCAGCTCAACCAGACGTCTCAGCGTGATTACGCCGGTGCGGACAAGGTAGGTGTAGCAGGCAGCAAAGCTCGTTTCCAGACCGACAACGCCGTTGGGCGCGGTATAGAAATCGGCTTTTTCCTCGGCCGAATGAGGGGCGTGGTCGGTGATGATGCAGTCGATGGTGCCGTCGGCGATTCCGCCCAGTACAGCGCGGATGTCCTTCGGTTCCCGGAGCGGGGGATTCATCCGGTAATCAGCGTCCTTTGAAAGGAGCTTCTGGTGGTCAAGGATAAAGTAGTGCGGCGCGGTCTCGCAGGTCACGCGGGTGCCCTGCGCCTTGGCATTCCGGATCAGGTCGATTGAGCCTTTAGTCGAAACGTGGCAGATATGGATCGGCGCGCCCGATGAAGCGGAAAGGCAGATCTCACGGGCTGTGATCGAGTCCTCGCTCGCGCGGTCCATTCCGGGAACGCCGAGAAGCCGGGAAACGTCGCCTTTGTGCATAATCCCGCCGTTAATCAGGTCGAGATCTTCGCAGTGGGAGAGAACCTTTCTTCCGACGCAGGCGGCATGCTGCATCCCTTCGAGCATGACCCGCGCGTTTTTGACTGGGCGGCCGTCATCCGAAAAGGCAACCGCGCCAGTGCTTTTAAGCGCGGCCATATCGGTCAGTTCTTTTCCGTCCATGCCGCGGGTGACGCAGGCTACTGGATAAACGCGGGCTTTTGCCTTTTCCGCCTTGTTCAGGATATAGCGGATCGTTTCGACCGAATCGACCGGCGGCTTGGTGTTGGGCATACAGGCGACTGATGTGACGCCGCCCGCCGCCGCCGCTTCCGAACCGGTAAGGATATCTTCTTTATGGGTCTGGCCGGGGTCGCGGAAATGGACGTGCATATCCACAAAACCGGGAAACACAAACTTTCCTCCGGCATGGATCACCTTTGTTCCATCGGGGATCGAGATCGGATCACTGCTGATCTGAACGACCCGGTCGCCGTCGGTCAGAATATTGTACATTCCGTCAATCCCGTTTTTGGGACTGATGACCCGCCCGCCTTCAATTAAAATCATAGCTACCACCTTTCCGTATACGAAGTTTATCGGATAATGACGCAGTCCTCTCCGTCGCGCTCGCGGACATAGACACAAATTTCCTCTTCCCGCGAAGTCGGAACATTTTTCCCGATGAAATCGGCGCGCAGTGGAAGTTCGCGGTGTCCTCGGTCGATGAGTACCGCCAGCTGGATGCGCTTGGGTCTTCCCATGGAAAGGATCCCGTCAATTGCGGCCCGCGCGCTTCTTCCGGTATAGATAACATCGTCAACAAGAATCACCTGTTTACCGTCTAATGGGAAAGAAATATCGGTATGGGGGCCGCCTTCATACTTTTTCTGATCGTCCCGGTAGGGCGTGATATCGAGACATCCGACAGGAACCTGACGCTGTTCGATTGACTGAATCTTCTCGGCGATTCGTGCGGCCAGCTCGACTCCGCGAGAGAAGATTCCGATGATGCAAAGATCCTGCGCGCCTTTGTCCCGCTCAATGATCTCATAGGAGATGCGGTTGATGGCACGTCCCATCGCTTTTTCGTCCATGATAAGGGCTTTTCCTTCTGTCTGCATCTTCCGTTCCTTTCGTTATTTGTAAAGCAGATAAAATAAGAGCCAGACTGTCTGCTGACAATCTGGCTCTTTCCGCTTGGCCGCGATAAGGGTATACTGCCCCTTCATTCAGAAAGAAACCGCCTTGTCAGCCTCACGGGACCAACTTAAAGGGATTTAGTGCGGATAGAATCCGCCTGGTTCTGATGCGCTTTTATTTTGTAGATATTATACAGGATATTCGTCCGTTTGTAAAGGGCAAACTGCTCCCTATTTTTTACTGAAAACAGCCTCTTTTTTGTAACAGCTAACAATTTCCATCCGTCATTTTCGTTGAGAATGCAATTGGGCGGCTATTGGAAAAGATTGCTTTTATCTGCGGGCTGTGATATAATCAGATTGTTCAGTGATAAACTTTCGGATTTCCTGCTTATGAAAGGCGGTGCGGTCGGTGCGTCAGGATGATAGAAGTGCGGACGAGGTGATTGCGGGCGTTCCTCCCGGGGGGATCCGTGACCCGTATATCGTTAAGATCATGATCTGCTTTCTCTGCCGCGAACTGGGCGCTCCGGTGACCGAGCAGGAGTTGATCGAGTGTCTGGAAGAGCATACCGTCAATTATTTTCTCCTGACGACCACCATTGCCGAAATGAAGCGTCTCGGGCATCTGAGGGAGCAGGGAAAGGGGCTTGTTCTGACGCCACTTGGAGAAAGAACGGCTAGCCAGCTTTCGGATCAGCTTCCGGTAACGCTTCGGGAACGGGTGCTTTCCGATGCCGGAGAAGCCAGACGTCAGGAACGGATCGCAAGCGAGACGAGCGCATCAGTGACTCAAACAGAAAACGGTTATCAGGTCGGCTTTTCCTTTCATGACGGTGAACTTGAGTTTATGTCGCTGTCTCTTTTTGCACCTGATGCCGAGCAGGCTCATAAGCTCAAGGTTCGGCTCGAATCGGAATATCAACAGCTTTATATCGATCTGATCACCCGGTTGACGGCCGATCCGCAGCCGCGCTTCGCTCCCAAAAGCGGAAAAGAAGAATAAGGCGGACTGAACAGGCGTGTTTCCGCATATACTCCCTCCGACAGGAATTTCTTGCCGGAGGTGTTTTTATATGATACGGGTCAAACAACTGCTTTTTTCTCTGTTGCTGCCGCTCGGAACCGGAGCTGTTTCCTATCTGCTTGCAGGCGGGGAAAAGGTGCGGGAATTGTATGCCGTTTTTCCGAAGCCGCCCTTTTCGCTGCCCGGATGGGCGTTTCCGGTTGTCTGGACGGCGCTTTATCTTCTGATGGGGCTGTCCTATTACCTTTTCAGAACTTCCGTTTCGTTTGAAGAGCCGATGCGGCGGATGTATCTGATGCAGCTGCTGCTTAACTTTCTCTGGCTTCCGGTGTTTTTCCGGATGCAGCAGTTCGGCGCGGCGCTGGTGATTGTATGTGTTCTCGCGCTGAGCGTGTTGACGCTGATTTTAATGGTACGGCGGGCAAGCCGGGTTTCCGCATGGCTGCTTGCGCCTTACCTTGCGTTTCTTCTTTACGCCGGATATTTGAATTACGGAGTCATGGCTCTTTCCGCCTGAATATTTTCCGCAAAAACACCCATCCTTTTGATACCGGAAACGGAAATCGAAAGGATGGGTGTTTTTATGGACGATCAGGAACTTTTATCCTACATTTACCAGAACGCCGATATGGGAGTCGGCGGAGTTTTACAGGTACTTGAAAAGGCGGAAGGGGAGTCTTTCCGCACTGCGCTGCAAAATCAGCTTGGCTGTTACGACCGGATCAGGAGCGAGGCGGTTCAGCTTCTTCGAAAGCGGGGAGGCGGGCCGCACGCTCCAGCGCTTTTCAAAGAGGCGATGGCGAGGGTAACCGCCGCGGCCAAAACGCTTCGGGACAGCTCTCCGCCCGCGGTTGCCGGGATGATGATCCGAGGGAATGCGATGGGGCTGCATAAGATGGCGCAGCGGCTTTCGGAGTACGAAGGGCAAGACAGCGAGGTAAAAAAGCTGGCGGGGGAGCTGATCGCCGCTCAGCAGCAGGGAATTGAGCAGATGAAAGGGTTTCTCTCATAAATAAAAACGTCCGTGCGTTTGTTGCAGCGCACGGACGTTTTTTCATGGGATCAATAGTCGAGACTCGGAGTTTCTCCGTTTTTCAGTTTCTCAATATTGGTCGCGAGATGCTGAACATAGGAGATACGGGTCTGCCACTGTTTGTTGCCGTTGATCGAGAGGATGCAGGTTCGATCGCCGAGATCATACAGATCAACCGAATCGCTTCCGCCATCACGGTAGTAATAGGTAAAGGATGCTACCAGCGTACCGGCGTCCTTGTCCCCCTTATAAACGGTTTCGGCAGGCGCCGCAAGGAAGTACTGGTACATCTTCCGGTAGGCCGTAAGATCGACCTGTTCGCCGTCAAGGTAGGGAACGATATTGGAATCGTCGTCATCCTCATCTTCATCCTTGAGATCGGTGGTCAGGACATAGGATTTGTCATAGACCGTCAGTTCGATCTTTTCAACATCGTCGATATAGGGAAGCAGCATCAGACTGGAGTACATATCGTCAATGTCGATCGAGATCCAGGGAAGATTGGAATCATCAACAATGTAAATGACTTCGCGATCGCTCGAATAGAAATAATGAGCGGCATTTCCGTCCGCATCAGTCGTTGCGTTGCCGACCTTCCAGATGTGTTCGGTTCCATCCCGGCTGAAGGAGATGGTGCAATAAGGCTCTTCAAGGCCGTATGCCGCCAGATCTTCGTCGGTCGGATTTAAGAGGACTGCACTCGCTGCTTCAAGCGACTGAAGGTTGTTCGTATAAACAGCATTGTCGTCGCCGCCGTCAGTGTTGGTCTTATACTGCATATCCGCTTCAAACGGCTTGACGATGCGGTAGGTCGAACCGTAAGAGGTGCTCTTGGATGCAAGCTGTTCTTCACTCATCGGCTCGATCCGGAAAGGCTCTTCGAGCGTTCCGCCTTCGACCTCGAGATAGTCGATCGTGGGGGCGGAGACTTCGTTTCCATCGTTATCGGTATAGCTTTCCCATGGGTCGATCACGTTGAGGTCAAGATAGTTGAGGGAGGTGTAGTCCAGACGCTCCATTTTGGTGCTGCCCATCGCATAGACGTTTGCGTCGTCATCCACCATCATGTAAGCGCCGCTTCCGGTGGTCAGCGTATTGCCGACACGGATCTCATGTTCGGTTCCGTCATCGTAGATGGTGCGGATGATATAAAGCGGATCATCCAGACCGTATTTTGCAATATCAGGGGCGTTCGCTTCAACCAGACGGGTCGCGCTGAGATTGGCAAACTGATTGACAATCTCTTCCATCTCACTCTCGTTCTGGTCAAAGCCGTCCAGCGCATCGATTCCGTACTGGAGATCGTCCTCGCCGGCTTTGGTGCGTTTAATGGTGTACCCGCCGTTTGCGTTTTCAACCGAAAGCTCCTTGATGTGCTCCGAATCGGAAACGATCAGTTCAACGGTTGTAGTCGAGACTTCAGAAGAAGAGGACTCCTCTGAAGAGGCTGCGTCCTTGCTGCCCGGCCCAAACAAAAGGACAAGCAGCAGGGCGATCAGGATCAGAAGAAACGCGGCACCAATGATCAGGTTGCGGGTCTTTTTGCTCATCTTGGCTGCCATTATTTATTCCTCCTGCGTACCCAGACGGTCACGCCGATGATGACAACGATGATCGGGAGTCCATACTGGAAGAAGCCGCCGATAACCATAGCCTGCTGGCTGCTGATACCAAGGGTCTCGGTACCGATTTCCTTACCGACGATGGTGACGCCGGCCGATTTACCGGTAAGTTTATTGAGAAGATTGACGATATACTCGCCGTTATCGACTGCGCTCATCGAGGTGAAAGCGGAGTTGGTCATGTCCATCGAGCCGAAAGCGGCCAGATAGGAGTTCAATGCGGTCGTTCCCTGATAGGTCAGGCGCTGACCGAGGATCGCGAGCGGGTAGCTGTCAGTTTTGCCGTCCGTCAGGCTGTAATTCTCATCAGCGTCTTCCGGAACGATCGTAGCAGAGTCATAGCTCTTGAGCAGAACGTGGGTGTAACGGTTGGTCTCGTTTTCAAAAAGAGCCTTGAGTGCTTTGGCGTTGGGAAGAAGGATCGGTTTGTCAGAAGAATCGACATAGTCGTTATCCTCGTACTGCCCGATCAGATAGGTATAGTTACCGTAAACATGGCTCTGGTCGGTCTCAGCAAGGAAGCCGCTTTCAACTCCGATGCCCCATTCGGAAAGAATGCTTTCCAGATTGGGAAGCGAGGGCTGAGAACCGTCAGCAAAGTAAAGCATCGTATGTCCGAAGTTGCCGTCATTTTCCAGCCAGAGCGCCAGCTTGTCAGCAAGTTCGCTGGTCAGGTCGGAAGTGGGGGAGCAGAGGACAACCGCGTTTGCGTCGTCCGGGATATCTTCCGAAAGGAAGTTGACCTCGGAGACAATATAGCCGTTGCTGGTGAGGATCGATTCAAGGTTGGATGCGTCGGTACGGTTGTTGGAGCCGAAACCGGTGAGAACAGCAACGTTGATCGGGTTGGAGTCGGTCAGGTTCATGATCGCACTGGTCATGGCCTGCTCAGTCGTCGAGGACTTGATCGAACCGTACTGCTCATCGACATCAAACAGATCGTAGGCAGAAAGGGTCTGGTGACGTTCGCCGCACTCCAGAAGGATCTGACCGTAGGTGAGCTTTACATCCGGGTACTTTGCGGCAAAATCAACATCAGAATAGATGTCAACGTAAGAGACGTGGATCTTGTCGGAGTACTGGGCGTATTTATTGATAACAGTATCTGCCTGTTTGTAGTAGTTGTTGTTGCCGGAGAAGTCTTCTTTGGTCGCAAGGATATAAACGTCGATGTCCTTGTCGATGTTTTCAACATAATCGATCGATTCCTGAGACAACTCGAAGACCTTGTTGGAGGTCAGGTCAACCGAGATGGGATACCGATCGACGAGGATCGAAACGATTACGTTGACTAAAACGACGGCCGCGACAAAGCAGACTGAGAGCACCGTCGCCATTGTGCCGTGGCGAAGACGGCGGCTGCGGTTAAGCTGCTGAACCGATTTCTCCTTCGGCTGTTTTACTTTCTTTTCCTTATTCATTTTCAGAATGTTCCTTTCGTAGAGATCAGTTCTTTAGCTCCAGCGTCTCTTCTCGATGACCCGGACATTGAAGAACAGGAAAACGACGATCGCGCTGATGTAGAAAAGAACATCGCCGATGTTTAAAATGCCCTGGCAGAAATTATCATAGCGGCTGGAGAAGGAAAGCTGGGAAAGAGCATTCCCGAGCCAAGAAAGGGAATCGGGGAGAAGGGATGCGACGTTTTCCAGCAGCCACAGCATCAGCATCGCCGCAAGGCCGCCGATTGCCGCAATGATCTGGCTTTCGGTGCAGGCGGAGATCAGAAGGCAGATGGCGATCATTGCCGCGCCCATAATCAGCGAACCGAAGATGTTGCCGACGATAACCGCCCATTCAGGCGTTGCGAAGAAGGAGAGGATAATCGCGTAGACAACGGTGACGGCAAGACCGATCGCGTAGATCGCAAGAGCCGCGAGGAATTTGCCCATGACCAGACCGGTGATCGAAACGGGGCTGGTCAGAAGCAGCTGATCGGTTTTCTGACGCTTTTCATCCGACATCAGTCTCATGCACAGGAGCGGGATGATGAACATCAGTACCTGGAACAGGTAAGAGAAAACAACGGTAATATCAGTTGTATTGTACTTTAAGATCATCGAAAAGTACATTCCAGAGAAGAAATAAAATACCGCCAGAAAAACGTAGCCCATCGGGTTGGTAAAATAGGAGTTGAACTCACGCTTGAAAATGGACAGCATTACTCTTCACCTCCATTTTCAGTATCGTCTTTGGTTTCGCCGATGATTTCGGGAGCGGAAAGCGGCTTGGAAACATCTTCCGCTTCGCCGGTCTCGGGGTTGACAACTTCAACCGCTTCGATCGGAGCTTCAACAGGTGCTTCGTCCTCTTTGTCGGCCGTCGCATCGGCCGTCGCATCGGCCGTCGCAAGAGTCGCTTCTGCGGCAGCGCTGTCGCCGGTGGTGAGCTGGAGGAAGATATCCTCGAGGGTCATCTCGGTCGAACGGAAGGAAAGGATCGTCCAGTTGCGGGCAACGATCCGATGGAAAACTTCGCGGCGGATATCGAGCGTCGGATCGGATTCCAGACTGAATTCGTAAGCGCCGGGTTCTTTTTCGCCATTGAAGAGGACTTCCTTCATGCCGGGGATCGACGAAAGCGTTTTCTGAATATCAGCCTGCGGGCCTTCGACACGGATGATGTAGCGGAAATCCTTCGAAAGCTTGCGGGTCAGGCTTTCAGCGGTATCGTCGGCAACGATCTTACCGCCGTTGATGATGACCAGACGGTCGCAGACGGCCTGTACTTCCGACAGAATGTGGGAAGAAAGAATGACCGTATGGCGCTCGCCGAGCACCTTGATCAGATCGCGGATCTCAATGATCTGCATGGGGTCAAGGCCGACGGTCGGCTCGTCAAGGATCAGTACTTCGGGATTGCCGATCAGAGCCTGCGCCATACCGACTCTCTGCCGGTAACCTTTGGAAAGGTTTTTGATCAGACGATTCTGCACATGGTCGATCTTGACCCGGCGGCAGACCTCGTCGATATGCTGCTTTTTCGGGATCTTGCACTTTTTCAGATCGTAGACAAACCCGAGATAGCTCTGAACCGTCATATCCATGTACAGGGGCGGCAGCTCGGGAAGGTATCCGATCTTCTGCTTGGCTTCGATCGGGTTGTCGAGAATATCAAAGCCGTCGATCGAAACTGAGCCGGAGGTGGAGGAAATATATCCAGTCAGGATATTCATCGTTGTGGACTTGCCGGCACCGTTGGGGCCGAGGAAGCCTAAAATTTCACCCTGTTTTACCGAGAAGCTGATGCCGTCAACGGCGTGCTTGTCTCCGTAATACTTGGTGAGGTTTTTTACCTCAATCATTCCAAAAACTCCATTCATTTAAGAGATGCGGCAGGGCGCAGTGTATACTTTACCATATATTAATCAATCGGGATATAAAAATACAGCAATATTACCAAACTGTGCCTGTAAACCGAAACTAATTATAGCACATCAATCCTCCTATTGCAAGCAAATGCCGCCATCTTCACCCAGTTTTCACCGAACAGTCAGATAACGGTTAGATTTTCCGCAGTCGTTTACAGGATGTGCACGAATTGTTCATAAAAAAGAAGGGATCCGTTGACAGAAAAGGGCAAGTGTGGTATAATACAGGTAATAAAGTTGCAGTTGCAACAAAAAGATGAACTAAAGGAGTCTTTGCTCATGCCACAATCTTCTGCGGACGTCAACGATTTCTCAAAGGGAGCCGTCTGGAAAAATATCGTTTCTCTCGGACTTCCTCTGACGGTGGCGCAGCTTGTCCAGCTTTGCTATAACATCGTGGACCGGATCTATATCGGCCACCTGTCCGGCGCGTCCAGTCTGGCGCTGACGGGACTCGGCCTGACCTTCCCGATCATTACGATCATCACCGCTTTTACCAATCTCTTCGGCACCGGTGGCGCTCCGCTGTGCTCGATTGCCCGCGGGGAAGGGGATACGATCCGCGCGCAGAAGATCATGGGCAACTCGTTTATGATGCTGGTGGCGACCGGCGCAGTGCTGATGGTTCTGTGTGAGCTTTTCAAAAAGCCGGTTCTCTATCTGTTCGGTGCAAGCGACGATACCTATCCTTATGCGGGCGCGTATCTTTCGATTTACCTCATCGGTACGATCTTCGTTATGATCGGCGTTGGAATGAACAGCTTTATCAGTGCTCAGGGATTCGGAAAGATCAGCATGATGACGGTCGTTGTCGGCGCGGTCATCAATATCGTCCTCGATCCAGTCTTTATTTTCTTATTTAATATGGGCGTCCGGGGGGCGGCACTTGCGACGATTATTTCCCAGTTCGTTTCGGCCGTATGGGTGTTCCGGTTCCTGACCGGGAAAAAAGCGCTCTTTACCTTGAATCTCCAGTCGATGAAACCCGATTGGAAGCTGATCGGAAAGATCGCGGGGCTTGGAACCTCCGGCTTTACGATGGCGGTGACCAACGGCCTGACTCAGATCGCCTGCAACCGGATGCTGGGATTGTTCGGCGGCGATTCGTATATTGCGGTTATGACGGTTCTCAACTCGGTGCGGGAGATTTTTATGCTTCCGATTCACGGCATTACCCAGGGCGCTCAGCCGGTTCTCGGCTTCAACTACGGCGCAAAGGAATACGGGCGGGTGCGTCAGGGTGTACGTTTTACAACGGCTGTCACCGTTATCTTTACCTTTGCGGCATGGATCGTCATTATGCTGATCCCGGATGTGTTTATCCGCCTGTTCTCAAGCGATGCGTCGCTGATGGATATCGGTATCCACGGCTTGAAGGTCTTTTTCTTCGGCTTTTTCATGATGGCGTTTCAGGTCAGCGGACAGGCTACCTTTGTCGGCCTCGGAAAATCCCGTCAGGCGGTCTTCTTCTCGCTTCTGAGAAAGCTGTTTATCGTCGTCCCGCTCACCTTTATTCTCCCGTATATCGGTGGACTTGGGGTAGACGGCGTATATCTGGCAGAGCCGATCTCGAACTTTGTCGGTGGTATCGCCTGCTTTGTGACGATGATGTGCACTGTTTACAGAAAGATGAAAAAAGAAGAATTTGCCGCTCAGAAGGCATAACAAAAAGCCATTCCGGTTCTTTCCGTTTTGGAAATCCGGAGTGGCTTTTATTTTTTGCCGTCAAAAAAGCCCCGTCCGTTTTCCTGTCCGGCAGAGAAACGGCGGGGATCGTGATGCTGCTTTAGAAAAACTCGCGGATCAGCGGGCGGGCACGGTTGACCAGCTGTTTATCATTGTCATAGGAGAGGAAGGAATGGGCAAGGCTGATCTCGACCCAGCGGATGCGGGCGATTTCCCCTTCCTGAGGAACGAAATCATAATTCCGGGCATGAGCAAGAAAATAAATGACATCCTTCATAACGTCCCGGCGGGGAGAATAGGAAACGACCTCCCTGAAGCCCGGGCAGAAATCGATCTGTACGCTGGTCTCTTCAAAGACCTCGCGTCTGGCGGTCTGCTGTTCGGTTTCTCCTGCTTCAACGTGTCCTTTTGGAAAGGACCAGTGTCCTCCGGTGGTGTGTTTGATCAGCAAAAGTTCGGTATTCCCGTGGTATTTGCGAAAAACGACCGCACCGCAGGACTTTTCATACTGCATTCCCTTACCTCCCAAGCCCAGCCGCCTCCATTGCGCCGAGCGTAATTCTTTTTTATTATAGCATATTCGGATAGGGGTGCGCAAGTCCTGAACCGATAAAATCAACCTTTCCCGGAATAAAGTTCAAAAGCTGAAAAAGTTGCATTTTCCATGATGACAATCTGTCATTTTTGTGGTATACTGATAAAGCAATAAGCAGTTAAAAGGCCAAGTTGCTGAACATAAAGAAAGGATGTAAATGATTATGCTGACATTTGCCGAAATCCCGTATAAACGGCCGGATTTTGAAGCCGTTGGGAAAAAG
The DNA here is from genome assembly GCA_022770625.1 of Oscillospiraceae bacterium. Taxonomy (GTDB): domain Bacteria; phylum Bacillota; class Clostridia; order Oscillospirales; family Ruminococcaceae; genus Faecivivens. Next base: position 38,872 of record JALEHK010000038.1, on the reverse strand, counting down.
ATTTTTGCACTGGCGGAACAGATGAAGACCGCTTCCTGCTATGAGGAGATGCGCAGCGTCTACTTCCAGAAGCAGGATGTGGAACGTGAACTGGATGAGATGCACACCGTCTGCTCGATCCGGAGCGATATCAATACTGAGGATCCCTTCTATTCGGAAGAGCGCCGGGTATTCAATACTGAGATCCCCGGTCTGCTTCCGGCCGAAAAGGCATGGAACGAGGCTTTTCTTGCTTCTCCTTACCGAGAGGAGTTCTCGCGTGAATTCGGCGACCGCCTTTTTGTCATGACAGAAAATAACGAAAAGGTTCAGAGCCCTGTTATCGCAGAGGAACTGATCGAGGAATCTCAGCTGGTCAACGAATACTCCAAGATCGCCGCGACCTGCAAGGTCAATTTCCGCGGCGAGGAGTGCAACTTCTACGGCCTTCTGCGTCATATGGAGAGCACCGACCGCGAAGAACGTAAGGAAGCCTTCCACGAATGGGCGAAACTGTACGAAGGCGTATCCGATAAACTGGACGATGTTTATTACCGGATGGTTCAGCTTCGGGTCAAGATGGCCAAAAAGATGGGCTATGACAGCTATATCCCGTTTGCGTACCTGAAACGGGGACGGACGGACTATACGCCCGAAGAGGTCGATTCTTTCCGTAAGCAGATCCTTGAGGTTGTAACGCCTGCTGTGGCGAAACTTCGTGAGGAACAGGCCAAGCGTCTGGGTGTAGAAAAGCTTCATTATTATGATGAGATGATCTATTTCCCCGAAGGAAACGCCGATCCGCACGGCGACCGCGACTTTATGGTTGCTGCCGCTCAGAAGATGTACGGCGAACTTTCTCCCGAGACAAAGGAATTTTTCGATTTCATGGTCGGTCATCAGCTGTTTGATCTGGAAACCAAGCCCGGCAAACGTCTGGGCGGTTACTGCACCTCTTTCCAGTTCGGCGATGAAAAAGCTCCCTTTATCTTCTCCAACTTCAACGGAACCGCTGCCGATACCGATGTTCTGACCCATGAAGCCGGACACGCATTTGAAGCCTACGTTGCTTCCCGCAGCATTCCGATCGACTCCTGCATCTGGTCAACTTCCGAGATCAACGAGATCCATTCGATGTCGATGGAGACCTTTACCTTCCCGTGGATGAACCTGTTCTTCGGCGAAGAAGCGGAGAAATATAAATATATCCATCTGATCGATTCGCTGGCTTGTATGCCGTATATGTGTGCGGTCGATGAGTTCCAGCATAAGGTATTTGAGAATCCGGAGATGAGCGGGAAAGATTACCGCAAAGTTTGGCATGAGCTGGAAAAGAAATATATGCCGTGGCGCGACTATGACGGGGTCGAGTTCCTTGAAGAGGGCGGTTTCTGGATGCAGAAGCAGCATATCTTCATGTATCCCTTCTACTATGTCGATTATGCGCTGGCACAGACCTGTGCGTTCCAGTTCTTTACCTGGATGCTGAAGGATCGCGAAGCAGCCTGGAACGGCTATCTGAAGCTCTGCCGCAGCGGCGGAAGCAGAGGCTATTTTGAGACGCTGGATTATGCCGGCCTGCGAAATCCCTTTGTTTCCGGAAACGTTGAGGCTTCGGTCAAGGGCGTTCTGGAATATTTGGAAAACGCTGAGTTCTGATTGTTATCGAAAAATGCCGTCTCCTGCTTTTTAGGGCAGGGGACGGCATTTTTGACACATATCTATCTGTAAAGTAATATGCCTTCACATGAAAATTTTCCTGTAAAGGCAAATCCTTTTCACTTTACTCGACTCGATTTTGTACCTTTCCTTCCAGAAATGCGGCGATATTGGACACTGTTACATCAAGCAGACGCTTTCTTGCGGCTCGAGAAGCCCATGCGATATGCGGCGTAAGGATCACGTTATCCAGTCCTAAGAAAGGAGAGTCGGCACGCATCGGCTCCTGAGGCAGAACATCGGCGGCAAACGCATACAGCTTACCGCTTTTCAGCGCATCGGCAACCGCTTCTTCATCGATCAGCGAACCGCGGGAAGTATTCAGAAGAATGGCTCCGTCTTTCATCTTGCCGATCTTTTCTCTTCCGATCAGTCCGCGATCCTGCGGCGTAAGGGGACAATGCAGAGAAACAACATCCGATTCCCGCAGAAGAGTATCCAGATCAACAAATTCCGCCGGAAAGGGAAGCTCTTTCTCGTGCCGGGAATAGTAGAGCACCTTCATCCCGAACGCTTCGGCGAGTTTAGCCGCCGCCTGTCCAATCCGTCCCATCCCGATGACGCCGAACGTTTTTCCGAAAAGCTCCATCTGCGGATAATCCCAGTAGCAGAAATCCCTGCTGCGCGCCCATTCTCCTGCCTGAACGCCCCGCGAATGATCTCCGATCCGGTGGCAGACCTCCAAAAGCAGCGCCATCGTAAACTGTGCGACATCATGAGTCGAGTAGGATGGAACATTTGCGACTGCGACCCCAAGCGATTTCGCCGCACCGATCGCGATCGAATTGAATCCGGTGCCGAGTGCGCCGATGAACTTGACCTTTGGGGCAGCCGCCAGCGTTTCGGCAGTCAGCGGAGTTTTGTTGGTCAAAACGATATCGGCGTCACCGATGTGGGAAAGGATCATCTCCCCAGGTGTCCGGTCGTAGACAGTAAGCGAGCCAAGCGCTTCCAGCGGCGTCCAACTTAGATCTCCGGGGTTTAGGACAGCTCCGTCCAAGACGACGATTTTGTGCATTTCAATCTTCCTCCATTTTTGTTTTTATCTATATCAGCAGGCATAAAAGCCGGCCATGCAAAATGGTTCGGGAATATAGCGTTATTCGAAGAACTTCATCAACACCTCGGCATAAACCCGGTGTCCGGCAGGTGTCGGATGGTTCATTCGGTTGGCGAGAAGTTCCGGGAGGGGATGTCCTTCGTTTACAAAGCCTTCCCATACGGCATAGGTATCAGCCAGGCAGACGTTTTCTTCCGAGGCGGCCTTCCGGATCATGCCAACTCGTTCTTCAAGCGGCGCACCGGCGGGGAAGGGAGCTGCTGAGAGATCCTGCATATTCGGTGTCATCAGGATCACGTCCGAATCGGTTTCCCGGCGGATCCGGCGGATGATCCGTTTGAGCGACTGATAAAAGAGAAGGTTTTCTCCGCATTCGACGCCCCAGTTAAGCGAACCGTTGATGAGGGTCAGATCGGGATTATGAACAATGACATCTCTCGTCAGCCGTGCTTCCATTCCGAGGATCGTATCACCGGCAATACCGGAGTTGATGACGCTTACGGAGGTCGCTTCATATCGGTCAGAGAGACGGCTGCGGAACTTTTCAGGATAGCTTTCCCGCTCATCGACCGCTTCGACCGGCTTTCCCGCGGCAATAAACGCCGGGAAATCGGACGGTGTCCGCACCAGCATTTCAAAGTGTCCGGCGGTCACGCTGTCTCCGAGTGCGACGATCAGCGGATTTCGGCGGCAAAGTCCTTTTCGGTCGAGGCCGTATTTGGTGAGTGCTCCGTTAAAACCGGTATTATGTTTCATCACTTTAAGAAAATGTTCGGGACTGCCTTGAATACAGCCTTCCTTTTCGAGTGCATAACTGATAAATTCTTTGGCAAACGGGGTTTCGATCCTGGTTTTCATTGCGGTCATCCTTTCGTTTGTTTTTAAGCGCACCGGCCGGTTCTTTTTCCGGCCTTTTATGGCTTTATTCTAGCTTTTTCTATCCGGCTTGTCAACCGCGGGAGAACAGGAACTGAAAAAATGCGTCCTTTTCGGGCAGGATCGGCGGCTTGTTTTTTACAGGTGGATGTGCTACAATAAAGGCATCCAATACCAAGTCGAAAGGGATGTTTTTTTATGAGTAAAGTCATCGTTTTTCTTGCTAACGGGCATGAAGAGTGCGAGGCACTGATTCCGGCAGACCTTCTTCGCCGTGCAGGCGTCGAGGTCGTTCTGGCTTCCATCACCGGGAAAAAGGAAGTTACCGGCTCCCACGGGATTCATGTCACAGCTGATGCGCTTGCGGAAGAGGTAGATTATGATTCGGCGGATCTTCTTTTCCTTCCCGGCGGACTTCCCGGAACGACCCATCTGGGCGAGAGTGCACTGGTTCGCGAAAAGCTGACCGAATTCGCTGAAAAAGGGAAAAAAGTTTCGGCGATCTGCGCGGCACCGAGTGTACTGGCTTCGGTCGGACTGCTGGAAGGGAAGAATGCGACCTCCCATCCCGGTTTTGAGGATAAGCTGGCGGGCGCTAAAGTTACCGGTCATCAGGTCGATGTAGACGGAAACGTAACGACCGGACGCGGACTGGGCGCCGCGATTGAATTCGGGCTTTCGCTCGTGGCTCAGCTTGTCGATAAGGAAACGGCCGATAAGATTGCTGCGGCGATCGCTTATAAAGGTTAATAAAAAGCGCTCTGCCTATCCGGGCTTTGGACAGGCAGAGCGCTTTTTATATTCAGTTCATGCTTTCTTTTTCCTGCTGGATCGAGAGCTGAAGAACCGCGCGTTTCCCGCGCTGGTCACAGCCTCTGAAATGATCGAGAAGCTTTTCTTCATCGGAGCTGAGTTTCGGCGCTCCATCCGGATCGTCGCTCAACCCAAGCAGATAATCGGTCGTTACGCCGTAGTACTGGGCAAGCTGAATAAGTCCCTGACAGCTGAGCTGCCGCTTCCCATTTTCATACATCGAATAGGCTTCCCGTGAAGTGCGCAGGACTGAAGCTGGTTCGTTCTGAGTAAGGCCGCGCGCAAGACGAAGCTCTTTCATTCGTTTTTGCAGCAAATCTTTTTCCTCCCTGTGGATCACTTGAGAAGCTTGGACAGAAACTTCGGACGGATATACGACAGATAAGCGGAGATCAGCCGGGTCAGCGCGATATCGTAGATGACAAACGCAGCCGCAACAGCAAGATAAAAAAGAGGAATCATCCACCCGGTCATATCCGTGCCGAAAAATCCTTCAAATCCGAGTACTGCTACCGCAGCGGCGGAGCCGATCCCGACTGGAATGATCATCGAGATCATTTTGATGACCCATTCCAGTACCGGCCGGCGCAGCATTTCGATCCGGCGTTTGGCGACCGGATACCATCCGAATAAAAGCAGATAAACAACGGCGCTTTCCTTGGACGGAAGAAGAAGCAGCGAAAGGATCGATACCGCACCGTACATCGTCAGCGCCATTTTGTCGCTACATTCGATCACGATCATCGTCGTGAGCACACCGCAAAGCGCCGGTAGTCCATAACTCATCACCGGAAAAACTGCTGTGAGCAGCATCAGAAGAAGAGAGACTGCCGCTGTCATTCCACAGAGCGCCATCTGCTTGGCGTGAAATGAGGATTCGGTTTTTCTGCTCATCAAAATGCCTCCCTCAGCAGCAGGGAATCAGATCCCCGCCCATGCATTCGCAGCAGCAGTCGGCCAGAAGCAGGTTGGAACAGCAGTTGCAGGCATCTATCGTTCCGGAAGTATGTGTCTGACGGTAGCCGGTTCCAGGAGCGCCATATCCGCCGCTCGACTGCCAGTTCATCCGGTTGTAGGCAGCGCGGTATTCGGGATTATTCGGGTTCATCTGACAGGCGGCGGTAAAGTGATTGCGCGCCTCATCCAGCCATCCGCGCTGGTAGCAGATGGTGCCCTTGAGAAAATGCCATTCGGCGTCCCGTCTGCCACCGGGCGTTCCGTCCAGTATCTCTTCCGCCTCAACGAGACGGTTCTGCTGGATCATCCGACGTACATCGTTCATCCCGCCATAGCTCTGGTTATAACTATACCCGCCCTGCTGATATCCGCCATAGCTTCCGTTATTATATCCGCCGTATCCGTTCCCATAACTGCCCTGCGTGCCGCTTTGAGAGCCGGAGCCGCGGTTTTTCAGGTCCTTCATAACCGCATCGTAAGCGGCGTTGACCTCCTGCATCTTTTCGTTGGCAACATCAGCAAGGGGAGAATCGGCGTAATTGTCGGGATGATATTTTTTCGCCAGTTCCCGATAGGCCGCCTTAACCTGTTCCTCGGTAGCGGTTCTGGATACGCCAAGCACCTGATATGGATCTTTTTCAGACATTATACGTCCTCCATCTGCCCCAAACGGGGCTGCAAATACATGTTTTTCTGTTTATGTCAGGCTGACGGCTGACGGGGGAACAGGGTCTCCTGCCGAAGAAGCTGTCTTTTTCGGATTCAGGACCCGCTCCATCGAAGCGTTCAGCCCAAGGTATACAATGTTATCGAGAATGCCCTTAAAGCGTTTGAGTGGCAAAAGCTCATAAGCCGCCGCCATCTCCGCTCCGGTGACATTCAGAAGCTCTTTCCCGCACCGAAGGATTTCTTCCCGTTTTTCTTCAAACTCTTCCGGAGAAGAAAGAGAAAAACGGACGGCAAAAGGATTGAAGCCCTTTTCTTTTAGATCATCTTTTAGATCGTCGAGCGCATCGATGATGTAAATCCACCGTCCGAGCAGATACCCGAATCGGGAGAGCACCCTCCGGTTTAACGGATCATCTGAAAGCATCTCCATCATTTCCGAAAGCGCATGGGCACTCGGCTCCGCGGCGGCATCCAGAGAAGGGGCGGAGAGCGCTTCGACCTTCTGCTGACTGTCGTTCATTCCGGTGCATATCTTCATCAATCCGGGATACAGCCTATCCGCTTTTTTACCGGCATGAGCGGTAAAAGGAAAGGTCAGCCGAAACGCAAAGCTTTTGAAGCTTCCCGCATCGGCAATGTTGTCGGCAACCTTTGCGTGTACCATGGATACGACACATCCGCTGATAAAGGGAAGAACCTTCCGCTCATTTTTCAGCCGCTGCCGTTTGTGAAGAGGGTGGGCAATACAGGCGAACGGTTCATAGCCTGGGAAATCCTCCCGCATCGCCAGACCTAAGAGAGCGGCAAAGGTAAAGTCGTAATTCAGTGAAAGGGTCGAGAGTGCGCCGAAGTTTTCTTTCAATGCGTGGCAAATGCTGCAATAAACCGCGCGGTAGGTCTCATATTCACTGACGCGCAGCTGACCGGTCATTGGTCGGATATAACCGAACATTTTCTCCCTCCTTTTCCACTTTGTACGACCTATTGTATCATATCTGAAAAAGCAAGTAAACCATCGACAAATAAACAGATTGTTACAAATATGTGTCTGCTGTACTCAGTCTTCAGACAAAAAGTCTGCTTCTTCCTGGCTGAGCGGGATCGAAAGAGCGGCGAGATTCTCACGGATACGTTCCGGACGAGTTGAGCCGACTGCCGCAAAAAGGTTTAAGCCCCGCGTGAATAGCCATCGAAGCGCCAGCTGTGACGGCGTACAGCCTTTTTCTCCGGCAAGCTGTTCTGCTTTTTTCAGGATCGCAAAGTTTTCCCGACTGCCGAATCCGGCCAGCGTCAGCGGATCCAGCAGTTTCTCTCTCCGGGGAAAATCGTCTCCGCTGCACTTTCCACCGAAAAATCCCTGCGCAAGGCTGGCATAAGAGAGAACGGGGAGACCGCTTTCCCGGTAATAGTTCCGGGCGGCAGCTTTTTCGGGAGAAGCACCGCCGATCGTCTGGCAGTTATCTCCGTAAAGATCGATCGAAAGGGAAGCGAGCGAATACTGGGGACTGGAAAGGCCGATCGGGGTCAGACCATGTGCCTGCGCATAGTCCCGCGCTTCCCGGATCCGATTTGCGCGCCAGTTGGATACCCCCGGAACAAGGATCTTTCCCTCTTTTACAAGCTCATCCATCCATTCGGCAATCTCCCCGGCGGGAACCCGCTCATCATCGCGATGAAGAAGGTAAAGATCGATGCGATCGGTCCCGAGCACCAAAAGTGATTGTTCAACGTCCTTTCGGATCTCCTCTCGACTGATCCGGCGAGTAAAGACAGGCGCGCCGTTTTCCATATGAATGGTGGGGTGAGCGCCCTTGCTCAGCAGGATAATCTGATCCCGTACGCCGCGCGAACGGATCCAGTTTCCCAGAGCCTCTTCTGAATGGCCGTAAACCCTGGCTGTATCAAAAGCGTTGATTCCCGCGTCCAGTGCCGCATCCAGAAGCGCGCCGACATCCTCGCCCATGTTCATCGGTTTGATGGCGCATCCGAAAAAGAGACGTGAAACCGGACGGTTCAGCCCGTTGATTCTGCCGTATAATTCCATACTGTTGCTTCCTTTCTTCAAAAAACGATCCTATGTAACAAAGTATATACAATTTTTCCCTGAATGTAAACGGGTATTCCGATACGATCTTTTGGCATTTTGACTGAAGATGGAAAAGCCAACCAGAATCACTGGCAGATTGGTGAATATTTCAGGAATAAAATCGTCATAATAAACGAAAAACGTTTTTATCTATTGGTATTGACGCTTGAATGTGCTAAAATAAATGCACTGACGTGGAATTTTCCCATGTATTTATTTACATATAGTGTTGATTGGAAAGAAGGTATTTCATGAAGCGAAAAACATTTTTCAGGGGGATCCATCCGGCAGACGGAAAAGCATTGAGCCAGGAATGTCCGATTCGCAGCTTCCGTCCGGAAGGCGGAGAGTTTATCTTTCCGTTAAGCGCGCATATCGGCGCTCCGGCTGTGCCCATCGTTCAGCCGGGGGAGCGGGTACTTTTAGGACAGATGATCGCAAAGCCGGGCGGTTTTGTTTCGGCGGCGATCCATTCTTCCGTTTCCGGAACGGTGAAAGCGATTCAGCCCCGCACGACCGTCATGGGGGAGACCCGCGATTCGATTGTGATTGAAAACGATGGAAAATATGAACTTTTCCCCGGAGTGGGAGAGAAAAAGGATCCGGGTTCACCTGAAGAGATCCGAAAGGACGTCCAGAGCGCCGGGATTATCGGTCTCGGCGGCGCAGGCTTTCCGACTCATGTTAAGCTGACAGTAAAGGATGACAGCAAGGTCGAGTATGTCATTGTCAATGGCGCGGAGTGCGAACCGTATCTGACTTCCGACTACCGGATGATGATGGAACGGCCGGATGAATTGGTCGAAGGCTTAAAGATCATTCTTTCTCTGTTTCCAAATGCCCGCGGCGTGATTGCTATCGAGGACAATAAGCCTGAAGCCATCCGCCTTCTGATCGAACGGACAGCTTCTGAAAGCAGGATCACCGTCCAGCCGCTGGTCACGAAATATCCGCAGGGCGGCGAACGGATGCTGATCCATGCGGTGACCGGGCGGGACATCAACTCGTCGATGCTGCCGTATGACGCGGGATGTATCGTTGATAACGTAGCGACAGTGATTGCTGTTTACCGGGCGGTCGTTTGGAATGAACCGCTGACTACGACAGTCATGACCGTGACCGGAGACGCGGTCAATAAGCCGGGCAACTTCGAGCTCCCGGTCGGATGCAGTCATCAGCTGCTTTTGGATGAAGCGGGCGGCTTTTCTGTTTCACCTGAGAAGGTGATCTCCGGCGGGCCGATGATGGGAACGGCGCTTTTTACGCTCGATATTCCCGTTCAGAAAACGACCTCATCGATCCTTGCATTTGCTGTTGATCCGGTTGCTTCCCACCCGTCCGGCCCTTGTATCCACTGCGGGCGGTGTGTGGCGGCCTGCCCCGAACAGCTGATCCCACAGATGATGCAGGATGCGGCAGATCATGACGATTTTGCGCGGTTTGAAGCACTTGGAGGAATGGAATGTATCGAATGCGGAAGCTGTACGGCGGTATGTCCTGCGCATCGAACGCTGACTCAATCGTTTAAGTACGGCCGTCAGTCGGTTCGCCGTCTCCGCCAACAGGCCGCAGCAAAGAAATAAAGGAGGAATCGGTTTTGAATAAAATGCTGAATGTATCAGTCTCTCCGCATCTGCGCTCGGAGACCGGAACCGACTCGATTATGCGGGATGTCGCGATCGCTTTGATGCCGCCCTGCCTGTTCGGGGTATACATGTATGGATGGCGTGCACTTCTGGTGATTCTGATCAGCGTTGCGTCGGCGCTCGGGGCGGAATACCTATTTGAAAAGCTGGTGCACCGTCCGGTGACCGTTTCTGACTGGAGCGCGGTCGTGACCGGTCTGATTCTGGCAGTCAACCTTCCGGCGACTGTACCGCTCTGGCTTCCCGTTCTCGGAAGCGTGTTTGCAATTATTGTCGTCAAGCAGCTCTTCGGCGGACTTGGCCAGAACTTTATGAACCCCGCTCTTGCCGGACGCTGTTTTCTGCTGATTTCGTTCGGCTCCCTGATGACGAATTTTCCCACGGTCGATGGTATTACAGCCGCCACGCCTCTCAGTGCACTCAAAGCCGGAGAGAGCGTTGATCTTTTACAGATGTTTATTGGAAACTACTCCGGCTGTATCGGAGAGACTTCGGTGATCGCCATTCTTCTGGGAGCGGGATATCTCCTTTATAAAAAGGTAATCTCCATCCGGATCCCGGGTGTTTACATCCTTTCGACCCTGATTTTTATTGTGATCGTTTCGTTGGTGAGCGGAAGGGGAATGCCGGAAATCTCGTTTCTGTTGGCGCATCTGTGCGGCGGCGGGCTTCTGATTGGCGCGTTTTTCATGGCCACCGACTATGTGACCAGTCCGATCACGCCGATGGGGCAGATCGTATACGCAGTTCTGCTCGGCTTTTTAACTGCACTGTTCCGAATCGTCGGCAAATCGGCCGAGGGCGTATCCTACGCGATCATCCTTTCGAACATGGTTGTTCCGCTGATTGAACGGGTGACGGTACCGACCGCATTCGGCGTCAAACGGCGCAGAAAGGGGGAAAAGGCATGAGCACAGCTGTAAAAAAAGAGCGCCCGGTCGGAAACGCACTGATCCTTTGTGCGATTACATTGGTCGCGGGGCTTCTCCTTTCTTTCGTTAATCAGCTTACGATTGAGCCGATCGCCGCCGCTCAGTTGAAAGCCAAGGCGGAAGCTTATACCGACGTTTTCCCGAACGCTGCTTCGTTTGAAGCAGTGGAGGGAAGCGAGGATCTGTTGACGCATTCTTCCGAATGGGCGGAAGGAGCGGGTTATGCAGGCGGATATGTGAGCGACGTTATGCGGGCGGTCGATGGAAGCGGAGGGACGCTCGGTTACGTTTTTTCCGCCGATTCCAAAAACGGCTATGGCGGTAATATCACTGTTGCGCTGGGTATCGATACAAGCTTAACCATTACCGGCTTCAAGCCTCTTGCCCACAGCGAAACGCCCGGATTTGGAGCGCGCTGTGAAGAGGACACCTATCGTGCGCAATTCCCCGGGAAAACCTCAGCTGATGAACTGGACGGCATTTCGGGCGCGACCTTTACGACAAACGCCATCCGTCAGGCCGTCGGTGCGGCACTGACTGTTGCCGATGAACTGATGAATGCGGAAGGAGGAGTTTAAGTGAATAAGCCAATGGAGCGGGTGCTGAACGGACTGATTAAGGAAAATCCGACCTTTGTTCTGATGCTTGGAATGTGCCCGACGCTTGCGGTTACGACCAGCGCCATCAATGGTTTCGGTATGGGCGTTTCAACGATGGTCGTCCTGATCATGTCCAATATGATGATCTCGGCGCTCCGAAAAATTATTCCCGACGGCGTGCGGATGCCGGCGTATATTGTCATTGTTGCGTCTTTTGTTACGATCGTTGAAATGCTGATGCACGCTTATGTGACCGTTTTGTACGATTCACTCGGCGTGTATATCCCGCTGATTGTTGTCAACTGCATCATTCTCGGCCGTGCGGAATCCTACGCCTCCAAAAATCCGGTGGTTTTATCGATATTTGACGGTATCGGAATGGGACTTGGATTTACTGTGGCGCTTACGATCATCGGCATGGTGCGTGAGCTTTTCGGAGCCGGAACGCTTTTTGGCTTCCAGATCATGCCGGATTTTTATACCCCGATCACCATCCTTGTTTTAGCGCCCGGCGCTTTTCTGGTGCTGGCGATCCTGACTGCTTTGCAGAATAAGTTCAAGGCTCCGTCCGCTACGAATGTTCCGCATGAAGAGATCGCCTGCGGAGGGAACTGTGCCGGATGTATCGGTCGCACCTGTTCCGGAAACCATATCGCTATTGCCGAGCAGAAGGCAAAAGAAGCGGAAAAACTCGCCACGGCTCGTAAAGCAGAGAAACAAGCCCAAGCGGCAGAAAAAGGGAAGGGAGAGCGTTCATGAACCTGATTCTTGTCATCATCACGGCCGCGCTGGTCGATAACGTCGTTTTATCTCAGTTTTACGGCCTGTGTCCCTTCCTCGGCGTATCCAAACAGGTCAAAACCGCTGCTGGAATGGGCGCCGCGATCGTTTTCGTTGTCACCGTATCCTCGGCGATCTGCTCGTTGCTTTATAATCTGGTACTGGTCAGACTGGATCTGACCTATCTGAAAACGATCGTTTTTATCATCGTCATTGCGGCGCTCGTTCAGCTGGTAGAAATGGTACTGAAAAAGGTCTCGCGCGGGCTTTATGTCGCGCTTGGTGTCTACCTACCGCTGATTACAACCAACTGCTGTGTTCTCGGTACTGTTCTGACCAACGTACAGAAAGAGTATGATTTTCTGACCAGTGTTGCGACCGGACTCGGCGCTTCGTTCGGCTTTACCCTTTCGATCGTACTGATGGCGGGCATCCGGGAAAAGCTGGCGCATAACGATGTTATCAAATCGTTTCAGGGAATGCCGGTCGTTTTACTGTCCGCCTGTTTGATGGCAATCGCGTTCTACGGCTTTAAGAGTCTGGTGTAAAGGAGGCGGAAAGAAAATGAATGGGTCGGCAATTCTTACAGCGACACTGGTGATTGCTCTGATCGGCCTGCTGATCGGTCTGCTTCTTGGTGCGGCGGGAAAGATCTTTGCAGTCAAAACCAATGAAGCAATTACCAAGGTGCGCGAATGTCTCCCCGGAAACAACTGCGGCGGATGCGGATACGCTGGATGCGACGCGCTCGCAGAGGCAATTGTCAAAGGCGAGGCCAAAACAAACGCCTGTCCGGTCGGTGGCGCGGCGGCCGCAAAAGCCATTTCGGCGGCGCTCGGATTACCGGAAGAGGATTTTGTCCGGAAGGCGGCGTATGTCAAATGCTCCGGATCCTGTGATAAAACTCAGTTTATCTATAACTATCAAGGCGCCAACTCCTGCTATCAGGTTTCTCTGGCTCCCGGACGCGGCGCCAAAGCTTGCGCTTATGGATGTCTGGGAGAAGGTTCCTGTGCACAGGCCTGCTCGTTTGACGCGATTCATATTCTCAACGGCCGGGCAGTTGTTTCAAAAGAGGACTGCCACGGCTGCGGAAAATGTGTTTCTGTCTGTCCCCAGCACCTGATCGAACTGATTCCCTACGATACGAAGTATATGGTTCGCTGTTTCTCGCAGGAAAAGGGGAAAAAGGTTCGGGATATGTGCAGCGCCGGCTGCATCGGCTGCGGGCTTTGTGCAAAACTTTGTCCGCAGAGCGCAATCACCCTTTCCAACAATATCGCACATATCGATACATCACTCTGTACCGGATGCGGAAAATGTGCGGAAAAATGCCCGGCAAAAGTTATTCTGCCCGCATAAAAAGGCGGCAGGTAGCAAAAGCTAACCTTGACAGAGCCGCATATTCTTGTTATACTGTTGTCATAATATGAATATGCAAAGAAGGCTTTACCGCCGCCTTCCCGATACGGAAATATATAAGGAAACATCTGAGGAGCTGGCAAAAATGTCCTTCTCAGATGTTTTTTATTGGAGGTAAAAATGAAAGGAAGGCTGGGAAAAGGATTAGCGGCTCTGGCGGCAGGAATGGTTCTGCTTTCCGGATGTGCTTCGGGGAAAGCGCCGGAACGGTTTACCGAAAGCTTTGTCGGTCTGTTTGATACGGCTTCGACCGTGACCGGATATGCTGAAAGTGAACAGGACTTTTCCAATCAGATGACCCGCTATGAGGAACTCCTTTCGGAGTATGACCGGCTTTACGATATTTATAACGACTATGATGGGATCAACAACCTCAAGACCGTTAATGATCAGGCGGGAAAAGCACCGGTCAAAGTGGATCAGCGGATTATTGATCTCTTACAGTTCGGGAAGGATGTCTGTACTCTTTCGGATGGCCGGGTCAATATCTGCTTCGGGAGCGTTCTCTCTATCTGGCACGATTATCGGGAAGCGGGGCTTGAAGATCCGGCTGCGGCCGAGCTTCCGCCTCAGCAAGCACTGGAAGCTGCCGCAAAGCATACCAATATTGATGATCTGGTGATTGATGAGCCAAGCGGCACTGTTTATCTTGCTGATGCGGAGATGCAGCTGGATGTCGGCGCAATTGCGAAAGGCTATTCGGCTCAGCGTGCCGCTGAAAAGCTGTCGGAGGAGTATGATATTAACGCAGTCTTTTCGATCGGCGGAAACGTTACGGCGGTCGGTTGGAAAGAGGAAAAAGAGGAAAATCCGTGGGTGATCGGAGTCGAGAACCCGGATGGCGGCGATTATCTGATGACGGTATCGGTTCCGGCGGGAATGTCGCTTGTTACAAGCGGTGATTACCAGCGCTACTATACGGTTGACGGGAAAAGCTACCATCACATTATTTCTCCCGATACCCTTTACCCGGCTGAGTATCTGCGCGCCGTATCGGTTCTGGCGTCCGATTCAGGACTGGCAGACGCGCTTTCTACCGCGCTTTTTCTGATGACGCCCGAACAGGGGAAACAACTGATCGATTCGATGGATGGTGTGGAAGCCGTTTGGGTGACCGATGACGGAGTTTTCCAAAGCGATGGCTTTTCACAGTACATCCGCTGAAAAAGAAAGGAGTCCGATTTGAAAAAAGAAAGAGATCGTTCGTTTTTTGCCATGCTGACCGCGTCGGCCGCCGCGGTTGCTGTTACTCAGGCGGCGCGTGAAGCGGTTTATCTTCCGTATCAGCTTTCTCATCCGGTTCCGTCCTTTGCCTGCGAGCAAACTCTTGACCTCTCAGAAAAATCTCCCGAACGTTATGGAGTTGAAAAGGCGGCGGAGATGCTGGATAAAAAAGGAAAGACCGTTGGCTACGCCGTCGATGGATATGCGTATGGCTTTAATGCGAAAACACCGATCCGTATTCGATGCCGGATCAGTCCAGATGGACGCGAGCTTTACGGGATCGAGCTTTTGTCTCAAAGTGAGTCAGAATATTATGGCGATCGGATCCGTCTTTCTTCTTTTCAGCAGCAATTTACCGGCAGGCTTTATCCGCTGCTTCTTTCATCCGATTCCGGGCGTGGAACACATATTGACGGCTTGACCGGAGCGACGGTTACGACCCGCGCGGCTCTGCGGCTGGTTGACGGAGCCGCGCGTTTTGTCCGTTTTCAGCTTCAATAGGACGATACAGAAAGGACGCAGGAACAAGACATTGGAAAAGAAAAGATGGATCGGGAAAAGGGATCTTTGGCTGCTGGTTATTCTCCTTGCGGCAGGTGGGATCGGAATGCTGATTTTATTTCTTCGCCCCGATACAGTTGATGGAGAGGTCGAGATCGCGGTAAGCGGGACGATTGTTGAAACGCTTCCGCTTTCTGAAGACACAAGGCTTGTCATTTCGGGAGCGAACGACGGGGAAAACATCCTTGTGATTGAGGACGGAAAAGCGTATATGGAATCAGCCAGTTGTCCGGATGGAATCTGCGTCCGGCATACACCGATATCCAAAGACGGTGAGAGTATTATCTGCCTGCCGAATCAGGTGGTCGTGACGGTTCGCGGCGGAGAAAAGAGGGATGTCGATGCGGTCGCATAAGCTGACGGCGCGGCGGCTCACCCTTTATGGGATGATGATCGCACTCGCGTTTGTTTTCTCCTATCTTGAGCATTTGATTCCGTTCAATATCGGGATTCCCGGCGTAAAATTGGGACTTGGGAATATTGTTGTACTACTGTCTCTCTACACGCTCGGAACCAGCGGCGCATTTTTGATCGCGGTGCTGCGGATTTTACTGATCGGGCTGACCTTTGGCGGAATGTTCAGTATGTTCTACAGTCTTGCGGGCGGCCTTTTGAGCTTTACGATAATGGCATTGCTCAAGCGCTGGAAAATTTTCGGCGTGACCGGCGTCAGCATCTGCGGCGGCGTCTGTCACAATGTCGGACAGTTGATCGTCGCCATGCTGGTTTTGGAGACCGGAAGCGTCTGGTACTATTTCCCAGTGCTTTTAGTGACCGGAGCGCTGACCGGAACGGCGATCGGCGCGGCGGGCGCGCTCATGACCGCACGTCTGCAAAAATACATCCATGGATAAAAAAGGACGCATATCGGAGTGAACCGGTATGCGTCCTTTTTGTAGTTATGTCAGAAGATCAAACCTGTCTCTTTCCACCGGCATAAGCGTCGGTACGGGGGATCCAAGCAAGGAATTTCTCGACTTCGAGATTCCAGAAACGCCACTCATGGGTGTATCCGGGAACGAAATCAGTCTCTACTTCCAGACCAAGATCTTTGATTTCCTCAACAAATTTCTTGTTGGCTTCATAGAGAAAATCATTTTCGCCGCAGGCTACATACATCTTCGGCAGTTTCTTACCGGCGGCTACATCTGCTTTCAGCAGCGACAGAGGATCATATTTAGGATCGATCGGATGGCTGTCCGCATCGGCTTCTCCGGTCAGAGAGAAGGGATTCAGCTGAACCGCGGCAGAGAACGCACCGAATGCCGCAAATCTTTCAGGATGAGAGAGCGCGTGAACGAGCGTGCCGAAGCCGCCCATCGACAGACCGGCGATATAGGTATCTTCCGGACGGTCGGAGATGGGGAACATACCCTTTACGAAATCAGGCAGCTCTTCCGATACGAAATCGAAGAAGTTGTCGCCGTGAATGTTGACGTAGGATTTATTTTCGGCAGAGAGCATAACGACCGCCATATTGCGTTCTTCAGCGAAAAGTTCGACGTTGGTATAGCCGGTCCACTGCGCGTGGTTGTTGCCCATGCCGTGCAGAAGATAGAGGACAGGATATTTGTCCGCTTTCTGATGACGGGGCTTTTTACCTTCCGCAAGCGTCATGCCCATCGATTCGGGGATCGTGACCGAGGGGATGATGACGGTGATATCGACCGTGCGTTTTAATGTGTACGAAATAAAATTACAAGTAAACTTTGCCATGGGAATACGTCCTTTCATTTAATTATTTACTTTTGAAAAAATCACATTTCCTTCATTGCGTCCGCGATCTCGATACAGAGATCTTCTGCCTGCGGAACAAATCCAAGACGGTCGATAAACGCATGGGAAACACCGCGGTAACGGATCGATTTGACCTTAACGCCCGCTTCGCCCAACCGTTTGGCGTAAAGCTCGTCCTGGATCCGCAGACCGTCATATTCGCAGGCTACCGACAGGCATCTGGGCATACCGGTGAAATCTTTTTCCATCAGCGGGGAAGCGTAGGTTTCAAGGCACTGCTTTTCAGGATCGTCAAAATACATATTACCCATCATGATCTCATCGTCATGATCCTCGTCCTTGGGGCGGGAGATCGCGACTCTGGGATTGAGGACGGCTTCCTGAGACGGATCAAATTCGTATTCACTGATGCTGAAGTGATAGCCGGGCGTTGCGCTTCCTTTGAAGGTAACAGCTGCATACATCGGGACCTGAAGAGCGACCATATGGGTCTTGCGGTCGCGATCCATCAGCGAAACAACCGCCGTCATGTTGCCGCCGGCTGAGTCGCCGCCGATCGCGATCTTGTTTTTGTCGATGCCGTATTCTTCTGCGTGGTCATAGACGTGCTTCAGCGCGGTCCAGCAGTCGTTTACGCCGTTGGGATATTTCTTTTCGGGAGCCAGCGAGTAGTCAACATTAAAGACAACGCCGCCCGAAAGTTCGGCGATCAGTCGGCAGGGGTTTTCTACGGTATAGGGTGTGCCGCCGATCCATCCGCCGCCGTGATAGAAGATAAAGCAGGGACGATCTTTCTGATACTGGCTGTCGCGGCGGTAATAACGCCAAAGACCGACCTCATTTTCTCCGTTCATGATCGTCTCAAACTTGGTGTGAATCTCGGCTGTGCAGATGTTGTGGTTGGGGAAGCCCATGTTGTCGCGCATCTGCTGAAGTGCTTCCGCCGGTGTTTTCGGCTTTTCTTCCTCACCCTTCTCACGGGCAACCCAATGCATCTTCATGCAGGCATCCTCATGATGGTCAGCGCATCCGGGGCGCGGTTCGGTCGGGCTGCGCTTAATGATGATTGGCGCGCCGTTTACCATTTCCGGTGTCTGCTGTAAATGCAGAAATTCGACATGGCTCTTGTCATACTCTCTCATGTTTTCGAAACACTCCTTACTGTTCAATATGAATAAAAACACGTGAACCGAGGAGAAATAACCGATCGCCCGATTCATACTATGGCTTTATTATAGCACAAAGTTACGAAAAAACAATATTGATTTCCGGACAAAAAACTATAAAAAGCAGACTTCTTTGCAAGTTTTTGTAACAGATTATGCTTTGGGTAGGGTGGGTTGATTTTCTTGGGAGAAAACAGTATAATAAATGCTGCGGAACAAGTTCCGCAACGCTTCCGATTTTATCCTTAACGGATAAAATCAATATGGTAAAATAAAAGCAATAAATTTTATATCTGCGTATGTGTATGGATGAAAGTACAGGAGGACAACCAATGAATCTGTTGATTGTAGATGATGAGCCGGATGTAATTGACGGCATATTATCCGGTGTTGATTTGAAAAAGATCGGATATACTGGAATTTTTACCGCACGCAGCGGAGAAGAAGCCGCCGAAATCATGTTCAATGTCACGATCGATGTCCTGATTACAGATATCGAAATGTCAGACATGAACGGGCTGTCTTTACTGGAATGGGCACAGGCGCATAATCGAAACGTTGTAACGATTTTCTGCACAGCCTATTCGGACTTTAATTACGCCAAAAAAGCGCTTGAACTGAAAGCGTTTGATTATTATTTGAAACCGATCCGTTATCAGGAATTGACCGATAAACTGACCGCTGCTGCCGCCGAAGTAAAAAGACGGACGGAGGAGAAAAAGCATCAGGACTGCGGAAAGTACTGGCTTGATTTTCAGAAGGAAAACCGTCGGGATTACTGGCTGAGGGTCTTTCATCGCTTTTCCGATCGGAGGCGGTCGAATATTTCCGGAGGAGAAAACTTTGACGCGGAGAAAGCGGCCGCACAGATGAAGCGTCAGGCAGATCAGCGCCGTTTATCCTACGGAAAAGATGATCTATTTACCTTTGTGGTATTTGATCTGTATCGTGAGGATAAGCTGAAAGACTGGAATGCCGAGCTTTTGGACATAGCCTTTGAAAACGTTATCTCTGAGTTGTTCGTTTCCCCAGAGACAACGGTAGAATCGCTCGCTGCGTCGCCGCCCGGTTCGTATCATCTGATCCTGCGTCAGACAGATAATCATCCCATTGATCGAAAAAAGATGATAGAAGCCTGCCGTGCCTTTATCGATTTTTGCAATCAGCATATGGAAATCAGCGCCGACTGTTATTATTGTACGGATATCCGCTTTGAGTTCTGTGCGGAAATGATCGAAAAGGCGTTTGACATTTTTCGCGATGACGTTTCTTCTTCCAATCAGCTCTACGATATTTTCCCTTATCGGAAAAAAGACGCGGTCTACGCAAATCCCGCCCATGCCGAACGGTATGAACGAATGCTTGAAGCGGGGCAGTGGGAAGAAGTCATTCAGGATCAGGAAAATCTTCTTCACAAAGCTGCTGATGAAGGTTTGCTGACCCGTTCCGGACTGCTGTCGGGCCAGCTGGATTTCATGCAGGTCATCAACAAATTCCTTTCGTCCAAAGGCATTCCCGCTCATGCGCTTCAGTTTGGAGACGACTACCGGAGACTGTATGAGAGCGCTACCGATACGGTCGATGCGATGGTTAGATTTGTTTCGTATGTTGTCTACCAGGCCATGCAGGCGGTCAACAATACCGAAAAGCCGATGGAACAGAAGGCTCCCCGCTCGGTGGTTGACATTGTTCGTGATTACATCAACGCTCATCTTTCCGAGGAGCTGAACCGCGCTTCTCTTTCCAAGACGGTATTTATGAACCCTGACTACTTGGCTAAGCTGTTCAAGGAAAAAAACGGTCAATCGCTTGCCGCTTATATAAAGGACAGGCGGATCGAACGAGCCAAAGAATTGCTGACCGAAACCGATAAGCCGATCAGCCTGATTGCACAGGAAGTCGGTTACGATAACCTTTCCTATTTCTCAAGCGTCTTTCATGACCGTACCGGCCTTCAGCCGGGAGAATTCCGCCGACAGACGAGAAAGGAATGAATGCCGTGCAGAAAAAGAACGTATCTCTGCTGAAACTCCTTCGGTTTGTAACGCTTTTAATCGTACCGGTTTTTCTGGCGCTGATCGTGAGCTTTCTTTACGGTTACCGGCGCTCGATGGAGCGGGCTTCCGACCAGACGAGCTTCCTCCTTGAATATCAGCTGCAGGAGGTTGACGATTCTTTCGCCCAGATCAACGATTATCTTCTGGATATGCTGATCACCAACTCCTATGCGGACGAGATTCGGCGCAGCAGCGTCCGCGACAATACCTTTTACCGCTCGGCACGGAATATGTGCTCTGACGTAGAAGCGCTTCAGGATTTTATCAACAGCGGCTATACCTTTTACTTTTATACGCCGCGATTAAATCTCAGCTTCCGCTCCAGTGGTAAATCGGAAGGGTATCTGACCGATCATAAAGTGGTTGATGTGGTTCGTGCGGATATAGACGAAGGCCAGTATGATTATAACGACACCAGCTGGAACTATTATGACGTCGATGGAACCGGTTATTTTGTTCAGGTTCTCGCTTATGACGGAATGTATTTTTCCTGTTGGATTCGGTCGGAAAAGATTCTTTCCTTTCTCGATGATATGACCGAGAACAATCATGGCTTTTACACGATTGTTGACTCGCACGGAACTCCGCTGACCCACGCGGATGAATGTAAAGCGCTTAATGTTCATGTTTCGTCCCGAAAGGCTTTCTGCGGAAAAAACGGCTATGAAGCCAATGTAGTTTATACCGCGCATATGAACAGCGGTGTACTGGTCGTCGGACGGAAGGTACTTGATTTCGGAGACGCAGGAGTATACGTTGTACTGGTCTTTGTTGTTTTTCTGGTCGTCTTGTCCTTCTCCGTTTATGTCATTTACTATTTCCGGCATTATATCCAGGAACCGCTCGAATTTTTCCAGAACCATGTCAACAGCTATCTTCAGGAACGGAAATTTTCCAAGCGATATGGTTTTGCCGAACTGAACGAGGTGGAAAATGCGTTCAGTGCGCTTGAAGCACAGGTACGGGAACTGAAGATTGATGTCTATGAGGAGAAACTGCGCCGCACCCGTACCGAACTTGAGTATCTCCAGAACCAGATCAAGCCACACTTTTTCGTCAACTGCTTTTCGATCATTTACGGTATGGCTCAGCGCCAGCAGTTCGACCGGATTCAGGACTTCTGCCTGATCCTTTCGGATTATGTCCGCTATCTGCTGACCGGGAGCTTTAAGAAGGTGTCGCTTCAGCGGGAACTGAAACAGATTGATGAGTTTTTAACGATTCAGAATATCCGTTTTCACGCCGGAAATACCCTTCATTCGGATATTGACGAGGAGCTTTTCGATTGTCTGATCCCGCCGGTCACTCTGCTGACTTTCGTTGAAAATACGGTTAAGCATAATAAGTTTAAGCGCGATGATTTAAGCGTAACTGTTTCTGCGGAAGAAATCGTTGTAGGGGATGAAAAGCGGCTGCGGATGAAGGTCGCCGATAATGGAATCGGCCTTTCGACCGAAGCGCTTGCTGCCAATCGCGACACCCTGTTAAAGCTCAAGGCTGCTGCACTCGACGACGGGGAAGAGCCGGACATCGGAAAAGACGGAGAGCACATCGGCTTTGCCAATGTTTACCGACGGCTGCTTCTCTTTTACGGAAGCCGCGCTGATATGGATATTACGAGTGAGGTGGAGATCGGAACGGTCGTTACGATGACGATCCCGATTGAGCGGGGAGAGTCCCCAGTGCTTCCAGAAGGCAAATAACTAAAAAAATCCCGCCCCGGTTTTCCTTTAATGGAAATCCGAAGCGGGATTTTTGCTTTTAACGATTAGACACGATTAACAACGCGAACCGATTCAACGCCTTCCGGCATCTTTCCGATACCGCGCATTGCCTTTACACACATTGCGTCAAGGAAGGACTTGCGATCCTCCGGCAGGCTCTTATCGATATACTCGATTTCGTACTCAATAACCTGTCTCTTTGCATTTTCGTTCATTCTCATTTCTTTTTCTCCTTTCCGATTTTCCGGGCATAGAAAACCAAACCTCTTGGTTTTCAGCGGATACCGAACGTTTAGAAGCAGATACGTTCATGGTATACACACCCTTTCGAAGTCCATATATTCTCTCGCTGAGTTTTTTCATATACCGGTTCAAGTGGGAGTACCGGTAACCTGATTTCTCTCATTCCTCAGCATTTATAGTATAGCACAGCTTTTTCAATTTGTCAACACCTACAAAGATTGTTTTCAGGCACCACAGTGTATTTGTCTAAATAAACTTGAAAATAATTTGTAAAGAGCTTGAGACAGATTTTGTCGATTTTTTTACAATCTGATCGGACGTATTTTTCTCCCGGATAGACAAAAGCGGACGCCGTTATCCGCTGCGTCCGCTTTACTTTTATAGAAGTTCTTTCGTTACGCTGACTGTTCCGCCGCTGGGGCAGCAGGCCGTGATGGTAACAGGTGTGCCCGCAGGAGCACTGACGGTAAAGGAAACCGATTTCTGCTGATTGGAAAGAGCCTGCGACATTCCGTAGGTCGAGAACCAACTGTCAACCGCCGCCCGTCCGTCGAGATGTCCGATTTTTCGGCTCGTTTGTCCATCGATATCGGGCGTGTTGATCGAAACAGTGACCGGAACATCTACGCCAAGCTTGACCGCCTCTTTTGTCAGAGAGGTCGAAAGATACCCGCGGTTTCCGACAACCGCTTCGATCCGGAAAAGTCCTTCGGCAAGTTGCTTGATGCTGACCCGATCGATCGCCAGTTTCGGAAGCAGTTTGACCGCCCGAAGCATATACCGGGTGTGCTTTTCGACTTCCTGTAAAAGGAATTTCGGCGGGCAGTTCTGGAAAACATATTTATAGTCAAATCCGCCGTACTCAACTTCGCCCAGTTGGGGATGAACGCCCGGCGTCCAGGGCTTGAAGCCTTCTCCATCCAGTTCCCGATCACTCCAGTTAACTAGCTTTTCCATCTGTTCTTCCTGTTCTTCTTCGCTTACGCTCGACGGCATCGGCCATACATGAGGGATCCCGGCGCGAACCGTCGCATCCCAGCATTCAATGGTAAAGGCGGGGATTCCTCGGTCAAAATGACACCAGTCATCCATGGCTCCGGAAGAAATGTCTTCTCCCTCCGGTGTGTACTCGTCAAAAAGATTGACGACCGGATAACCGGTTTCTTCGGTCGCGATTTTTCCCATCGCGTGATACTGCGCCATATCTTCAGGAAACGCTTTTTTCGACGGGATAAATCCGGGCGGATAGAGGAACATTCCGCCGCTCGTGTGGAAGGTGATGACACTTCCGATATTTTTATGCGCAATGATAAAATCAGCTACCGTCTTTGTTTCGATATTGGACAGCGGATAAAGTCCCGCACCTTTTTGGGTCGATTCCGGCCCCCAGGCAATCGGATAGTTGCGGTTGAAATCGTTTCCGTAAGGGGAGGGCGCTTCCGAAACATGAACGCCGTCGAATCCGCTGATCTCGCCTTCGGTATAAACGTTGTAAAATTCACCTTCCGTCTCGTCCGGGCGTCTGTGAACCATCAGCCGGGGATCGCGGGGCGAAATCTTCCAAAGGCCGTAAGGAGAGCGCACCCGCACACTCCGGATACAGCCGTCTCCGTCCATATCCGCTGCATGCAGTCCATCCAGTTCCTGCTCATAGGGATAGGGACGATTGACGCTTCTGACGCGGTTTGGAGTGGTCAGATAATACTCGACTCCATCCGGCGAAATACGGGGAATGAAATAGAATGCGTATTCTTTCAGCAGTTTTTTTACCTCGTCCGAGCTTTCACTGTTGGTCAGAAGATAGTCCAGAAAATAGGCCGCGGACATAGAGCCGGTAACTTCGCCCGCATGGGTGCTTCCGTCAACATAATAGGCCGGTTTTTCCGCACAGCTTCCCGTTTCGGGATCTGTCACTTCGGCGCACCAGATGTCCCGACCTTCGGGTGTTTTCGCGAGGGAGTAAAGGGTACAGAGCACAGAATATTTTTCAGCAAGTGCCTTTAAATTTTCGCTGAGCTCTTCGTATTTCCAGTAGTGATCGTAACGAAAAGTGGATTTCATTTTCTCGCATCCTTTCTAATGGGGAAAAGCCTACCTTTACAGGCAGGCTTTCGGTATTTATAAAACCTTGCTTAAAAATTCTTTCGTGCGTTCGGTCTTCGGTGAACCAAAAAGCTCTTCCGGAGTCCCTTCCTCAGCGATAACTCCGCCGTCCATAAACCATACCCGATCGGACACTTCTCTCGCGAATCCCATCTCATGGGTGACGATCACGATCGTCATGCCGCTTTCGGCCAGCCCTTTGATAACATCCAGAACATCGCCGACCATTTCCGGGTCAAGCGCAGAGGTCGGTTCATCGAAAAGGATCACCTTCGGATCCATAGCAAGTGCCCGCACGATCGCGAGCCGCTGCTTCTGACCGCCGGAGAGCTTGCGGGGATATTCATTCTGCTTGTCCTCCAGTCCGACCATCTTCAAAAGATCGATCGCCCGTTTATTGGCTTCATCCTTCGGTACTTTTTTCTCGAGAATGGGTGCAATGGTGATGTTTTCGAGAACGGTCAGATGGGGGAATACGTTAAAATGCTGGAATACCATACCAATCTTCTGCCGGTGAAGGTCTAGATCGACCTTTTTCCCGGTCAGTTCGGTGCCTTCAAACCAGATGCTTCCGGAGGTCGGCTTTTCAAGAAGGTTTAAGCAGCGGAGAAAGGTCGATTTTCCGCCGCCGGAAGGCCCGATGATGGAGACGACCTCTCCTTCCCGGATCTCGGCATTGATGCCGTTCAAAACGTCCAGACGCCCGAATTTCTTGGTCAGGTTTTCGACGCGGATTAAAGTATTATCGGTCACTTGCTCTCATCCTCTTTTCAAACAGTTTGATCAGGCGCGACAGGGTAAAGTTGATGACAAGATAGATCAGTCCGGAGATCATCAACGACGGGATCGCGAGAAACGTATTGGACTGAACCGTTTTATATGCGGTCATCAGTTCGGAAACGAAGAAGGTCGATGCAAGAGAAGTTTCCTTAATCATGACAATGAATTCGTTTCCGAGGGCAGGAAGGATGTTTTTGATCGCCTGCGGAAGAATGATCCGGGTCATGCAGTGCAGATCGCTCATACCAAGGCTTTTTGCAGCTTCGGTCTGACCGGGATCAACCGCCTGAATACCGGCACGGATGACTTCGGCAATATAGGCGCTTGCATTGACGATCAACGCTACCAGAACACAGACGGTGCTGCTTAAGTTTACGCCCAGCAGTTCCGGAAGCAGCAGCCAGAAAAAGTACAGCTGCAAGAGCATAGGCGTACCGCGGATTATTTCGATGTAAATATCGACAAGGATCTGAAGCGGGCGAAATCTGCACATCTTTGCAAGCGCGATCAAAATGCCCAGCAGCGTACCGAATAAAACGGTGACGAGCGAGATCCAGATGGTTCCCCACAGACCTGCCAGATAAACGTCATAGTATTGGATCGCAATCCGGATCAGTTTTTCCAACATTTCTTCTCAGCCTTTCTCTTCCCTGATTATTCCAGCCCGAGCTTTTCCGCATACTCGGAGTATTCTTCGTACCATTTGTTGTACTGATCGGTTTCGCTCAGCTGATCGATAACCGTATTGACCACATCGATCAGTTCCGTCTCACCCTTGGGAGCACCAACCCGGGTGCCATCGTATTCAGAGGAAACGGGGAAGTTGATCGCGTCGGGAATGGTTGTAAGTCCGCCGTTTGCCGCGGCGTAAAGATCGCCGTTGGTCGCTGCACATACACAGGCGTCCGCTTTTCCTTCGGAAACCATCAGATAGCCATCGGTCGTTGCCGAAACATACAGCAGCTCGTTCAGTTCCTTGATATCCATTGCGTCTTTAATCAGCTGTTCCTGAAGCGAACCCGACTGACAGACGACTTTCTTTCCTTTCAGATCGTCCAGAGATTTGTAGTTATCCTTATCCTCTTCACGAACCAGAACGGTGTAAAGGGAAGTATCCGAATAATGATAGCCCTTGCTCATCTCCATATTTTCGGCGCGGTTGGGTGTCCATGCAAGAGCCGAAATCGCAAGGTCATATTTTCCTTCGGTGACCGATGCGAGAACCGCCGAAAACTCAAGAGGGATGATCTTTACGCTGACGCCGATTTCATCGGCAATTGCTTTTGCAAGCTCGATATCCGATCCAACGTATTTATCATCGCCTTCCTTGGAAGAATCGATAAATTCATTCGGTGCAAAATAAGGTTCGGTAGCGACCTCGATGTAGCCTCTTTCCTTGATTTGTTCCAGACGGCTTTTTCCGGCAGCGGCCGCGGAATTTCCACAGCCGGAGAAGGCGGCTGTACAAGCGGCGGCAGCAAGGGTAAGGGCGGCAAATTTTACGAAACTCTTTTTCATATCGCATAATCCTTTCGGGGATAGATTGTTATCACGGTAAAGTGCTATCACTTGAAAACATCATTATCATACCAGAACCAAATCTGTTTGTCAACCCATTCGGCAAAATTTCTTTACTTTGCTAATATGAAAAAGCAACTGATTCCGTAAAAAAAGCTGTGCATTTTGCTGATTGGTGTAATTTTCTGAGAAATGTTTTCCATACAAACACATATGTGCTTGGCAATGTAAATTTCCTGTACAATCTTTTCTTTTTCGGTTGAAACAGGCCCTTTGTTTTGCTATAATAAAAGCAGTATCTTTTTTGATAACTTTGCCGGAGAAAGGAAGGATACCCGTGCCTATCAATATCCCGGACACACTTCCGGCCAATTCACAGCTTCGTCGTGAGAATATTTTTGTTATGAATGAGGAGCGCGCGTCTCATCAGGACATTCGCCCTTTAAAAATTGTCATCGTCAATCTGATGCCGAAAAAGATCGAGACTGAAACACAGCTGCTCCGTCTGCTTTCCAACTCTCCCTTACAAGTAGACATCGAACTGATCCAGACAGAATCTCACCGTTCCCGCAACACCTCTGAGGAACATCTTTTTAAGTTCTATAAGACGATCGGAGACATTGAACACGAATACTTTGACGGAATGATTATTACCGGCGCGCCGGTCGAACAGATGCCGTTTGAGGAAGTCGATTACTGGCCGGAGCTTTGCCACATTATGGAGTGGTCGAAAACCCATGTCTATTCGACCCTTCATATCTGCTGGGGCGCGCAGGCCGGTCTCTATTATCATTACGGGATTCCGAAACATGATCTGTCCCAGAAGCTGTTCGGGATCTTCCCGCACCGCGTTCTTCAGCCGTTCCATCCGCTGCTGCGCGGATTTGACGAGACCTTTTATGTCCCGCATTCCCGTCACACCTGCAACTGGAAGGACGAGATCCTCGCCTGTGGAAAGCTGGAAATCCTGACCGAATCTCCGATGGCGGGCGTACACATCGCCGCTTCCTTTGACGGCCGGCAGTTCTTTGTCACCGGACACAGCGAATACGACCGCGGAACACTTGCCGCAGAGTATTTCCGTGACCTTGATAAAGGTCTTTCCATCCAGGTTCCGTATAATTACTTTGACGGAGATAATCCCGAAAATGAGCCGAAATTCATCTGGCGTGCCCATGCAAACCTTCTCTTTGTCAATTGGCTCAACTACTTTGTCTATCAGCAGACGCCTTATGATCTTCGTACGATGATTCAGGGAAGCTGATTTTGCAAAAGCACTTGATTTGATCGGACAAAAGGGATATAATAATAAAAGGAAACTGTATTCATGCGTTTCCTTTTTCATACTACCCGAAAGGAGTCATACGATATGACGCTTACCAAAGATACGACCATTGGCGAGATTCTTGATTACGATCAGTCCACCGCTGTTTATTTTATGGAAATGGGTATGCACTGTCTCGGCTGCCCCGCTTCCAGAGGCGAATCGATTGAGGATGCCTGCGCGGTTCACGGCGTTATGGTTGAAGAACTGCTTGAAAAACTGAATGAGCATTTCGCAAAGAAATAAGCCAAAACTGCAAAGAAAAAGGGCGGCCGGAAAGGGGTTGCCCTTTTTTCATGCATAACAGAAAGGAAAACCAAATGCTTCAGCTTGATAAACGATTGATGCTGATGGCATCATATATGACGCCGGGCGGATATGGAGTCGATGTCGGAACCGATCATGGTTATCTGGCGGTGTTCCTCGTCCAGTCGGGAAGGGCGAAAAGGATGCTGGCGACTGATATTCGTTCCGGGCCGCTCTCTTCCGCACAGCGCTGCATCCGGGAAGCGGGGCTTACCGATCAGATCGAAACCAAACTGACCGATGGGCTGAACGGACTGGATCTGACCGGGGTGACCGATATTCTGATTGCTGGAATGGGTGGGATCCTGATCAGTGAGATCCTTTCCGCACGGCTCTCCGACCTTTCCGATAAGAATCTGATCCTTCAGCCGATGACTCAAAGCGCCGCTCTGCGCAGTTGGCTCGGAGCAAATGGCTTTGCAATCCTGTCTGAAAAATGCGCGACTGTGGCAGGCAAGTCCTATTCGGTGATCCATGCCCGTTTTACCGGAGAGATCCATTCCTGTACGCCGTTTGAAGCGCTTGTCGGAAAAGCGAAAGAGGATCAAAGTCCGGACGCGGATACTTATCTTTCGGCCCTTCTTCATCGGGAGGAAAAAGCGCTGCGCGGTCTTTGTATGGCGCAGCAGCCCGATCTGTCGGAAATTGAACAGCTCAAAGAACAGATCAGCCGTCTTCAGGCTTTGATCCATCAGCGGGAGGAAAGAAAATCATGACAAAAGTTTCCGATATTTTTCAGATCATAGACGCTGCCGCCCCGTTTTCCAGCTGTGAGAGTTTTGACAATGTCGGTGTGCTGATCGGAGATCCCGAACGGGAGGTCAGCCGCTGCCTGGTTACGCTTGATGTCACGCAGGATACGGTTCAAGAAGCAGTGGAGAAAAACTGTGAACTGATTATATCTCATCACCCGATCATCTTTCATCCGCTCAGACAGATTCCGTTTCATTCGGTTCAGGGACAGCTCCTTCAAAAAGAAATTACGGTTCTTTCCGCTCACACCAATTTTGATAAAGCACCCGAAGGGCTGAATCGTGCGCTTGGACGCCTCCTAGGCATGGAATTAACGCCGCTGCCGAACGATTCCTGCGCAGGGATTGCTGAGCTATCCCCAACGGATTTTGAGACGCTGCTGGAAAAAGTCGCTCATACGCTTTTACTTCAGGGTGTGCGGTACTATGATGCCGGAAAGACGGTGAAAAAGGTGATGATTTGCTGCGGAGGCGGCGGAAGCTGTATTCATGAAGCAATCGATATGGGCGCTGACTGCCTGATTTCCGGTGATTTTAAGCACGATCAGGTGATCGACGCCATGAACGCAGGCGTTTCCTGCATCGATGCCGGTCACTATGAAACCGAGCGGCATTTCGTCCCGCTTTGTTGCAATTGGCTTTCAGAAGAGGTTCCATCGGTTTGTTTTCTTCCATCGGAGACGATGCGTCCGGGATTTACTTTCCGTACCTTTGAATGGAAAGAATAACAGATACCGCTTTTCTTTTGTTCATACTTCCGAAACATTTCTATTTTGGCTTGAATTGGTTGCAATCGTAAAGGAAAAATGTTATCATACAGAAGAAATGCCGCTTTGCTGAGTATGCAGGCGGCGTTTTTCGGTTCTGTAAAGAAAAAACAAAGAAAAGGATGTGTGCGGCTGATGCAGACAAAAGATGAAGGAATGAGCAGAGAGAAACAATATGATCCGGAAAATATCTATCGATTGAAGGGACGAGTCCCATTCGGTAAAGCGCTGTTGCTTGGACTTCAGCACGTTCTTGCCATGTATGCGGGAAATCTGACGCCGATTATTCTGATTACCGGCATCTGCGGGTTGGGAGACATTCAGGTTTCGATCCTTCAGAATGCGATGCTGGTCGCCGGTCTGATTACGCTGGTTCAGCTTTTTACGATTGGGCCGGTCGGTGCGGGACTTCCGATCGTTATGGGCGCGAATTCAAGCTTTATCGGGATATGCGGAAATATTGCTGCAATGACGGGAGGCGGTATTCTGGCCTACGGAACAATCCTTGGAGCGGGATTGATTGGCGGCTTGTTTGAAGCAGTGCTTGGCTTTTTCTTAAAACCGCTGCGCAAATTCTTCCCATCGGTCGTTACCGGCACAGTCGTTCTTTCTATCGGTCTTTCGCTGATTCCAATCGGGATCAACTCTTTTGCCGGCGGAAGCGGGGCGGGAGATTACGGTGCACCGATCAACTTTCTTGTCGGCGCGATCGTCCTTATTATTATCGTTACCGTCAAGCATTTCACAAAGGGGATCGCCAGCAATTCGGCGATCCTGATCGGCATTGTCGCAGGATATGTGGTCTGCGCGATTTTTTCTCTCTTCCTTCCGACGACCTATATTGACGCATCCGGCGTCGTTCAGACCTGTTCATGGGTACTGGACTGGTCGAAGGTCGCCGACGCCAAGTGGTTTGCGCTTCCGGAGTTCCTTCCGGTTTCGCTCCATTTCAACTTCAGCGCCATCTTTCCGATGTGCATTATGTTTATCGTATCGGCGATCGAAACGGTCGGCGATACCTCCGGCATTACCGAAGGCGGCCTTGGACGGGAAGCGACCGACCGCGAACTTTCCGGATCGATCATCTGTGATGGCCTTGGTTCGTCGCTGGCCTCTCTGTTCGGCGTAACGCCGACAACATCCTTCTCTCAAAACGTCGGTCTGATCACTATGACCCGCGTTGTTAATATCAACTGCATCTCGCTTGGTGCGCTTTTCCTCGTCCTGTGCGGCCTGTTCCCGAAGCTTGCGGCTGTTATCTCGATCATGCCCCAATCGGTTCTCGGCGGCGCGGCGGTCATGATGTTTGCATCGATCGTCATTTCCGGTATCCAATTGATCACCAAAGAAAAGGTGACCGGCCGGACGATCACGATCGTTTCGGTGGCGCTTGGTCTGGGATATGGCCTTGGGAGCAGTACCGACGCGCTCAATCTGATGCCTCAGATGATACAGTACCTTTTTGGCGGTTCCGGCATTGTTCCGGCGGCGCTTGCGGCACTGATTATGAATATCGTCCTTCCGAAGGATAAAGAGGTCTGTGAAAATCAGAACTGATTTTCCGAAAACCGGAAACACCGCTCATTTCCTCTGCAGACAGGGGAAGTGAGCGGTGTTTCTTATTGCTTGTTATTTGATGAAAGCAAGGAACGCTTTATACATTTCGTAGACGTCGGTCTTTGCGGTGATCTCAAAGGGAGCGTGCATCGAAAGAACCGGTACGCCGATATCGATCGTATCGACATCCAGTTCGGCAATAAATGCCGCGACCGTTCCGCCGCCGCCGAGATCGACACGTCCAAGTTCGGATGTCTGCCAGATTACACCTGCGTCGTCCAGCGTCTTTCTGACTGCGCCGACAAATTCCGCCGAAGCATCGTTCGAGCCGCCTTTTCCTCTGGAGCCGGTGAACTTCATGATGACCGGGCCGTAGTTGATGTATGCCGCGTTTCTGGAATCGTGGGTCTCGGGGAAGCTGGGATCAATCGCCGCGCCGACGTCTGCCGACAGACAGCAGGAAGCCGAAAGGATTCTGTGTCCGGCAATACCGTAGGGAGCGCCGAGATCATCCACAAAATATTTGAAGAAAGCGCCTTTCATGCCGGTTGCGCCGTTGCTTCCGATCTCTTCTTTATCGGCCAGCAGAACCAGCTGTGTGCGGGCGGGGATCTCATCGTGATCGATCAGTGCCTTGAAAGCCGGATAAGAGCAGACCCGGTCGTCCTGTCCGTATGCGCCGATCATGCTGCGGTCAAAGCCGACATCGCGTGCCTTGAAAGCGGGAACGATCTCAAGCTCTGCCGAAAGGAAATCCGCTTCGGTGATGCCGTATTTTTCAAAAATGATGGAAGCGATATTCAGTTTAACGCGGTCGCTTGCTTCATCGGTGCGGAAGGGGCGCGAACCGATCAGAATATTCAGCTCTTCGCCTTTAATGATCTCAGCGGCCGGGCGTTTCATCTGCTCCTGAGCCAGATGGGGGAGAAGATCGGTAACACAGAAAACCGGATCGGAGTCATCTTCACCAATTGCAACAGTCACACGGCTGAGATCTTTGCGGATGATGGTGCCGTGAAGGGCCAGCGGAATGACCGACCACTGATATTTTTTGATGCCGCCGTAGTAATGGGTTTTGAGGAAAGCCTGCTCCATCTCTTCGTAGAGCGGAACCTGCTTAATATCGAGACGGGGAGAGTCGATATGCGACGCAAAGATCACAGCGCCCTTTTCCAGAGGTTCGCTGCCGACCCGACAGAGGATCAGCGATTTTCCGCGGTTGTTCAGATAGACTTTTGCACCGGGAGCATATTTCGTTCCGGGAACAAAAGGAACGTATCCTTTTTCCTCAGCCTGACGGACGGCTTCGGTTACGCATTCACGCTCCGTTTTTCCGTTGTCAAGAAACTGCTTGTACCCTTCGCAGAAAGCGTCTGCTTTTTTCAGCTCTTCGTCAGAAAGAATCAGACAACCGTTTTCCTTTTTATAAAACAGCTTTTCTTTCAGATCTTTTGCATTCATGTAAAACATCCTTTCGATTGGTTTTTATATAATAAGGGAAGGGGTTCCCGAATTATCATTTGTCGTAGAGATTTTTATAGATCCGATAGGCATCCTCTACCTGATCGGCAAAGCTATCGGCTTCTGTATCCGGAATGGTGCTCAGATGGATTCCATCGCTTGAATATGCAGGATCATGAAGCCATTTCGAAGCGGTTTGCTCACCTGCATAATAAACGGCGGCTGCTGTGCGCATATCTGCGCCAGCGGGGATTGTCCGCAGCTTTTCCGCAAATGCTTCCTCGCTCGTCTCCGGATCGCAGTAGTGAAGCGCATAACAAAGATTTTCATCCAGCCCGCTCTCTTCAGAGAAAGCCGCCACAGTTTCCGGATATTCCCGGCTGTACAGATGACGGTAGGTGAAGGTATAAAGGCTCATGATGACCGCGATAACCGCCACAATCGAAACAAGCGTCACAAGCGCCGTTTTTCCATCCTGATTGGGACGGGTCAGTTCGTCCGCAAGCGCCTTTCCGTCCCGGAGAAGTTCTTCTTTGGTTCCGTTGTTGCGCAGAACAAAATCCGACCGGACGGTATAATAGGCATCCGGGTGCTGGGCGGAGATCCGGCGGCGGGCTTCTTCTTCACTGAGCGCGTCCCGCATTAGAATCCGCTGCAAACGAACCTCTTCATTTGCCAGAACCGCGATCTTTCGGGTACAGATCTTGTCGATCCCGCTTTCAAAAAGGGTCGGTGCGTCCAACAGAATAAACTTTTTTCCGTCCGCCTTGTATCCGGCAATCAGACGGTCGATCTCTTCACGGATCGGCGGAAACATCAGCCGGTTGAGCTTTTCTGTCTGTTTCAGTTCGGAAAAGGCGATGGCGGCGAGCATCTTTCGATTCAAACTTCCGTTCGGCTGAAGAATCTGACTGCCATAGTTGGCTTCCAGCATTTTGAGTACTTCCGGTCGGCTCTGCACCTCGCGGGTTACAGTGTCGCAGTCGATAACAGCGAATCCCTTTTCCTTAAAGCAGGCCGTGACCGTTGATTTCCCTGCGCCGGTCTGGCCGGTCAGCCCGATCAGCTGAACCTCGGTATTTTTATTTTTTTTCAATCGCTGCCTCCGTTATTCTCGGTCACTGCCGTTTCCATGATTCTGCGCTGAACAAAAAAGCCCTGCTTTTCATAAAAACGATAGGCTTCTTCATTAAAATTCCAAACGCACAGCTCGATGCTTTTGCATCCTTTTTCTGCGGCAGTCTTACGTGCTTCTTCCATCAAACGGCTTCCGATCCCCAATCCGCGGAACTGCGGAAAAACGCCAAGCTCTTCGATCAGCAGAACCTTTCGTCCCCAGATCATATTGCTCGTCGGACGGCGATGAACCGCCAGATGAATATAGCCCGCCGTTTCTTCTCCCATTTGAGCCGCCAGAAAAGTATCTTCTTTCTTTTGGACAGCCGCCAGAAATTCCGCTTTTGCCGCCGATTCGTCGAAAGCCCGGTGAATATCCGGGCGGGCGTCCGCGTGCATGGTTTGCAGCATCCGTATCAGCGGAGCGATCTCTTTCCAGTTTTTAGTCGGGCGTATCGAAAGTGCGCTCATTCCTCGTCCTCCAGCTTGACGATACGAAAAGCCGCCGCCCGCAGCAGCCGGTTGTATACGGCCAGTCCGATGCCGCTCTGGTCGGGAGAACGGACAAAGACCTTCTTAGCGCCTAGATCATCGCATTTCCGAAGCAGGTCAAAAAGCCGGTAAGCCTGATCCTCCGGATGCCCCTCTTTGCCAAAGGGAAGTGCCGGAACGGGAAGCCCTTTTTCATCGCCGTCAAAGACCATCGCGTAAACGCCGTCTCTCGCTTGCTGCTGCATATACCGGTCAAAAGCGGGAAGGCTTCCTTCAACGATCGTCACTTCAGCTACCGGCGCGTAATGACGGTATTTCATTCCCGGCGAAGCAACCTTTGCGTCCGGAGCGACTGCGTGAAGAACGCCGTTGTCAACCTCAACCGGACAGATCTCCTCAAGCATTTCAACGGTAATTCCGCCCGGTCTGAGCAGACGAACCCGATCGGGCTTTACGAGGATGACCGTCGATTCCAGTCCGACTTCACATTCTCCGCCGTCGATAATCATCGGGATCCGTCCGTTCATATCATGAAGCATATGCGCGGCGGTCGTGGGGGAGGGATGTCCGGAAAGATTGCCGCTGGGTGCCGCAAGCGGAAGTCCGGAAGCCAGGATCATTTTTCTTGCTGTTTCGCTGGATGGATAACGGATGCCGACGGTCGAGAGTCCCGCCGAAACCGCGTCAGGGATCCGATCTGACTTCGGGAGGATCATCGTCATTGGTCCCGGCCAGAATGCCTTTGCCAGCTTCTTCGCAAGCTCCGGCACTTCCGAAACGAGCGGAGAGAGCATATCAAGCGAAGCAATATGTACGATCAGGGGGTTGTCCTGCGGACGCCCCTTTGCCTTAAATATTTTCGCGACCGCTTTCGTATCATAGGCGTTTGCCGCCAGTCCGTAAACCGTTTCGGTTGGAAATCCGACAACTTCGCCTGCTTGTAACAGTGCCGCAGCTTGGGCAATACTTTCATCGTCCGACGGCAGAACTTTTGTATTCCAGTTTTCCATTGCTTTCAAAAGCCTTTCCTGTAAATTGTGTTATTTATGGTTCACTCATGATTTCCTTCGGCGAGAAGCCTTGTCTGCTCATCACGGATCAATGCGTCGATCACTTCATCCATATCGCCGTTTAAGAAACTTTCCAGTTTATAGATCGTCAGCCCGATCCTATGGTCGCTGACCCGTCCCTGCGGAAAGTTATAGGTACGGATCCGTTCGGAACGGTCTCCGGTACCGACCTGACTGCGGCGCTCTTCGGTGATCGCGGCTTCCTGTTCCCGCTGCTTGAGATCAAGCAGCCGTGAACGCAGAACCTTCATCGCTTTGTCCTTGTTTTTGTACTGACTTCGCTCATCCTGACATTCGACGACGATTCCGGTCGGAAGATGGGTGATCCGGATGGCGGACTCGGTTTTATTGATATGTTGTCCGCCTGCACCGCTCGAACGGTAGGTATCGATTTTCAGGTCGCCGGGGTCGATGGCGAGCTCCACCTCGTCTGCCTCTGCCAAAACCGCAACGGTAACGGTTGAGGTGTGCACCCGTCCCTGTGTCTCTGTCTCCGGCACCCGCTGAACCCGATGAACGCCCGACTCAAACTTGAGGCGGGAATAGGCGCCTTCTCCTTCTATTAAAAAGGAAACTTCCTTATATCCGCCAAGTTCCGTCGGATTGGCGCTGATCATTTTCATATTCCAGCCCCGTTTGGCGGCATACATTCCGTACATCCGGCTGAGCGAACCGGCAAAAAGCGCGGCTTCCTCTCCGCCTGCACCGCCCCGGATCTCGATAATGACGTTTTTTTCATCCCGCGGATCGTGAGGAAGGAGAAGAATCTGAATTTCTCCGGCAAGCCGATCGGCTTTTTCACGTGCTTCGATGTAGGTCTGCTGTAAAAAGCTCTTCAGTTCTGCATCTGATTCGCTTTCCAACATCTCTCTTGCCTCCGCAGCATCGGCCTGAGTTTTTTGATATTCGGAGATCGTCTGATAAAGCGGGGTCAGCGCCCGATATTCCTTCATCATTTCAGCAAGCGCCGAAGCATCTCCCGCTTCCGGAGAAGCAAGCCTTGCCTCCAGCTGCTCATACCGGGCGGCGATCTGATCGAGTCTTGTTATCATTTTTTGCTTCCTTTTCTCTCATGTTTTCCGTTTGAACACTTGATGTCCTACTGTACAGCAGGACCGTCTTTTGGCTCGATCTTTCGGATCCCTTTTTCCGCTTTTGCGCGCGGGATCATGATTTCGTGTCCGCATTCGAG
This sequence comes from Oscillospiraceae bacterium, assembly GCA_022770625.1. Taxonomy (GTDB): domain Bacteria; phylum Bacillota; class Clostridia; order Oscillospirales; family Ruminococcaceae; genus Faecivivens. The sequence goes on along the minus strand of JALEHK010000038.1, from coordinate 2,184 downwards.
ACAGCGCAGCTTGAAGTCCATGCCGACTCTTAAAACCTGAAAGCGATTTCCGCCGCAGGGATGTTTTTTCTTCATGATAAGAACTTCGCCGACAGAAATATCCATTGTTACCCATCCCCTCAATTTTTGATATGTTCAATATCAGTATACCACACTTGCGGCAAAAAAGCCATATAAGAAACATCCTATCGGGAAAAAGCGGACGGGTACATAATCGCCGTCCGCTTGTGCCATATTAACAAAGGAGAGGTTCTATAAAAGATCTGAAAGGAGACTGTCTATGTCCAGCGAAATCACTGCCTGGTTTTCTGATATTGATGCTGCTGAAGCGGCGGCGCGGCAGCTTCGTCATCGCGGAAAGGGAATCCGTGCTCTTCGTATCCGGCAGCCCCGCATCAAGCATCCGGGCGATCTGTCTTTTCCTTCTGCTTATGCGGCGGCTTACGGGGAGGGATTTTTATCCGGTGGAAGCGGCGGATTTACCCCGGCGCCTCCGGCTATTTTCGGGATTACAGGAGATCGGGAAGAAAATGAGCGTGAAAAGGATACCGCCTGTCTGATGGTCATCAAGTCAGAGGATCGTCAGGCCGCATTCAATGTTTCTCTTCTTCATGCGCTTCATGCGGGGCAGGTCCGTTTGGTACAGAATCTTCCGCGTTAGCCCGAAAAACGGTCTGGATCCGTCTGGAAGCACTTTCAGGCGAATAGACCCATCGATCAAGCCGCCCTTCTGTTTGGCTGTAATGAAGCGGGAAGGGTGGCTCTTTTTCCGTAAGATTTTCTATAATGACCAGTTTTACCTTCATTCGATCCGGCAGAATGCTTTTGATAAAGACGCTGACCGGTGTACCCGGCTTCGGCAGGTCACCGGAAAGCCCTGAGTGAAGCGGCTTTTTCTCCGCCAGTCCCGCCAAATTTGGCGTCAGCTCAACAAAAATTCCATACTCCTCGATCGAACGGACGATCCCGCTGACCGTCTGACCGGGGCGAAAAAGAGCGGCGTTTTCCGCCCAGCTTCCGAGAAGTTCCCGAAGGCTCAATGTGATCCGTCCATTTTCGGTCGAAGAAACGACCGCATAAATTTCCTGTCCCGGACTCAGCCGCTCGGATGGGTGAGAAATGCGTGATACGGACATCGTATCGATCGGCATCAGCGCGATCAAGCCGCATCCAATGTCAAGAAAGGCGCCAAAGTTTTCCAGACGGGTGACTTTAGCGGGAATAATGTCGCCGGGTGTCAGCCGGGAAAGATATTCTTCCCGACAGCGCTGCTGTGCCTTTCTTCGGGAGAGAAAGATGAGCGGCTCATCTCCGGTTTCATCGATCCGGCTGACGATAAAAGAAACCGGATGTCCGACCCGCGAGATGATCGCAATATCCCGTACCGTTCCTTCGCGAATCCCGAGGGCGGCTTCCTCGCGCGGGATGATTCCCTTATAGCGTCCCAGCCGCACGATCAGATCGTGTCCTTCGGTACAGAGAAAAGCCCTCGCCTCCAGAATCCGTCCTTCTGCCGCTGCGTTTTTTAGCGCCTGTATGCTTCCGATTGCCGAACGGTTTTCGGATGTTGGATATAAAGTTCCTTCCGGTTCATAGGTCATCTGTCATCCCTCTTCCTTTTTTCGGATTACTTTTTTCGCTTGCCGAGTCTAACAGCAGTTTATGCTCGGCTTTTAATGGATAGAATCACATTCTCTTTATTGGCATGATCTTAAATATAATCATTTACAAATTAAATTACATTTGTGTTATAATATAAAAAATCGCAACAAAGGAGATTTTCGTCGATGAACCAATCAAATGACAGCGTGAAAAGCATAATCTTGCGAGGAATGTTGGTGTTCGACCGCTGTAATAATCTATGCGGCGGTGACCGGTTCGGTGACCAGTATCATCGGCAACCTGATTACAACGCTTCTTTTGGCCGCAGGCGTTTCCGCACAGTCGGCCATTGCTTTTTTCGGGATCTTTTCGCTTACCGGTTTTATTCTGGCTGTTGTAGCGAAAATTCGCCGGATATGGTAAGAAGCAAAAATTGTCCTATTCTTTCTTTTTGTGAAAAACGGGAGACTTTTTTCTTTTCATATGGTATAGTTAATTAAATAGAATGGAGGCTATCTTATGGTAAATGGACAAAAAATTGTACGTACCCTGACTTTGCGCGGAATGTTGCTTTCGGGGCTG
>JALEHK010000031.1 GCA_022770625.1 Oscillospiraceae bacterium | reverse complement strand
CTATGAAGATCTAAAGGCAATCACAGATAAGATTTGAATAGTCTATGGCTACTCGGTGGCTACTTTTGAACCTATAAAGCCCCATTCTACCGCATATTTTTCTTGAATGGCATTCAAGAGGTAGTCGGTTCGATCCCGATCATCTCCACCATAGTTATTTTTAAGGAGTCCGTATTTGCTGAGTTTTTCAGCGGTACGGGCTTTTTGCTGTCTATAGGTGCCCGACACCGGTCTGCTTTACTCTCTCCTGCCGAATATACCCGCGCATCCCCGCTTCCTGAGGGCTGCCGTACGGGCTTTTTCGCTTCTGAAGCGGTAAAGGTCTGAAACGTGCTGAAGGATACACAGCCGTTCTGCGCATTCTTCAGGATGTATTCGTTAAACAGGATCTTTGCATCGATCTCGGTATCTGACGCGCCTTTATCATCTATACCCCTTTTCTTTTGAACGTCCTAATAAAAAATCCTACTTCCCCGTAAAAAGTTCCTACTCTACTGCTTTCCCGCGTGTTATAATGAGTATGATAGATTTGTATAAAATCGCCGCCCGAAAGGAGAATTTTATGTTATATCCCATTATGACCGAATCCCGTATGCTGTTTGACCTGAGCGGCGTATGGGCGTTCAAAACCGAGAGCTATGAGGGAGAAGGAAAAGAGAACCGCTGGTTTGATTCTCCGCTGACCGATCCCGAAACGATGCCTGTTCCCGCTTCCTATAACGACATCAAAGTCAGCGCCGCTCTGCGTGATTACCACGGCACCGTTTACTATCAGCGCCCTGTTTTTATCTCTCAGGCGATGCTCGCTGAGCGTCTGGTGCTCCGCTGCGCCGCCGTCACCCACCATGCCGAGGTTTATCTCAACGGTACGCTCGTCGCTTCTCATAAAGGCGGCTTTCTGCCGTTTGAAGCGGAGATCTCCGGCGCCGCGAAAAAAGGTGAGAACCTCCTGACCATTGCCGTCAGCAATATCGTTGACCACTCGACCCTTCCGGTCGGTGAACAGAAGGTCACTCCCTCCGGCGAAAAGCGAAACGTCACCAATTTTGACTTCTTCAACTACGCCGGCATCACCCGCCCGGTCAAGCTCTATACAACCCCGAAGGATTATATCTGCGACATGACCGTGACCTCTGAAATCGACTTTTCTACCGGAAATGCTGCGCTCCACTATACGCTTGACACGGTCGGCGAAGGGGAGACAGTGGTTGAGGTCTATGACGAGGCCGGAAAAAAGGTAGCCGAAGCCGGCGGAAAAAGCGGCGTCCTCTCGATCGAAAATGTCCGTCTCTGGCAGCCGATGAATGCATATCTGTACAACATCAAAGCTGTTTTTGGTGAGGACAGCTATACCCTTCCCTACGGCGTGCGGTCGGTACGGATCGATGGAACCCGCTTTCTGATCAATGAACGCCCCTTCTACTTCAAAGGCTACGGTAAGCATGAGGACACCTATCCCAACGGACGCGGCTTAAACGAAGCCATGAACGTCAAGGATCTCGCTCTTCTCCGCTGGCAGGGAGCGAACTCCTTCCGCACCAGCCATTACCCTTATTCAGAAGAGATGATGCGGCTGTGCGACCGGGAAGGCATCGTTGTGATCGACGAAGTTCCGGCTGTCGGCTTAAACTTCCGGATGGGCGGCGGATTCTTTGGCTCCCAGTACGCCTCGACCTTTGAAAGTCCGAACGGTGTCCAGACCGCCGAACATCACCGCGAGGTGATCCGCGATCTGATCGACCGGGACAAGAATCTTGCCTGCGTCGTGATCTGGAGCATCGCCAACGAACCCGATTCGATGGGCGAAGCGGCGGCCGATTACTTTCTCCCGCTCTTCAAGCTTGCCAAAGAGCTTGACCCGCAGAAACGCCCCTGCACGCTGGTCAATGTCCAGATGATCTCCTTTGAAAACGAAGTCACCAAGGATGTCTGCGACGTGATCTGCCTCAACCGCTATTACGGCTGGTATGAATGCGGCGGCGACCTTCCCTCCGCCGAGAAGAATCTCCGTGCCGAACTGGAAAAATGGTCGAGCCTTGGAAAGCCGATCGTCTTTACCGAATTTGGTGCCGACACCGTTGCCGGTTTCCACGACGCCACTCCGGTCATGTTCACCGAAGAGTATCAGGTCGATTACTACGAGATGAACACCCGCGTCTTTGACGAGTTCCCGGCGGTACAGGGCGAGCAGGTCTGGAACTTTGCAGACTTTGCCACCTCTCAGGGCGTTGTCCGCGTACAGGGTAATAAGAAAGGGCTCTTTACCCGCGACCGCAAGCCGAAGATGGCCGCGCATTATCTCCGCTCCCGCTGGACAAAGATCCCGAACTTTGACTACAAAAAATAACGTCTGAATGAAAAAAGCATCCGCGCCGGAATCCCCGGGACGGATGCTTTTTCATTTACAGCTGCGGATAGATGTCGGTGTAGACCGCTTTCAAAAGCCTTCCCGCTTCTCTGGACTCGGCGACAATCGTTACGACTGCATTCTTGTCCCGAAGGAGGATCGTATACTGACCGTACTTTCCGTCCGCACGGAACGAGCCTTCCATCCCGCCCCAGAACAGATACCCATAACCGTATCCGTCCCGGTCGTTTTCGACCTGACGGGAGGTCGATTCTCTGACCCATTCCTCCGGAACCAGCTGCCGGCCGTTTCTACGCCCCATATCCAGATAGAGTTGCCCGAAATTGTGAAGCTCATCCAGCGTCAGGAAAAGTCCGCCCGCGCCGAAGGTGTTGCCCATCGGATCGCTTTCCCATGTCGGAAGCTGGATCCCCATCGGCTGAAAAAGCCGCGGCATCAGGTAATGAACGAGGTCGCATCCCGCTCTTCTCTGAACGAGAACGCCCGCAAGATACGGGCCGGTGTTGTTATAAAGAAAACGTTTGCCCGGCTGATCGGTAAAGGGCTGCGCCAGCGCGCTTCTGACCCAGTTCGGGTCGGGATAATAAGGGCGGTCCTCTCCCATCAGATAAGGCTTTCCCTGTCCGAGACACATCGTCAGAAGATCGCGCACCGTTGCCGCCGCAAGATAATCGCTGACCGTTTCCGGAAGGTCATCCGGGAATGCGTCAACGAGTTTCTCATCAATCGAAAGCAATCCTTCTTTCTGAGCGATCCCGACAGCGGCCGAGGTAAAGCTCTTGCTTGCCGAATAGATATTTCTCCGGCAGGCTCCTTCCCAGAGATACCGCCCGATTTCCTTCCCATTCTGGCTGACTACGACGCCGAGCGCACGCATCGGCCCCGCTTTTTCGACAAATTGCCCAAGATCCATTGTTTTCATCCTTTCCGGGTTAAAAAAGACCGCTCTCCCGCAAAAATCATCTCTGCGGAAAAGCGGTCTTTGCATCAGCCTCTGACCGGCTTGACCATCATCGACGGAAGCATTGCTTCCACCATTTCTTTAGAAACAACATCGGTTCCATCAAGCGTAACCGACGCGGTTCCGGCGGCCGCCGCAAAATGCGCCGCCTCGCGCGGGTCTTTTCCTTCAACCAGCGCATACACAAAGGAAGCTAAGGTCGTGTCGCCCGCGCCGATCGTTGAACGGACATTGACCGACGGCGGGATCACCCGGACGCCGCCCTCTCCTCCGATGTAGAGAAGCCCCTTTCCGCCGAGCGAGACCAGAACATGAGTCACCGATGCCGAAAGCACCTTTGCAAACTTGATGATCGACTGCTCGGTGCGGAGATCAGTTCCGCACATCGCTCTGAACTCGGGAAGATTGGGTTTGATAAGAAACGGCCGGATCTCTTCGATGTCCTCCAGATGAAAGACAGCCGAATCGACCGCCACCTCGACGTTCTCTCTCTTGAGCGAAAGAATAAACGATTTATACGCTTCCGGCGTGATGTTGGGCGGAAGGCTTCCCGCAAAGATCAGAAGGCAGCGCTCGCTCTTTTTGATCTCTTCGAGAAGCTTGGCCTTCAGCTCATGCATCGTTTTCGCCCCGACCGGGCAGCCTGCGCGGTTGATCTTCAAAACCCGCTTATCCGGAATCACGAGCGTCAGATTCTCTCTGATCGCTCCCGGGATCCGAATAAAGTCAAACGACACCCCGTCCTTTTCAAGAAGGGAAGAGAGAGTCTGATAGTTATCATCCCCCGCGACCCCTATGCACCGGACGATATCGCTTTGATAGGACGCGAATACACGGGCAATATTGACCGCCTTTCCGCCCGCATAAACTTTTTCGTCCATCGTCTTGTTCGGTTCGTTGAAATCAAGCGTCCGCACCCAGAGCGTTACATCAAGCGCCGGGTTGAGCGAAACCGCAATGATTTTGTCGAATAACTTTCCCATCGGGTTCTTCCTCCTATGGCCCTTTCCTGTCTTTTTTCCGAACAGGTTTTTCTCTATCAGGCCTTTTTGCTTACCTGTGTTCCCTGGCGGGTCTCCTTGACCTCGTATCCCAGCGCCTCGATCTGTGCGCGAATTTCATCGGCTTTCGCAAAATCCTTTGCCTTTCTTGCCTCGCCTCTTGCCGCAACCAGATCCATGACCTCCTGCGGGATTTCGTTTTCGTCCTTCTTATAGAGAAGCCCCAGTACGCCGGTGAGCGTCAAAAAGATTCTCTGCATTTCAAGAAGTTTTTCCTTCGGAAGCGTCTCTTCTTTCAGGGTGGTGTTGATGTCTCTGGCCAGTTCAAAGATGACCGAAAGAGCATCAGCGGTATTCATATCATCGTCCATATACCCTTTGAATCTTTCCTCATAGGAAGAAAGTTCTTTCGGGTCAAACGGCGCGCTCACTGCATGAGGAAGCGCCGCTTCGAGTGCCTTCTTGCAGTTATACAGCCGGTCGAGACTGGCGACGCACTGCGCCATAATATCGGCGGAATAGTTGATCGGGCTGCGGTAATGGGACTGGAGCATCAGATACCGGATCGGCTCATAGCCGTACACACCGGCTACATCGCGCACGGTAAAGAAGTTGTTGAGCGACTTGCTCATCTTAACCTTATCGACCGTGATAAAGCCGTTGTGCATCCAGTAGCGGGCAAATTCTTTTCCGTTGGCGGCTTCCGACTGGGCGATCTCGTTTTCGTGGTGCGGGAAGATCAGGTCCTCACCGCCGCAGTGAATATCGATCGTATCGCCCAGATATTCTCTGGCCATCGTCGAGCACTCGATATGCCAGCCGGGACGGCCTTCCGACCAGGGCGAGGTCCAGTGCGGTTCGCCCGGCTTTGCCGCTTTCCAGAGCGCGAAGTCGGCGGGATGCTCTTTGATATCCCCGACCTCGATCCGCGCGCCTGCCTCGAGATCTTCGAGCGGCTGATGGGAGAGCTTTCCGTACCCTTCAAACTTATGGGTGCGGTAGTAAACGTCTCCGTTTACCTCATAGGCATATCCCTTATCCACGAGCGTCTGAACGAACGCGATGATCTTATCCATCATTTTGGTGACCTGCGGATGAACATCGGCAGGCATGACGTTTAAGCCCGCCGCGTCCTTTTTGTATTCGGCAATATACCGCTCGGAAATGACGGTCGAATCGACCCCTTCCTCGTTGGCCTTGCGGATGATCTTGTCGTCCACGTCGGTGAAGTTCTGGACATAGGTGACGTCGTATCCGAGATACCGAAGATACCGGCGAAGGGTATCAAAAACACAGATCGGGCGGGCATTGCCCAGATGGATCAGGTTGTATACGGTCGGACCGCAGGCATAAATCGAAACCTTTCCGGGGTTCAGCGGAACAAATTCCTCTTCCTTTCGGGTAATCGTATTATAGATCTTCATAAGAAGGCTTCCTTTCTTTTCTGTCTCAAAGAGACGATGTTCTCTATTGATACCCGGCAGGCTTCCGCCGGGAAACTTTCCTTATTCATTCGCTGCAAGGCGCTCTCTTAACCGGCGGTTTTCCTTTTCAAGGCTTTCCACCCGGGTGATAAGTGACGAGAGAGCTGCGCGGAGGTCGTTAAATTCCTGTTCAACCGGATCGGGCATATGGATCTGGTCAAGATCCTGTACAATCCTTACGCCGTCGAGCTTAACGACCTTGGCGGGAACGCCGACCGCCGTTGCGTTGGCCGGAATCTCTTCCAGCACGACCGCGCCCGCCGCGATTTTGGAGTTGTCGCCGATGGTGAACGGCCCCAGTACCTTCGCGCCCGACCCGACGGTCACGTTTTTTCCGAGCGTCGGATGGCGTTTCCCGACGTCCTTTCCGGTGCCGCCGAGGGTCACGCCCTGATAGAGGGTACAGCCGTCGCCCACTTCGGCGGTCTCGCCGATGACGATGCCTGCGCCGTGGTCGATAAAGACGCCGGTGCCGATTTTCGCGCCGGGATGGATTTCGACGCCGGTGCGGAACTTGGCGTACTGGGAAATCCAGCGGGCAAGGAAGAAATGATCATGATTATAAAGCCAGTAGGCAGGCCGGTGCAGCATAATCGCGTGCAGGCCGGAATAGAGAAGCAGCACCTCGACGGAATTTCTGGCCGCCGGGTCCCGCTCTTTGACTGCGCGAATGTCCGCGCGGAGACGTTCTAACATAAAACAGGTTCCTTTCTGAAGTCAGTAACATTGTGTGACAATACAGGCGGTAAGGCGTACTGCCTCAACACCCAAAGATCACCTGGCGAAATCCCCAGAGTGTATGGATCTGTCGCTCTGTCATCAGAAAAGACATTTGTTTCACATTCCCTTCGTTATCAGTTGTTCGCGCAGATAGGCGAGCATTCCTTCCCGGTCTTCCGGCGGGCAGTGCCCCAGCAGAAAGAAAGAGAAGTTCAGCGGTTCAAAACGCGCAATCATCTTCCGCAGTCTTTCGACGTCGTACTTTCCGCCGTTTTCATAATCGTCTTCGCAGGTCGCATCCCCGACGGCCAGCACCTTTTCCTCCGGAATATGGATATAGAGGCTGTCGCGGGAGTGGGTGGAATCGGCGGCAAAAAGTTCCAGATGAACGCCGCCCAGGTCGATTGTTCTGCGGTCTTCGACCTCTTCCTGCGCAGGACAGACGGTTATCTCCTGAAGATTTTCATATTCGATACGGATGCACCGGTTGCAGAAAGCGATATCCTCGCCCGTCTTTTCCCGGGCGTCCATCGCCTCCGGCGTCCAGACCCAGCCCATGACCTGCCGCAGCTTTTGATTGGTCAGCGCCGACGCGACGGTTTTTCCCTGCACATAAGGCAGCCCAAAGGTATGATCCCAGTGCCAGTGGGTGATAACCGTATAGTCGGGCAGCGGCAGGCCCATTTCGGTAAGCGCCGCATAAAAGCTCTCCACATGGCGCCGGGAATTGCCCGCATCGATCACGGCGCTCTGCCGGTCGCCGCGGATATAATAGAGGTAAGGACGGTCGGTGCTCTCCTCTCCCTCATAGTAATATATGCGGTCAGAAAATTTTTTGAGCATCCTGTTTCCCTCCGTTTAGCTCCTGTCTATGCGTGGTTTTCAGTCTGTAGCGGCGACCTGCGGTCGCCACCAATATCAGTCCCAGCGGTAAGGCAGCAGCTCGTCGAGGGTCACAATTTTCCCGTCCCCGACCATGACCTCACAAGCCAGATTCTCGTGGTTGATCTGATA
>JALEHK010000025.1 GCA_022770625.1 Oscillospiraceae bacterium | reverse complement strand
CATTCGGCAGCTCTCCATAAGGACTTTTCCGATGCTTTCCCGGATCAGAAGCTCCGCCCGCTCGTCTTTCGGGGTCGGCGTTTTATTGATCAGAACGAGATGATGGCCGGGCTGTGAAGCGTGGAAAAATTCGATCAGTCCCGCCGCCGGATAGACGGCCAGAGAGGTTCCGCCGATGATCAGCATATCCGCTTCTTCGATCGCCTTTGCAGAATTTTCGATGGTCGTCTGGTCGAGCGATTCCTCGTAAAGAACGACGTCCGGCTTGATAATGCCGCCGCAGGTGCAGCGGGGGATCCCGTCCTCATCCAGCCGCCCGAGAATCCCGTCCGGCTCTTTCAGCCCGAAAAACGCTCCGCATCGGGTGCAGTGGTTGCGGAAAACGCTTCCGTGAAGCTCATAGACCTTCCGGCTTCCGGCGGCCTGATGCAGTCCGTCGATATTCTGGGTCACAACGGCGCTGAGCTTTCCGGCCTGCTCCATCGCCGCGAGCGCCCGGTGGGCACCGGATGGCTTTGCGTCCGGTGCGAGCATTTTATCCCGGTAAAAACGATAAAATTCGGCGGGATGCCGTTTATAATAGCTGTGGCTTAAAATCACTTCGGGCGGGTCGGAATACTTCTGGTTATAAAGCCCGTCCGGACTTCTGAAGTCTTTTAAGCCGGATTCGGTGCTTACGCCTGCGCCGCCGAAAAAGACAATATTTCTGCTTTCCCGAATCCATTGCGCCAGCGTTTTTGTCTGATCGTCTTCGACCATAGTGATACCCCCTTCAAACATTCTTGCGCTTTTGGTTATATTATACTTCCTTTTGGGGACGTTTCCAACGCTTTAGATGTAAATTTTTGCCGTTTGGAAAAGAATCTGCGGTGTGAGCGCGACTGACTGTTCGGACTTGATGAAACCGCCGCGGAAATTGTAAAAAAAGCGGGAAAAGCCTTTTCAGAAAGGGCAAAAAAAGGTATAATGAATCTGTATAGACTGCTTACAAATACAAATGAAATCCGCTCCGGCGGTTTGTTCCAACGGCGCTTGCCTAGGAGCTTTGGCTCGGGGCTTTTGCTCGGGGCTTTTGCCCCGGAAGATAAAGGGAGGAACTGACAATGCAGAAAGTAAAGGTCAATATCTGCGGCAGAGGGTACTGCCTGTGCACCGAAGAGAGTGAAGAATATGTGACCGGTCTGGCGGCCGGACTGGACGAAAAGATCCAGCGCTTTATGGATGAAAATCCGGGAACCTCAGCGCTTTCCGCCGCGATCATGGTCGCGCTTGAACTGAGCGATGCTGCTTCGAGAAACGAAGGGGATGCCGATAACTTCCGCGTTCAGCTCAAAAACTACGCGGAAGAGGCTGCTGCTGCCCGCACCAACGCCGATAAGCTGAGACGGGCGGTCGAGGGGCTTTTGCAGGAAAACCGCAAGCTCAAAAGCGATCTTGAGCTTCTGACGCTGCGCAATCAGGTCGAGCAGGAAAGCACGGCGCATGGTTCGGCGCACGGTTCGGCGCATGATTCTTCTCAGGACACGGAAAAGCAGTAAGTGATGGAAAAAGAGATGAAAAAGGAAACGCATCTGGAGGTGCTGGCGCCCGCCGGTTCGATGGAAGCGCTCGTTGCGGCGGTTCGCTGCGGGGCGGACGCCGTGTATCTGGGACAGAAGAATTTCAGCGCCCGAAAAAACAGCCAGAATTTTGACGAAGAGACGCTCACGGAAGCGGTCGCTTATGCCCACCGGTGCGGCGTCAAGATTCATCAGGCGCTGAATATCGTCGTTTTTGAGCAGGAACTGGACGCGCTGAAAGAGTGTATCCGTGCGGCGGTTCACGCCGGGGTCGATGCGATGATCGTTCAGGATTGGGGCGTTGCGGAACTGGTGCGCAGGTTTGCACCGGATATGCCGCTTCACGCTTCGACCCAGATGGCGATTCATTCGCCCGCCGGAGTCCGGCTGGCCAAAGAACTCGGATTTTCCCGCGTGGTACTCTCCAGAGAACTGACCCGGGAGGAGATCGGGGCAATCGTCCGCTCGACTGATCTTGAGACGGAGATTTTTGTTCACGGCGCTCATTGTATGTCGGTTTCCGGCCAGTGCTATCTCAGCGCCGCCATCGGCGGAAAGAGCGGCAACCGCGGGCAGTGCGCACAGCCCTGCCGGCTTCCCTTTACGGCGGGAACCGACGCAGCCGGGAACGGGAAACTCACCGCAGTGGGCGAAAGCGTTCTGTCACTGAAGGATATGGATTTGATTCCCTATCTTCCCGAAATCGAAAAGATGGGGGTCACCTCGGTCAAGATCGAGGGGCGGATGAAGCGGCCGGAATACGTCGCGGCGGCGGTTACGGCCTGCCGTCAGGCGCTTCGCGGCGAAACGCCGGATCTGGATACCCTTCGGGCTGTCTTTTCCCGTTCGGGCTTTTCCGACGGATATTTCACCGGAAATCGCGACCGGAAGATGTTCGGCTTCCGCACCAAAGAAGATGTTACAGCGGCGGGAGAGGTCTTTACCCGCTTAAAGGGACTTTATCATAAGGAAAATCCGCTGGTTCCGGTTTCGATGTCTTTTTCAATGGAGCCGGAGAAGGAAATTTCGCTGACCGTAAGCGACGGAGAGCATACCGTGCAGGCGCTTGGGGAGGTTCCGTTTGTTCCGGCGGAGGGAAGCCGGCCGGCGGATGAGGGGTATATCGCCCGTTCGCTTGAAAAGCTCGGCGGCACGCCTTACTATACCGATGAAAACGCGCTTCGGATTCAGCTTGGAGACAATCTGATGATCCGGGCGTCCTCGCTCAATGCCCTTCGGCGGGAGGCGGTCGGGAAGCTGGACGCCGAGCGGGAAAAAATAAGCGGACGCTTTATGGACGGTTCCCTTCCGGAAATGTACAGCAGAAAATCTTCCGGAACAGCCATCGCGCCGAAACTTTGGGTCAAACTCGCGTCTTCCGAACAGCTGACCGGCGCGATCCTCTCGGAGGCGGATCGGATCATCCTTCCGGCTCATGCGCTGATCGACCTGCTGAAAGAGGGAAAAATTCGGGACGCGGAGAAATGGATTCCGGTGCTTCCGCGATTTACCTACTCGGAAGCAGAGGGGCGCGCGCTCCTGAGAGAACTTTCGGAAATGGGTGTAAAGACACTTTACTGCGAAAGCGGCGCGCATATCGAGCTTGGACGGGAAGCGGGATTAACCCTTTTCGGCGGGCCGTATCTCAATCTGACCAATCCTGTTGCGCTTCAGAAGGCGGCTGCACTCGGCCTTTCGGGCGCGGTTTTATCGCCGGAAGGAAAACTCTCTCAGCTGACCGCGCTTGTCCGGCATGCCGAAGAACACTTTTCCTGCGGGATTTACGCCTACGGACGGATGGCGCTGATGGCGCTCCGCAACTGTCCGGTTCGGGCGCAGATCGGCTGCGGGAAATGCGGGCGGAAAGGGTATCTGACCGACCGGATGGGGATCCGGTTCCCCGTTCGCTGTGATAGACTCGACGCGGAAGTGGAAAACGCCGTCAGCTATCTTCTCAACAGCCTTCCGCTCTCGATGACGGATAAACAGGACGGACTTGCATCGTTTGATTTTGCACTGCTCGATTTTACGGTCGAGTCTGCCGGAGAGATCGCTCAGGTGCTGGGCGCATGGAAAAACCGTGCGCCGATTGCAAACTATACCCGCGGACTTTATACCCGCGGCGTGACCGGCTGATAAGAGAAGGATTTTTCCACCGGAGTCAAAATTTATTTTGTGGAAAAGTAGGTTAAAACAGTGGAAAGCCATACGCATCCACGCGGTTTTTACAGGAGACGTGTGAAAAACCGATCGTTCGACAAAAATATTTTCCACATTTTCCCAGCGGCCTTGCGAAAGCCTGATGAAAAGCGGAAGGCCGTCTTCGCTTTTTTCAAAAGTCATGAAAGGAAACCAAAGAAGATGAAAATATATTTCCATAAGCTCACCCCCGACGCCGTGATTCCGTCCCGCGCGACCGCCGAAAGCGCAGGATTCGACCTTTCGGTATGCAGCGAAACGCCGGTCACGATCGAGCCGGGGAAAACGGTTCTGGTGCATACCGGCGTGGCGGTCGTCCTTCCGATGGGAACGGCGGGAATGGTCTATCCCCGGAGCGGGCTGGCAAGTAAGCATGGAATCAATCTTGCCAACTGTGTCGGCGTGATCGACAGCGATTACCGCGGAGAACTGATGGTTCCGCTCCATAACCATTCGGATCAGCCGTTTACCGTTTCGGGCGGCGACCGGATCGCACAGATGGTCGTGACGCCGGTCATTTTGCCGGAAGTAGAAGAGATTCCGATCGATGAGCCGATGCCGGGGAGCGAACGCGGTGAAGGCGGTTTCGGTTCTACCGGACTGAAAAATGGAAACACGGAGAACGCGGAGAGCGCGGAGAGCAAGGCATGAAAAAAACGCTGATTTTTCTGATGTTTTTGCTGGCGGGGTTGATTATGGGCACCGTCCTGACCCGGATCTCGGAGCAGGTCGGCTTTCTGAACTGGCTGTGCTGGGGGGATGCGATCGGCTTCGGCTATCCGGAGGCGGTCACCCTTGATCTTTCGGTGATCCGGCTCAACCTCGGCGTATATCTGGAACTGAACGTTGCGCGGCTGCTCTGCCTGATCGGAGCGCTTGCGGCTTATCTGCGGTGGGGAAAGAGATTCTGAGGGGGATTTGACATGAGGTACATTCTTGGCTCGGGTTCTCCCCGAAGGAAAGAACTTCTCGGGCTGATCCTGCCGGAGTTTGAGGTGATCGCCTCCCGGTATGATGAACATACGCTCGACCGAACCGGGCTTTCTCCGGAAGCGATCGTAAAAAAGCTGGCGCTTGAAAAGGCGCGGGAGGTATTCTCCCGGATGGAAGGAGAGGTCTGCGTCATCGGCGGGGATACGATCGTTCTTTCTCCGGACGGTGAGATCATGGGTAAGCCCGCTTCGGAAGAGGATGCGCATCGAATGCTCCGGGAACTTTCCGGAAAGACACACGCCGTTTTGAGCGGTACGGCGGTATGTCTGCGAAAGGGAGAGGTCTGTACAGAAGAGGTCTTTTCCGTTCGAACAGAGGTCTCTTTCTATCCGCTTTCGGAAAGCGAGATCCTCCGGTATCTTCAGACCGGAGAGCCGTTTGACAAGGCGGGAAGCTACGGAATCCAGGGAAAGGGCGGACTTTTCGTCCGGGAGATAAGCGGAGATTATAACAATGTTGTCGGTCTCCCCGCCGCGGCGCTGGCCCATGCGCTTGTCGGGATGGGCGCGATAGAGGAAATTTTACCGCCGGATGGGTCTGGCAGGAAAGGATGAGCAGAATGTTCTTTTCAAAGGACATCGGTATTGACCTTGGTACGGCCAATACGCTTGTATATATGAAAGGGCGCGGGATCATCATCCGCGAACCGAGTGTGGTCGCGGTCGATATCCGCACCGATAAGGTATGCTGTGTCGGTCAGGAAGCCAAAGAGGTCATCGGACGGACGCCCGAATCGGTCGTGACCGTCCGCCCGCTTCGGGACGGGGTCATTGCCGATTTCGACATCACGATCAGTATGCTGGAGGATCTGATCCGCCGGGCGGCGGGTACAGGTTTCCTTGTCCGTCCGCGGGTGGTGATCTGCGTACCGTCGGGTGTGACCGGCGTTGAACGCAGAGCCGTTCGAGATGTCACCGAACAGGCGGGCGCGAGAAAGGTCCTGGTCATTGAGGAACCGATGGCGGCCGCACTGGGAGCCGGACTTCCGGTCGCCGAACCGACCGCGTCGATGATCGTGGATATCGGCGGCGGAACGAGCGAAGTCGCGGTGATCTCGCTGGGCGGGATCGTCGCTTCAAGAAGTGTTCGGGTTGGCGGAGATAAATTCGATGCGGCGATCGTTTCCTATATCCGCCGCAATTTTAATCTCCTGATCGGAGAGCCGACGGCGGAACGGATCAAGATCGAGATCGGTTCGGCCGTTCCGCTGGACGGGGAAGGGGAGACTGAGCTTTCGACCGAGGTCAAGGGACGCAATCTCCTGACCGGTCTTCCCCAGTCGATCACCGTCACCTCCCAGCAGATCCGGCAGGCGCTGGCCGATCCGCTTTCCGAGGTGGTCGAGGCGGTTCGCTATACCCTTGAACGGACGCCGCCCGATCTTTCGGCGGATATTATCGACCGGGGGATCATTCTGACCGGAGGCGGTGCGCTTCTCCGGGGAATCGACCGGCTGATCCACGAAGCGACCCATATGCCGGTCAAGATCGCCGAAAACCCGCTGGACTGCGTAGCGGTCGGCGCGGGGCTTGTACTGGATAATCTCGACGCGATGGCGGACGCATTGAGCGAGGAGGACGTTCCCCGCTATGACAGTGCCCAGTCCTGATCGGAGAGAAAAGCAAAGGAGGGAAAACGGTGAGAGAGTTTTTTCGCAGCGGAAAAGGGAAGCTCTTTCTTGCGGCAGTGGCCGTGCTAACCGGAATGATGGTGTTTGCCGGCCGTTCCGGCGGGCTTCAGACTGTTCCGGAAAAGATTCTTTCTGCCGTTCTCTATCCGTTCCAGAAAGCAAGCGCTTCTCTTTCGGACAGCATCACCGAATTTACCGGCGTATTTTTTCATGCACAGGAAAATTATCAGCAAAAGGAAGCCCTTCAAGAGGAGGTCACCTCGCTTCGGGAACAGCTCGTCCGCTACCAGTCGCTTGAAAACGAAAATAAGCGACTTCGGGAAATGCTCGGAATCCGGCAGGAGAATCCGAACCTGACCCTTTTAGACAGTTCGGTAATCGCCCGGACGCCGGAAAATTTCGGCTCGTTTACGATCGACCGTGGCGAATCGGACGGCGTTTCGCTTTACGATCCGGTCATGACGGGAGACGGACTCGTTGGATATATCGGGGAACTTGGAACAACGACAGCGCGGGTCGTTACCCTTTTTTCGCCCGAATGCAACGTCGGCGCGGTCAGCGCGGATACCGGAGACAGCGGAAATGTCACCGGTTCGCTGTCCCTTTCGGAAAAAGGACTGACCCGGATGGAGATGATCGCGCGGGACGCTTCGCTCGGAGAGGGAAGCCTTCTTGTGACGACCGGTCTCACCGGCAGCTTTCCGAAGGGCATCCTGATCGGAACGGTTCAGTCGGTGACGCTGGAGGAAAACGGGATCAGCTGCTGGGCGGAGGTCGCTCCGGCAGCGGACATCGAAGGGACAACGGCGGTCTTTGTCATCACGGATTTTCCCGGTAAGGGCGGGATCGAACCGGACGGAGCAGCAGGAAAAGAATCGGAGAGCGAAGCGGACGAGACTCCGGCTGTCGGATCTGGAGAGTGAAGGAAAGGCGGGAAATCAGATGACGAGGAGGATGAGGGAGATCACCGTCTGGGTGGTATGGACGTTTCTTCTTTTGATCCTTGCGGCGTTTTTTTCGGCTCCGGCTTTTCCGGAAGTGTACGGCGTCCGCCCGCAGCTGATTCTCAGTGCCGGTGTTTCGGCGGCGGTTTTGGAGCCAAAAGGGGCGCGCGCCTGCGGCTATACCGTATTGGCGGGACTTTTGATGGACACGGTACAGGGAAGTCTGTTCGGATTTTACGGACTGATGATGCTCATTTTTGGCGCGCTGATCGTCTGGCTGATGGAAAATGTTCTTCGGGCGGGGAGCTTCAATGCGGGCTGTCTGGCGGCGGGCGTCAGCTTTTTGTGCGGCTGCGTAAGCGCAGAGGTCAGCCTCATGATCTGGGGCTACGCGGACGGG
>JALEHK010000017.1 GCA_022770625.1 Oscillospiraceae bacterium | reverse complement strand
GCCGATCACGATCTTCATTCCCGTACCCATCCGGCGACAATCGCCAGTCCGATCTGTCCGGCTCCTGTAACAATCATAACTTCCTTCATGGGTACAGCACTCCTTTTTCTTTGGGCTTGATATAAATATAAAAAAAGTCGGCGCTCAATCCATTCCGATTTGCGCCGACTTTCATCAGTTTTTCTAATAATACAGATTGTATAAAGGGAACGCTAGGGAACGTTAGGGGCAGTTATTCGTAGCTGCGCATCAGGGTAACGACCTTACCGAGAATGACCGCTTCGGTGGTAATGATCGGCTCAAACTCGGGGTTCTCCGGTTGAAGGCGGATATGGCCGTTCTCTTTATAAAAGCGCTTGACAGTCGCTTCGTCCTCAATCATGGCAACAACGATGTCCCCGTTATCGGCAACCGGCGTGCGACGAACGATGACGATATCGCCGTCCATGATCCCCGCTTCGATCATACTCGTTCCACGGACATGAAGGGCAAAATAGTCCTCCGCACTTCCGGACAGGTTATTGACGGGGATATACTCCTCGATCTCCTGAATCGCGGTGATCGGGATACCGGCGGTGACGGTGCCAAGAAGCGGGATCGACTTGGAACTGTTCCCAGGGAGCTTGATGGTGCGCTTTTTCAGCGGATCTTTTACGATATAGCCCTTTTCCTCCAGCATCTGGAGATAATAATGAACGGTAGAGGTGGATTTGATGCCGACCTCCTCGCAGATCTCGCGGACGGTCGGGGAGAAATTTCGGTTCTGGATACAGTCGCGGATATAGTTATAGATCAGCATGGCTTTATTGTTCTGCATAAAGACGGTTCATTCCTTTCGTTTGGTGGGTCAGAGTTTCAGTTTATCACGGACTTTTTCCAGAGTATCTCCCTTAGTCAGGAGGATCAACTTATCGCCCGAAAGAAGCTGGGTATTGCCGCGGGGGATCAGGACTTCGTACGCCCGTTCGATGGCAACGAGAACCGACTGTTCGGGAAAGCGAAGCTCGGAAAGCTTCTTTCCCGAATAGGCAAAATCGTCCGGGAGGACAATCTCGTGAAGGGACGCTTTCCCCTGTCCCAGCGAGGTAATATACTTAAAGCCGGAGAGATCGACCTCCCATTCGATCAGGCGGGCGATCGCGTCGGTGCTCGAAACGACGATGTCGATCCCGAGACGGCGCATCAGGGGGGCATTTTTCGGGTTATTGACCTTAGCAGCGGTCTTTTTTACGGGGAAGGATATTTTTGCCAGCTGGCAGGCGACAAGGTTCTGCTCGTCCCGTCCGGTCACAGCTACGAACGCGTCCGCCTCTTCGACTCCCGCCGCCTTCATTGCTTCCGCGGTCGTTCCGTCACCGCAGACGACCGGTATCTCCAGTCCTTCCAGAACCTCGGAGCAGGTCTCCTGATCCGATTCGATGATGACCGGCTCATGATGATGTTCCAACAGGGTTTTTGCCAGGTAGAAGCCCAGCTTTCCGCCCCCGACGATCACAATTTTCATTGCTTTTTCCTTTCTCAATCAACGATCCGTGCGACCACGAGACAATCGTCCTTGCACAGGTTGACCCGGTCATCGGCCGTAAGCGTCAGCCCGGTTCCCGGACGGTAGACGCCGATTACCGACTCCCCTTTCCGCGCGCCGATCTCACTGGCGCGGACGCCGATCAGGTGTTCCGGCACCGGCATCAGGCGGATATCCATCGTCGCCGATCCGAAGGTCACCCGTCCCGTTTCCTCCCGCAGCAGACAGCCACGCAGAGACGAGACGGAGATATTGGTCGGGCAGATCGTCGGGATCAGGCTCTTAAACTTTTCCTCGCGGAAAGGATCCTGAAGAGAGGCGACCACCCGCTTGATCCCGAAAACCGTCTGGGCCAGCTGAGCGACCATGATATTGACCGAATCATCCTCGCTTACGGCGGCCAAAGCTTCGCAGTTTTCGATTCCGGCATTTTTTAATACGTCTTCATCGATCAGCAGTCCGGTCGTAAAATAGCCGGTATAATCATCCGGCAGAAGAGACTGTGCGCTTTCATAGGGATCGACAACTGAGACGTCGTGACCCTCGCGGCAGAGTTCACCGGCGAGTTTTGCGCCGGCAGACGAGCATCCGGCAATCAGTATATTCATCCTGACCTGCTCCTTTCAGAGGGTTTATTTTAGGGAAGAGTTTTTTTCGGGGGGAGTTTTTCCGCCCTGTGTCTTTTTTTGGTAATACCATCCGCCGCCGAGCGCCGCTACAAACATCAGCGCATACAGGGAGACGGAGATCCATACGCTTCCGCTCAGCAGAGAGGAGGAAGCGAAGGTGGTCAGAAAGATCCCCGGACAGCGGGCAATCGTAGAAATGACCAGAAAGCGCTTTTCCTTCACGGGGGTGAGCGGCGCGAAATAGGTCAGCAGGTCTTTCGGCACGCCCGGGATCAGGAAAAGGATCCAGATCAGCGCTTCCGCCTGACGCTCATCGTGAAGAGCGCGGATGCGGTGAAGATGACCGATCTTTTCTTTATTATGGAAAGCTTCCATCGCCGCCGTGCCGAAGAGGCCGACCAGCCACCAGATCAGGGCGGAAGCGGCTGCCGCGCCTGCCAGAAGGATCAGGCCGCCGAAAAATCCGCCGTAGAGCGCGCCCGCGATCATCTGCATCGGACCGCCGGGAATAAAGGCGAGGATGATCTGGATCACTTGCAGAAAAAAGAGAACAAAGACGCCGAGCAGGCGGTTGCCGTTCAGAAATTCGTCCATGGCTTTCGCGGGATCGTCCGAAATGAAGATTCCTTTCAAAGCAGCAAAGTTATGGAGCACAAACCATATTCCCGCCGCGATCAGCAGCGTTACCGTTACCGCCGCAAATATCCGCAGACCTTTACGAACCGAAGAGCTTTCTTCCCCGATTTCTTTTTTCTCCGGAAATTCTTCACTGTTCATTGGCATCCATTCCTTTTATTTCAGGCAAAACTTTCCATTCTTATTGTAAAGGATGGTTCGGGAGATGTCAAGCATTTTCTAAACATATGTTTTATCCGAAGGCAGGGGTTAGCGGAAGTCGAGTTGTGCAGATTGGACAGAAAGATCGTTTTTTCATCTCAACTATCGTTTATCAGACAAAAC
Source organism: Oscillospiraceae bacterium (assembly GCA_022770625.1). GTDB lineage: Bacteria > Bacillota > Clostridia > Oscillospirales > Ruminococcaceae > Faecivivens. Next base: position 4,689 of record JALEHK010000017.1, on the reverse strand, counting down.
CGCGCTTATGCCTATTGACAGGGAGAAAGCGGTATCGTATAATGAATACTATCGATAAAACCTTATCAAGAGTGGCGGAGGTACAGGACCTGTGAAGCCACGGCAACCACCATCCGAAAACGGGATAGGAACGGTGCCATTTCCTACGGCGTGTGAAGAGCATGGCCGAAAGATGAGGCTATCATGAAGCTTCATGAGCGCCCGTCACCTGAAACGGACGCTCATTTTTTGTGCCCATCGGGCGCAAAAGAGCGGATACGTATTTTGTAAGCCCCGGAAGCGCTGCCCTTCCGGAACCGGGTCTGCCGGCAGCGTACCTTTTTAAGGAGGAAAACATTCATGGCAAGAACTCTCTTCTCTTCTGAATCCGTTACCGAAGGACATCCCGACAAGATCTGCGACCAGATCTCCGACGCGGTTCTTGACGCGATCCTTGCTCAGGATCCGACCGGACGCGTAGCCTGCGAAACCTGCTGCACGACCGGCATGGTCATGGTCATGGGCGAGATCTCGACCAGCTGCTATGTAGACATTCCGAAGATCGCCCGTCAGGTCATCCTCGACATCGGCTATGACCGCGCAAAATACGGTTTCGACGGACAGACCTGCGCAATCATGACCTCGATCGACGAGCAGTCGGGCGATATTGCGATGGGCGTAGACAAGTCCCTCGAAGCTAAAAACGGTTCGGACGAGCTGGAAAACGGCGCGGGCGACCAGGGCATGATGTTCGGCTATGCCTGCGACGAGACGCCGGAACTGATGCCGCTTCCGATCTCGCTTGCGCATAAGCTGTCGCGGAGACTGACCGAAGTTCGCAAGAACGGTACCCTCGCCTATCTCCGTCCCGACGGAAAGACTCAGGTTACGGTCGAGTATGAGGACGATAAACCCGTCCGCATCGATACGATTGTCGTTTCCACCCAGCACTCGGAGGATATTTCGCTCGAGCAGATCCGCGAGGACATCATCCGCGAGGTCGTTCAGCCGATCGTTCCGGCCGAACTTCTGGATGAGAACACCAAGTATTTTGTCAACCCGACCGGACGGTTCGTCATCGGCGGGCCGGCAGGCGACTCGGGACTGACCGGACGCAAGATCATCGTCGATACCTACGGCGGATATGCCCGTCACGGCGGCGGAGCCTTCTCCGGCACAGACCCGACCAAGGTAGACAGAAGCGCTGCTTATGCTGCGCGCTGGGTCGCAAAGAACATCGTCGCGGCAGGACTTGCGCATAAGTGTGAGATCGAACTGGCCTATGCGATCGGCGTCGCTCATCCGGTATCGATCATGGTCGATACCTTCGGCACCGGCTCCATCCCGGACGACCAGATTGAAAAGGCTGTCGAGAAGGTCTTTGATCTTCGTCCGACCGCTATTATCAACCGTCTGGACCTCAGAAAGCCGATCTACCGCGCCCTCGCAAGCTACGGTCATATGGGCAGAGAGGATCTCGGCGTAAGCTGGGAAAAGACCGACATGACCGACGCGCTGAAAGAAGCTGTCAAAGCGCTGTAAGCGATGAGAAACACCACCCTTTGTTATCTTGAACGGGACGGAAAAGTCCTGATGCTCTTCCGCAACCGGAAGAAAAACGACGTCAACAAGGGAAAATGGATCGGGATCGGCGGAAAGTTTGAAGAGGGAGAAAGCCCGGAGGAATGCGCCGCGCGGGAAGTGCGGGAGGAGACCGGACTGACGATCGAAAATGCAAAACTTCGCGGGATCGTCACCTTTGTCTATGACGCCGATCCGTCGGAGTATATGTTCCTTTATACCGGCGGCGTTTCGGGGGAGATGATCCCGGAGGACGCCTGCCCGGAAGGGGAGTTGGCGTGGATCGAAAAAGAAAAGATTTCTTCGCTCCCGACATGGGAGGGCGACCGGATCTTTCTTTCGCTCCTTTCCAAAAACGCGCCCTTTTTCTCACTCAAGCTGGTCTATGACCGGGAGAGCCGCCTTACCTCGGCGGTGCTGGACGGGAAGGAACTGAAGGCCCCGTTTGAGGTTTAATACGTTTATACGCGATCAAAAACCCGCCTGTGCTGATGAACGCACAGGCGGGTTTTTCATACAGATATGGGTCAGTACCACGGATAGGCGGTGGTCCCGAAATAGATGGTCGCAAAGCGCTTGGGGGTCATACCACAGAGACGCTTGAAGTACTTGATGAAATAATTGACGTCCCGGTAGCCGACGCGGGCGGCCGCATCCTGAACCAAAATCCTTTCGTTGATCAGAAGGATACAGGCCTGCTCTATACGGCGGTAGTTGATAAAGGTAAAGGGGCTTTGACCGGTCATTTTCTGGAAAATACGGCAGAAGTACTTGGGCGAAAGGCCGGTTTCCTCCGCCAGATCCTCCAGCTTCATCGGCTGGAAAAGGCTTTGCTCGATCTTTCCGACCACCAGGCGGAGATGGGCAAGCTGACGCGGGGCAAACGCCGGCGTCTCCGGTTCGATCGGCGTATAGGCTCCGCTGAAAAAGGCCAGCAGAATCCGGCGGATATCCGCGTCGCAGAGCTCGACATAGTTCGGGCTTTGAAGTGCGTTCGCCATCAAAGTCCGAAGCCCCAGAATCAGTTCCCGGCCGTCGTCCCGGAAGCAGCCGAAGGAAGGTCTTTTATCGAGGAGCGCCTGGAGCGACGGTATCATTTCAAAAATGTCGGAGTTTAATACCATTACGTCCAGATCGGAATTTTCCCATTCATAGGATACTAGAATATTCTCACTTAAATATACAATATCACCCGTATGCAGAGTGTATTTCCGGCAGTTGATCCAGAGTTCCAGCTCACCTGTGCGAACCTGGATCAGATTCGGACATCGGCGAAGGTGGGTCTGGCGGGAATGGATCGGGAAATCCCGGTTCAGCCGGTAATACTCATACGCTTTTCCGTCCACGTCGTCTTTCTCCTTCTTATTGTGGTTACAGAGTATTGTAAACAAAAGCCGGGGTCAAGTCAAGAATTTATCGAAAAATTGAAAAAATATGTAAAGTGTATGTATTTATTACATAGGATATTTTTTATGATAGACGGGCATTTTTCCGGAAAATGAGAAAAAATACGGCGGGAATACACGGAGAAAGCGGCAGAAAGGTCTAAAAATATAAAAAGGCGGTTATAATAGCCAGTTTTTATTTTGAAAATCAGCGGAAGTTTATGAGGTTTGTGTATGGAAAAAATGAAAAGTTTTGGTATAATTATAACATAATTCGTTTCAAACCTCGAGAGCTTATGCATATAAAATGCATATTGAATATTTTGGGGCAATGAATGAAAAAATATCTTTCCGCCGCGTGCTGATAAGACCGCCCGCCGGAAAGCCAAGAAAGGTCTAAGACGTATGAAAAGATTTATGACGATCCTGCTTGCCGGTCTGACGGCAGCTTCTCTCCTCGCATCCTGCGGCGGTTCTTCTTCCAGCTCTTCCTCTTCTTCTGAGGCCGCTTCCGATTCTTCTGCGGCGGGGGCTTCTGCTGAGGCTTCCTCTGAAGGTGAATCCACCGAAGCAACCGGGAGACTGGCCGAAATCAAGTCCAAGGGCGTTATCGTCCTCGCGACTTCTCCCGACTTCGCGCCCAACGAATTTGAGGACATCTCTTCCGGCGAGAGCAAGTATGTCGGATGTGACATCGATCTGGCACAGTACATTGCCGATTACCTGGGCGTTGACCTCGAAATCCAGGCAATGGACTTCCAGGCCTGCCAGGCAGCGGTCGCTACCGGCAAGGCGGACTTCTCGATCTCGGGCTACGCTTATAGTGAAGAGCGTGCGGAAAACTATGAGATCCCCGATCTGTATAATCAGCAGAGAAGCGATGAACCCGGACAGGTCGTCCTCGTTCACGCAGGCGACGAATCCACCTACAATTCTCCCGAAGCATTTGAAGGCAAGACGATCGGCGCGCAGAACGGTTCTCTTCAGTACACGCTGACCGAGGAACAGCTCCCCGGCGCAACCATCAAACTGGTCTCCACGCTGGGCGACGGCGTTCTGATGGTTCAGAACCAGAAGATCGACGGTCTGGCCTGCTCGGGCGACCAGGCGAGACTGTATGCCGAAAAGAACTCGGATCTCGCGATCGCAGACTGGTACTTCGATTACACCAGCCAGGGCAACATCATCCTGTGCAAGAAGGGTGAAACTTCTCTGGTTGCTGAAATCAACAAAGCACTGGCTGAAGTCAACGAGCAGGATCTCTACTCCGGTTGGAAGGCCGAGGCTACTGAGCTTGCAAGATCGCTCGGCATCGAAGTCAACGAATAATCATTCCTGTATCCGTTAAAGAGCAAAGGCAGATATGCAGCTTCCAGCGTTTATCCCGGAAGCTGCATTGTACTGTTTTATCCTTTTGGGCAGCATTTGATTCTACCTTGTTGAGTTTTGCACAGCAAAACTCGATAGCGTCCGCGGAGCGAAGCTCCGCAGCATTTGATTCTACATTATTGTGTTTGCCCGTTAAGGGCAAACACGGCAGCGTCCGCGGAGCTTTGCTCCGCAGCATTTGATTCTACATGATTGTGTTTTGCACAGCAAAACTCGATAGCGTCCGCGGAGCTTCGCTCCGCAGCATTAAATTTCAGAAAGGGAGTTTGAGGTCTTGACCATTATTCAAAACATCTGGAAGGTACTCCAGAGATATCCGAACCTCTTCCTTGTCGGTACCGGATACACCCTGCTG
>JALEHK010000008.1 GCA_022770625.1 Oscillospiraceae bacterium | reverse complement strand
GGCGATCTCGATTGTCCCCTGAGAGACGTTCAATTTTTTATCGACTTCGCCTTGATTGGTATGCTGATATTTACCGTTGATCCTTTCGTACTCGTTCGATTCCGATTTTTTCTCATAATGGAAATAGGTCTCGCCGTTATCCCGCGTCTGACCGCTCCATACGCTTCCGTCCTTGTTGGTTCCGACCTGGACATCACCGTAATTTAAGTCGTAATCGATTGCAAAGGCGGGTACGGAAAAAGCCGCTCCTGCCATAGCGGCCGCAATAACGGTCGCCGTAATTCCCTTATACCAGTTTTTCTTCATGGCCATTGTTCATTCTCCTTACATAAAATAAGTTGGACAAACAAATGGCGGCCGGGCTGACCTGTCCGGAAACCCGGAGTTAGTCCCCTTAGCTTTGCGTCCCTTTCTTTTGAAAGGTTTGCCTTTTTCATTTGAAGTTAGAAAAAACGTTCTGCTTCTTTGACTAAGCGATACGCCTCCCTTCTTTTAAGATAGCACGCAGAAGAGCTTTTCGCAAGATATTAACCCTGTAATTCATCGGTTTTACCAAAAATATCCCGGTAAACTTTAGCAATCTGTCGTGCAACTTATCGAATGGGTTTACACATACAAATTTTTTCGACACAGCCTTTTTGGATAAGAAAAAGAACCATACCGAGCGTATACAGGTGAAAACGATGCTCCATCATTCGGCGTAATTTCCGCCTCTGTACAAAGAAAAGTATAACACTAAAATTAATATTTATCAACAATAATATTTCCTCATTCAAATTTTAACCTATATATGTATTTTAATTTTTCTCCAAAACAAATAAAAACACCCGCAGATTTTCCTTGAAAAACCTGCGGGCATTGGGTTCAGGCATTGGGTTCGGGCATTGGGTTCAATCGGAAACCGGCGCTTCCCTCGGGGGAAGATAGTTTGCAAAAACGATCTGTGTCTGTGTCCGGCCGAAGTGCTGAAGGTCGCCGATAAAACGATCCAGATCCTCCGTATGAGGAAACGCCGTTTTTATGATCAGCGAATACGCTCCGGTCACACAGTCACATTCCAGAACGTTTGCACATCCGCGGATAAAGTCCAGCACCTCCGGCTTCTGTTCCGGAAGGATCTCGAGCGAAACATACGCCTTGATCGGGCATCCGGCTGCGGGGAGACTGATGCGGGCGCTGTAACCGGTAATCAGGCCGGTATTTTCCAGCCGGGCGATACGGGTCGATACCGCCGGTGAAGATAGGCCGACCGTTTCCGCCAGCGTTTTCAGCGGCGTCCGGGCATTTTTGCACAAAAGCTGAACAAGCTGTTTATCAATATAATCCATCGAGCCGCTCCTTTCTGTAAACGAAGTACATTTTTATTATACCAGTCAGGCAAAAAGATTGCAAGATTTTTTCCGCATAAAATCGCAGAAAAAAACGCATACTTTTCTAAAAAACCGAAAGGATGATGAAAACAATGGATAAAAAGCTTCCGGATACGGGAACCTATGCGCAGATGGTCAAAAAAGCGTCGCCCGGTTCTCCGGCCGGTAAAAATCTCTTCTTTGCCTTTCTGATCGGCGGCGGGATCTGCGCCATCGGAGAACTTTTATTGCTTTTCTATCAGCGGATGGGGCTGACCGCCGACTGGGCGGCGGCGATGGTCTCGGTCACACTCATCGGAGCAAGTGCGCTGCTGACGGGGCTTGGCGTCTACGATAAAATTGCAAAGCTCGGCGGTGCCGGAACGCTCGTCCCGATCACCGGTTTTGCCAACGCCGTCGTCTCCCCCGCGCTTGAATTCAAGAGCGAAGGACTCATCCTCGGAACGGGGGTCAAGCTGTTCGCGATCGCCGGACCGGTCATCGTTTACGGCGTCACCGCCTCCTGGTGCTACGGGATCATCCTCTGTCTCATCGGGCAGGGCGGAATGCAGGGATAAGGAGGAAAAATATGGCGAAAAAGCTCGGCCGGTCGACCTATCTTTTTGAGAAGCGCCCGGTCATCCTTTCTTCCGCTGCTGTCGGAGGAGAGAAGGAACGAAACGGCCCTCTTGGAAAAGGATTTGATTTTCTGGACATAGACGATACTTTCGGGGAAAAAAGCTGGGAGCAGGCGGAGAACCGGATGCAGCAGCTGGCGATGAAAACGGCGCTTCAAAAAGCCCATGTCAAAAGAAACGATCTAGATCTGATCTTTGCAGGCGACCTGCTCAACCAGTGCACCGGCTCCAGCTACGGGCTGAAGGAGCTGGGCGTTCCCTATCTCGGGCTATACGGAGCCTGCTCGACAATGGCGGAAGGGCTTTTGATGGCGGGCGTTTATATCGACGCGGGACTTGCCGGAAAAGCGGCGGTATCCGCCTCCTCCCATTTCTGCTCAGCTGAACGGCAGTACCGTTTCCCGCTCGAATACGGTTCTCAGCGTCCCCCGACCTCCCAGTGGACAGCGACCGCTTCGGCGGCGGTGATCCTTGGGAAAAAAGAGGACCTTCCTTTGGACGAAACGGTCTGGGTAGAACTGGTTCACGCCTCGGCCGGGATCATTCAGGACCCGCTCATCCGAGACGCCAACAATATGGGCGCGGCCATGGCTCCGGCAGCGGCGGCGCTTTTCATGCGGTATTTCCGGGAATCCTCGACCGCGCCACAGGACTACGACCGGATCTTTACCGGCGATCTCGGTCAGATCGGAAGCGAACTTCTTTACTCGCTCCTTGCACGGCAGAATATCCGGATCGGGGATCGGCATAACGACTGCGGACTGCTGCTTTTTGACCGGGAGCATCAGGACGTTCATGCGGGCGGATCGGGAGCCGGATGCTGCGGAAGCGTCCTCTCCGCCTATATCCTTCCCGAACTGCGTGCAGGACGGCTTTCCAACGTACTCTTTCTTGCGACCGGCGCGCTTTTTTCTCCGACCATGGTTCAACAGGGACTTTCGATCCCCGGAATCGCGCATCTTGTCCATCTTCGCCGCTGTGAAAGAAAGGAGGAAAACGGATGCTGAAAGAGATTCTTCTTGCATTTCTCACCGGCGGATGCCTTTGCGCGGTCGGACAGCTTCTAATCGATTACACCAAGCTCACCCCCGCGCGGATTTTAGTAGCGTATGTGGTCGCGGGAGTAATCCTCGGCGGGATCGGCGTTTATCAGCCGCTGATCGAGCTGGCCGGGGCGGGCGCGACCGTCCCGCTGACCGGTTTCGGTGCGCTTCTGGCTCGGGGCGTCCGAAAGGCCGTTGACGATGCGGGCTGGATCGGGATCTTTTCGGGCGGTATCTCTGCCGCCGCGTCCGGACTGACGGCGGCGATCGTTTTCGGAGTGATCGTCTCCCTGATCTTCCGCCCGGGAAGCAAATGACTGATCCTGCCGGATTTTTGCATAGTTACCGCGGCGCAAACCCTCTTTTTTTCCACACTCCTCCGCTTGCCAAGCCCTTTCGGAAATGATATAATAAGGAAGTATGTCAATCACGGAACAAAGACTTTTTATATGGAGGAATCAACCTTGGCTAGCCTGCGTGAAGAAATAGAAAAACGCCGCACCTTTGCGATCATCTCCCACCCTGACGCCGGTAAAACAACCCTGACCGAAAAGTTCCTGCTTTACGGCGGGGCGATTCAGCTGGCCGGCGCAGTCAAGGGAAAGAAAAATGCCCGCGCCGCAACCTCTGACTGGATGGAAATCGAAAAACAGCGCGGTATTTCGGTCACTTCCTCGGTCATGCAGTTTAACTTTGAGGGCTACTGCATCAACATCCTCGATACCCCTGGGCATCAGGACTTCTCGGAGGACACCTACCGGACGCTGATGGCGGCCGATTCGGCGGTCATGGTCATCGACGCCGCGAAGGGCGTCGAGGCGCAGACGAGAAAACTCTTCAAGGTCTGTGTCATGCGGGACATCCCGATCTTTACCTTTATCAACAAGATGGACCGTGAAGCGCGCGATCCGTTTGATCTACTGGATGAAATTGAAAAGGAACTCGGTATTTCGACCTACCCGGTCAACTGGCCGATCGGCTGTGGAAAAGATTTCAAGGGCGTATACGACCGCCGCAAAAACGAAATCATCCATTTTACCGGCTCCGGAACCGCCAATGGCCAGAAGGACGTCCGCGGCGAAGAGATCGACCTTTCGGACGAGCGGCTGCGCGGAGTGATCGGCGACGGGCTTTACGAAAAGCTGTGTGAGGACGTCGAACTGCTGGACGGAGCGGCGGAGGAATTTGACCTTGAAAAGATCCGTCACGGAAAGCTCTCTCCCGTTTTCTTCGGATCGGCGCTGACCAACTTCGGTGTAGAACCTTTCCTGCACGAGTTTTTACAGATGACGACCTCTCCGCTTCCCCGCTCGACGTCCGAAGGGATCGTCGATCCGTTCGATGAGCGATTTTCCGCTTTTGTCTTTAAGATCCAAGCGAACATGAACAAAGCGCACCGAGACCGTATCGCCTTTATCCGTATCTGCTCCGGTAAGTTCACCAAAGGCATGGAGGTCTGCCATGTTCAGGAAAACAACAAAAAGATCAAGCTCTCCCAGCCGCAGCAGCTGATGGCTCAGGATCGTGAGATCATCGAAGAGGCCTACGCCGGCGATATCATCGGCGTCTTTGACCCCGGTATCTTTTCGATCGGCGACACCCTCTGCTCGCCGGGCATGAAGATCCAGTTCGAGGGGATCCCGACCTTTGCGCCGGAACACTTCGCCCGCGTCACCCAGATCGATACGATGGGACGCAAGCAGTTTGTCAAAGGCATCTCCCAGATTGCGCAGGAAGGCGCCATCCAGATCTTCCAGGAGCCGGGACGCGGCATGGAAGAAGTCATCGTCGGCGTTGTCGGCGTCCTTCAGTTTGAAGTCCTTCAGTACCGCCTGAAAAACGAGTATAACGTCGATATCCGGATGGATTCGCTTCCATACTCGCTGATCCGTTGGGTGGAAAATGACGAAGAGGATTTTAACATCCATTCTCTCTCGCTGACCAGCGACACCAAGGTTGTTCAGGATCTGAAAGGCCACCTTCTTCTCCTCTTCTCCTCTCAGTGGAACATCGGCTGGGCGGAAGAGAAAAATCCCGACCTTCGTCTGGCCGACTTCTCGAAAAACTGAGGTACGGCTATGGATATAAAAACATTTACCTCGCCCGCTTATCTCAAGCGGGTGGCGGTCATGGTCGCAGGCAATATCTTTCTCGGTATGGGCGTCAGCCTTTTTAAGCTCTCGGGGCTTGGAAACGACGCCTATGACGCGATGCTGATGATTTTAGCCGAACGGATCGGAATCCCCTTCGGAACCTTTTTTGCAATGGTCAGCATTGGACTTTTCGTCCTGCTTCTGATCTTCGGACGGAAATATATCGGCCCCGGTACGATCGTCAATATGCTGGGGCTTGGATACATCGTTTCTTTCTGGAACATGGTCTGGGATGCGGTTCATTTTTCCCCATCCGGGCTTTGGTTACAGCTTCCGGTCATGCTGATCGGCGTCATTTTCACCAGTCTTGGGCTTTCCCTTTACCAGCGCCCGCAGGTCGGGACTTCCCCCTATGACAGTTTCTCTCTGATCCTGACTGAACGGTTTCCGAAGCTCCCCTATTTCTGGTGCCGGATCGGTACCGATGCGCTGTGTGCGCTGATCACCTTCCTTGCCGGAGGGCTTCTTGGGATCGGCACCATCTGCGCCGCGTTCGGACTCGGACCGATCGTTTCCTTTTTCAACAAGCATCTGACTGATAAGCTGCTCGGCAGCGTCGTCAACAAATCAGCAAAATAAAAAAGGCTGTGCGGCTTTTTTATAGCCGCACAGCCTTTTTATTTTGCTTATTGATGTCCGTGCTTATGAATATTTTCAAGCGCTTCGTCGAGTGCCTGCATCATCTCCGCATTGTCACCATGAGTATCGCGCAGATGCATCAAATGGGTAGCGGCGCTTGCACGTCCCTGCTCACCCAGCGCCTTAACGGCCGCCAGCTTGCATTTTTCACTGCCGCTGTCAAGAATCGAGATCAGCAGATTATACGCACCGTCCTCCTGAGAACCGGCACAAGCCGCTACGATCTGAAGATCCTTTTCTTCGTCGCCCTTTCCGGCTACCGTTTCCAGCTTATCCCATTTTCCTTCCTTAACGAGCTTTTCCGCATGAAAACCAAACATAAAACTGCTTCCTTTCAAATACTAATACCCTGCGCTGAAGCAGTAGCCGCAAGGTACTGGTTCAACGTCTGTTTATAGTATAGTCCGCAAAAATTGCGCCTTCAAGCAGTGAAATAAAAACAAATTTTGCATGAAATATGAATAGAAGATGGGCAATTATAAATAAGTCGTGAAGGCAATTGACAATAAAATTCTCAACCGTTATAGGTGCCGACCGCCAGTTCGAGCAGATGTACGCCTTTTCCCCCGCCAGTACGAATTCCGCGCAGACAGCGGTTGCAGTAAGCAACGGTCAGCTTTTCGGTATACTTTTCAACCTGTTCCCGCATCAGCGCTTTTTCCACTTCCGGCGGCATCTTTTCAATCGGAAGCCCGTCATACTGCTGCATCAGGCGGATGTTCTCAGGCTTGGACGGTTCAAAGTGGAGGTTGCCGCAAAATCTGCTTTTTTCGCGAATCTCATCAATTTCATGAACCTCGATATGCATCTTTTGAAGTGCCAGCCTTACCGCATCAAAAATCTCAGGGTGTTCCCGATCGCGCCAGCAGTCCTGAACGTTAACTGTAAGGCCTGAATAATCCGGCCATGGGAAAAGCCGATCTTTCGTCAAATAAACAAACAGATTTTCCGACTGAAGTGTTTGACCGTTTTGTTCTGCTCTCGCTTCCAGCGTCTGACGGCAGGCCTGACAAAAATAAATAGCCTCTTCCCCGTCGTATTTCTGATCCAAACGACAACATCCGGCAACCGGCATCCGCTCCGAAAGATAAGCGCGGATCTTTTTGGCGGCTTCCGGACTTGCGGCAGTAAAATTGCAGCTCGGATAATAAATTTGCATAAGAAGATTCTCCTTTCAAGCCATTGTTTCTATTATTATAGGCTTTTTCCCTTTCATTGACAAGAAAAAACTTTTTATATAAATCATAATGATCCGCATATGGGACAGCCGATCCGGCATACCCTTTTATGCGAAAACTTTCGGAAAGAAGGGATTTAGAGATGCTGTGGCTGCTACAGCTGCTTTTACAGTTTCCTTTTCTCGCACTTCATACCGAACGGGGCGGAAAGATGGTTTTCCCCCGCCCGCTCTCCCGTGAAGAGGAAGCGGAAAACTTCCGGATTATGAAGGAAGAAAGTCCGGAAGCAAGAAAAGCGGCGCGGGATACGCTCATTGAGCATAACCTGCGCCTTGTGTCGCATATCGCCGGTAAATACGCCCGCGGGGAAAATGCCGGTCGGGGCGACGATCTTTTCTCAATCGGGTGTATTGGGCTGATCAAAGCCATCGAAACCTTTTCTTCCGAAAAGAATATCCGTTTTTCCAGCTACGCCGCCAAGTGCGTCTCCAACGAGATCCTGATGTATTTTCGTGCATCCCGTAAAAACGCGCGGGACGTCTCCCTCTCCGATCTGATCGAAAGCGACCGGGACGGAAACCCGCTCACCATCGGCGATCTTCTGGCCGACGAAACGGATATTGGTGAACTGATTGACCGGCAGTTGGATGTGGAACGGCTGATGGAGCTGATCCGGACGCTTCCCCCGCGGGAGCAGCAGCTTCTTACCCATCGATACGGACTTTTCGGGAATCGCCCGCTCACCCAGCAGGAGGTCTCCCGCCGTCTCGGCATCAGCCGCAGCTACGTTTCACGGATCGAGAAAAAAGCACTATTGACGCTGAAAGAGGCATTTGAAAAAAGTAAATAAGCAAAACAGGCTCTCCGGAAAATCTTCCCGAAGAGCCTGCTTACTTATTCTTCTTTTTCTTCTTTTTCCTCTTTTTTCTCTGCCTCTGGAAGGCGGCGGATGCACGCTTTCTGGATGACGTGTTCTTTCATCGAAAGAATCCGGATCTCCAGTCCCTGAAGGGTAAAGGTCTCGCCCGCTTCGGGGATCCGTTCGATCTGCTCGATCACCCAGCCGCTGAGCGTAACCGGGTGCTCTTCGGGGATGGTGATATCGGGTGCGATCTCTTTCAGAAGATCCTCGATGTGAATCTCTCCGTCCACATCCCATACGCCGGGAGAAACCTGAGTATAAAGGCTCGTATTTTCCTCGTCCTCATCCCAGATCTCGCCGACCAGCTCTTCCAGAATATCTTCCAATGAAACAACACCCAGTGTGCCGCCGTACTGATCGACAACGACCGCAATCTGAGCTTTGTTCTTCTGAAGCTCTTTAAGCAGGCTGTAAATGCGCTTGCCGGGCGGAACAAACATAACCTCCTGCACGATCGAGCGGAGAGAAAATTCCTTGTTCTGAAGGTAAGCGGAGAAGAAATCTTTCAGCGTTACGATACCGACGATCGAATCGATCGTCTTTTCATAAACCACCAGCCGCGAATACCGCATCGAGCGGAAAACCCCGGCGACCTCCTGAACCGAATCGTTCAGTTCCACGCCGGTAACGTCCACGCGCGGCGTCAGAATATCGCCCGCCGTTGTATCGTTAAACTCAAGAGCTGACTGGATCAATTCGCTTTCGTGCTTCTCAAGAACGCCCTCATCGACGGTCTCCTCGATAATATACCGAAGCTCATCTTCCGTTACGGTCGGCGCCGCCTCATCTTTCCGGAAGCGATCGACCACCAGAGCCTTGAGCTTGACAAACAGCCAGATCAGCGGCTTTAACACCCGCATCAGAACGGAAAGCGGCCCAACAAACATGAGTGCGATTTTTTCCGAATTTTCCTTGGCAATCGACTTCGGAAAGATTTCGCCGAAAGTCAGAACCAGCAGCGTCATAATGATGGTGGACATTAACGGGCCCAAACTTGCTCCAAAAATATCCGTACAGAAAACTGTACCCAGGGCAGAGGCGGTGATGTTTACGATATTGTTGCCAATCAGAATGGCGGAAAGGGCGTTGTCGTACTGATCGACGACCGCAATGGCCGTTTTCGCACGCTTCTCCCCCGCTTCCTCCAGCGATTTCAGCCGGGGGCGGCTGACGCTGGAAAGCGCCGTCTCAGTCGATGAAAAATAAGCAGACAGTGCAAGACATAATAATATCCCAAGCGGCATAATCGGACTGTCCAAGTTGATGATCTCTCCTTTTTGTCAATAGGTTGTGGCTTTGTTTATACGGCAGGATAAACGTGTTCGGGCGGTTGTTACTCAGTAACCGGCCTTTTGCCTTCTTCCAGCATACTCCGCGCCGTCCGGAGCATCAGGTCGGTTACATGATCGGTCGAGAAGATCCGGGCAACTTCCCTGACCCGTTCCTCCCCTTCCAGTGGCAGAACCTCGGTGTAGGTGCGCCCGTCGGAAGTCAATTTGCGGATCAGAAGCTGCTGATCTGCGAGCGCCGCAATCTGTGCGGAATGGGTAACACAGATCACCTGACGGTGGGAAGCGATCTTTTGCAGCTTCCGCCCGATCTTCTGTGCGGCCTTTCCGCTGACGCCGGTATCAATCTCGTCAAAGATCAGCGTACCAATATTGTCCTTATCGGCAAGCGCACTTTTGATTGCCAGCATGATCCGCGAAAGCTCGCCGCCGGACGCGATCTTTGCGATCGGACGGGGCGGTTCGCCGAGATTGGCGGAAAGTAAAAGCTCAGCCGAATGGTTGCCGATGCTGCACAGCTTACAGGGCGCAAACGAAGTTTCGACCCGAAGATTGGGCATCTCGAGCGACCGTGCTTCCTCTTCGATCGTGTGGGCAAACCGCACAGCCGCGTCGATCCGCGCTTCGGTCAGTTCGGAGGCGAGCGCCGCCGTCTTTTCCTTCTGCGCACGGGCTTCTTTGGTCACGGCCGCAAGATTTTCCTTCTGGGAAGAGATGCTTTCCAGTTCGTCTTTCGCCTTTTTACAATGGGCAAGCACCTCTTCGACGCTTCCGCCGTACCGGGATTTGAGCCGGGTGATCTGTCTGAGACGGCGCTCAACGGCGTCCGCCTCCGAGCGGTCGTACTCGATCGACTGAAGGCTTTCCGAAAGACCGGACGCAATCTCGGAAAGCTCCAGCCGGAGATTTTCAAGCGCTTCCGCCCGCGGTGCAAAGTCCTGGAATTCTTTCAGCGTTTCAAGTGCCCCCGCCGCGTCGGACAACAGGTCGCAGGCACCGGGCATATCCTCTTCCCCCTCAAGCGCACGGCAGGCTTCTCCGAGTGCTTCGGTGGCTTTGGCGCTTTCCCGCATCCGGCGGGATTTTTCGGTCAGAAGTTCTTCCAGCCGGGGCGAGAGCTTAGCCTTTTCGATCTCTTCGATCTCGTAGGTCAAAAGCTCGACCCGCCTCCGTTTTTCATCCTCTCCGACCGAAAGCAGCTTCATCTTTCGAAGCAGCCCGCGCAACTTTTCAAACTCCGCACGATAGGCTTCCGCCATCGGTTCCAGATCGCCGAACGCATCGATGATCGAAAGATGACGTTCAGCGGAAAGAAGGATCTGGTTATCATGCTGACCATGGATATTCAGAAGATACTGCCCGATCTCCCGAAGCAGACCGATCGTCGCCGGCCGCCCGCAGATTCTTGCGGTCGAACCGCCGTCAGCAGAGATCTCTCGCTGGATCACGAGGGTATCCTCTTCATCCGGATATCCGTTTTCCCGCAGCAGTTCGCTTACCTTTTCCGGTATATCGGAGAAGGAAGCGATAACAAGTGCCTTTTTCGCACCCGTCCGAACGGTTTCGCGTCCGACCCGCTGACCGAGACAGGCGTTGATCGCATCGATCACGATCGATTTTCCCGCACCCGTCTCGCCGGTAAAAACGGTCAGACCGGATGAAAAATCGATCGCCGCTTTTTCGATGACGGCAAGGTTTTCAATATATAACTGGCAGAGCATCCGCCGTCCTCCTTTTCTCAGCGGTACGATTTTCAGCGTCAGCGGGCGTCAAGGATCTTCCCGATCTGCTCGGTGATCAACTTTGCCTGATCCTCGCTGCGCATCAGAATAAAGATCGTATCATCTCCGGCAAGCGTACCGACGATCCCATCAAGTCCCATAGTATCCAGCGCCGCGCAGGCCGCGTTGGCCATACCGGTGTGGCAGCGCAGGCAGGCGATATGCCCGGCATAGTCCACGTTCATGACCGACTGAACAAAAACCGCGTGAAATTTTTTTTCAAGGCTCCCGCTGCTGCGGTGACCGTATGCGTAATAATAGTTTCCTTCCCCGTCCGAGATCTTGACAAGGCCAAGCTCTTTGATGTCGCGGGAAATGGTGGCCTGGGTCGTCTGGATGCCTTCCTGCTCTTTCAGCATCTGCTGGAGCTGTTCCTGCGTGTCGATGCGTTTTTTGTCAATCAGCTCCAGGATCTTCTGAAGGCGAATGGATTTAACGGACATAACATTCGTTCCTTTCTTTATTTTCGGCTGCGCCAGATAAGTTTTTCGTTCAGGACATCGTAAAACGACTTTCCGGTCAGATTGATCAAATGAACGAAAAGATCGCTTTTTTCAATATAAAGACGATCCTGCGGCCCAATCGACACGCTTTCCTCTCCATCGATCGTCAAATAAGCGTTCCCGCTTCCAACCGGATAGACACAAAGACAGTTCTGATCGTCAAAAAGGATCGGGCGGCTGAAAAGAGAATGAGGAGAAAGCGGCGTCATCGCGATGCACTCCAGCGACGGATCGATGATCGGCCCGCCCGCCGAAAGCGAATAAGCCGTCGAACCGGTCGGCGTTGAAAAGATTAGACCATCCGCGCGGTAGCTTCCGACCGGACGCCCGCGGGCAAGAACCTGAAGCTCGACCATATGCCCCTCCGGGCCGCCTTTCGACAGAACGGCGTCGTTCATCGCTTCCCAGTGCCGGCTCCCGGACGGAGTCACGAGCGTGACTGAGAGCATCATCCGCTCTTCGGTCGTATATTCTCCGGTCAGCAGATACCCCAGATGTTCCAGTTGATCGCTCTCCAGCGTCGCCAGAAACCCCAGATGTCCGAGATTGATGCCGAGAACCGGCTTATGATGCCGGGCGGCGAGTTTTCCGCCATGAATGATCGTCCCGTCCCCGCCGATCACGATACAGATATCGCATTCTTTCATCAGCACGCCGATCTCGCCGGTATGAAGAAGCGGACATTCGGGGAAAAACGGAACAAACCGCTCGTCCATCCAGAATTCGACCGGCTGTTCAAAATGAAGGGAGAGCAGCTTTCGGACACAGGCATAAATATTCGGCTTTTCGGTATTCGGAAGCAAAAGCAGCTTCATCGGTCACTCCCCTTTCATTTTTCATTTGGACAGCGTCTCATGAGCATCCTGTATGATCCGGCGCAGCGTCTCATCCGAAACCCCGCCGGAATGCTCCTCATCGGCATGAACCAGAAAATAAAGATATTCAATATTCCCCTCTGGCCCGCGGACGGGTGAATAATCCGCCGCCTGAACGGTAAGGCCGCTTTCAGACGCATAGCGCTGAACCTGTCTGAGGACCTGAAGGTGGATCTTCGGGTCGCGGACGACCCCTTTTTTCCCGACATTTTCCTTTCCCGCTTCAAACTGCGGCTTGACGAGCGCCACCGCCTGCCCGCCCGGGGCTAAGATTCCCGCGATGACCGGAAGAACATGAGATAGCGAAATAAAGGAAACGTCGGTTGAAACAAACGATACCGGCTCAAAGGTATCGGGCGAAAGGAAACGAATGTTGGTCTTTTCCATATTCACGACCCGCGGATCGGAAAGGAGCGAAGGGTGGAGCTGACCGGTGCCGACATCGATCGCATAGACCTTTTTAGCGCCCGCCTGAAGCATACAATCGGTAAAGCCTCCGGTCGATGCGCCGATATCCACGCAGGTCTTTCCATCAAGTTCCACTGGGAAAACCTCAAGCGCCCGCTGAAGCTTCAGCCCGCCTCGGCTGACGAACGGACAGACGCTCCCAACGACCGCGAGGGCATCCGATTCATCTGCCTTTTCGCTCGGCTTTTTGACAGGGATTCCGTTGATCGTGACCTGTCCCGCCCGGATCAGACGGGAAGCCTGCTCCCGGCTGGGGGAAAGTCCGCGGCTAACTAACGCCGCATCGATCCGCTGAGACATCCTGCATTTCTCCCTTCCTTTTTATCCGCGCAGAGCGTTTATCTTTTCCTCGATTTTTTCAGCTGAAAGTCCATATTGGTCAAGCGCCCAATCGACGCTGCACTGACTGATAAACCGGTCGGGAAGTGTGACCATGGTACATTTCCCCTTGAATCCCCGCTCGTTCAGTGCGCAGAAGAGGTGTTCTGAAATGCTTCCGCTCCGGACAGACTCCTCGAAAATAACGATCTGCTTCCTTTCGGCGAGCACCCGAAGCATCTCTTCATCCAGCGGCCAGATCCGGTTGAGCAGAAGCAACTCCGGCGGATTTTCTATCTTTCCCGCCGCCTGATAAAGCGCCGCAGCTGTCCGGCCGTAGCTGATTGCCGTCAAACTCCGGTCGCCGTCAAACCATACGTGATCTTCCTTCTGACCGAATGCAAAATACCCCGGCATTTCCTTTCCTCTGGGATAGCGGACGACCGCGACCCCCGTATCCTCATAAAGCGCCCGCCGCAGATCCTCCCGCAGCCCCTCAAACGAAGCCGGAGAATAGATCTGCACCCCGGGAATCGAGGTCAGAAGCGGGACGTCGAAAACACCCTGATGGGTATCTCCGTCGTCTCCGACGATCCCCGCACGGTCAATCGCCAGAACCACATGGGTCTTTTCCAGCGCCGCGTCATGCAGAAGCTGATCGTAACAGCGCTGAAAGAAGGTCGAATAGACAGCGAATACCGGCAGATATCCCTTGACCGCAAGCCCCGCCGCAAAGGTCACTGCGTGCTCTTCGGCGATCCCAACGTCAAAGAACCGGTCGTGATACTGTTCGGAAAAAGGCTCCAGTCCGGTGCCGACCGCCATGGCGGCTGTGATCGCGCAGAGTTTTTGATTCTTGGCGGCAAAGCGGCACATCTCCTCCCCGAAAACATCGGAAAAGCTGAGAGGGGCGATACCGTTCTTTTCTCCGGCGGCAGGCGTCTCCTCCGTATCCATCATATGCGCCGAAACGCCATGATAGGCGGAGGGGCTTTCCTCTGCGGGCGAATAGCCCTTTCCCTTGATTGTTTCGACTTGAATGACCGAAGGGCGTCCGAGGTTTTTGGCGCGCTCCATGACCTGCTCCATCTGAGCAATGTTATGACCGTCTACCGGCCCGAAATATTCCATCCCCATCTCCTCAAAAAAGGTGTTGTGGAAAAGGATATATTTCAGCACCGACTTGGAATGCCGGAGCGCACGTTTGAGCGGCGCGCCGATTACGGGGAGATGATCCAGAAACGACTCGACCCGCTGCTTCATATGCAGGTACCCGGGCTTGGCGCGGATGGTCGAAAGATACCGGGCAAACGCGCCGACATTGCGCGAGATCGACATATCGTTATGGTTGAGGATAACGATCAGCCGGACGTTGCTCCGCCCGACATTGTTGATTGCCTCATAGATCATCCCGCCGGTGAAGGCGCCGTCTCCGACGACCGCAATCGCCGTATGATCGTTCCCGGACAGCCAGTTGGCACAGGCGATCCCATAAGCGGCGCTGATCGAAATCGAAGCGTGCCCGGCGACAAACGCGTCGTGCTCGCTCTCATGCGGCTTTGGAAAACCGGAAAGCCCATCCCGCTGGCGGAGAGTATCAAACCGCTCCTTCCGCCCGGTCAGGATCTTATGGGTATAGCTCTGATGCCCAACGTCCCAGACGATCGAGTCCTTCGGGGAGTCAAACACCCGGTGCAGCGCCACCGTCAGTTCGACTGTTCCGAGGTTGGAGGCAAGATGACCGCCGGTCTTGGAAACGTGTTCGATCAGAAACTGACGGATTTCATAACATAGCCGCCCGATCTCCCAGTTGTCGAGCTTTTTTAAGTCCGAGGGAGAATGGATTTGGTTCAGTATGGGGTAATGCTCCATGTTCAAACTTCCTTACAATAAACTCATACCGGCATCAGCATCCCCAGCACAATGCCTAAAACGGCGCCGCCTAATACTTCGAGCGGCGTATGTCCCAGAAATTCCTTGAGTGCCTTCTGGGAAGGCGTCATCTTCTCTGGATCGGAAAACAAAAGCTGGTTGAGCAGCTTCGCATGCTCTCCCGCTTCCCGTCTGACGCCGGTCGCATCGTACATGACGATACAAGCCATGACCAGAGAAAGGGTGAAAAGCGGAGAACTCAGCCCATAGATCCGGGCAACGCCGACCGTCAGTCCGCAGACGGTCGAGGTATGGGACGAGGGCATTCCCCCTGCCCCGAACAGCCGCTCGATCGCCAGCTTACGATGACGCAGCGAGTAAAAAACGACCTTGAGCACCTGTGCCGCCAGCCAGCAGGCAACGGCGATCCACAAGACCGTATTAGAAAGCAATGCGGTAAACAAACCTGTTTTCCTCCTTTGATCCGGGATCAGTTGTTTCGGCCGAGAAGGGATTGGGTAAGCAAGATGAGCGCTTCATTTCCCGGAAAATGCGCCAGTGCTTCAAGCGCCCGCGCGGTATATTTTTCAGCTTCTTCTTTGGCGCCGGAAAGCCCCAGCATCGAAGCATAAGTCGGCTTTCCGTTTTCGGCGTCGCTTCCGATCGGCTTGCCGAACGCTTCCGGAGTCGAGGTCACGTCCAGAATATCGTCCACGATCTGGAACGCGATTCCGAGCGCGTATCCGTACTTCTCTGCGGCGGCAAAGTCCTCTTTCGTTCCGCCGGCGGCCGCGACCCCCAGCTGGCAGGCCGCGATCAGAAGATCGGCCGTTTTCTTTTCATCTGTCTTAGTCAAGACAGACAGCGGAAGCTCAGGCTTTCCTTCGTTTTCAAGGTCAAGTTCCTGCCCGCCGATCATACCGCGGACGCCGCTGTGCCCGGAAAGGATTTGAACCGCCCGAACGATCCGCTCAGCCGGAAGCTCCGCCCCCGTCAGCGTCTCGAAAGCGTCAGTCAGAAGCCCGTCTCCTGCCAGAAGAGCAGTCGCTTCCCCGAACTGCACATGGCAAGAGGGACGCCCTCTTCTGAGATCATCATCGTCCATGCAGGGCAGGTCGTCATGGATCAGCGAATAGGTATGCACCATCTCGATCGCCGCCGCAAACGGAAGCGCGTCCTCCCATCTTCCGCCGCACAGGCTGCAAAATTCCAGCACCAAAAGCGGACGGATCCGCTTCCCTCCGGCAGACGCGGAATACTCCATTGCTTCGAGCACACGGGAATGCTCTTCCCCCTCCGACTGAGACAAAAGCCGGGAAAGAAGAGTATTGACAGCGGCGAGCTTTTCTTCAAAAACCTTTTGCATCACGCATTCAGACCTTTCAGCGGTTGATTTTCAGATGGACTTGTCCGGCGCACTTTCGGAAGCGGGATCGTCCTGATCCTTGATCCGAAGACGGGCCGATGCGAGCGTTTTTTCACAGGCGCGAATCAGCGCCACGCCTTCCTCATACGCCTTGAGCGACTCTTCAAGGCTCATGCTTCCGTCCTCAAGCCCGGAAGCGATCGTTTCCAGACGCTCAAGCGCCTGTTCAAATGTAGGGGCTTTTTTTGCCGGCATATATCTTTTTCCTTTCCGTTATCTGGATGGCTGTATATCGGTTACGGTGCTCTGAACGGTTCCGTCGGAAAAGCGAGTGGTGATCCGGTCGCCCTCCGAAAGAGAAGCAGCCGAAGCCTGTGCGCCGTCTTTGGTCGTAAGGGTATAGCCTCGCGAAAGGACCTTCAGCGGACTGAGTGCTTCGAGCGCCGCCGCCTTTTCCAAAACCGCGCGTTCTTTCCCGCCGATCACCTGTTCGATCGATCGATCCAACCGGCGGCGGAGGGTTTCCAGTTCCGTCCTGCTCTGATCCAGCCGTTTTTCGGGACTTGCGGCACTGAGCCTGCGCTTTTCCGCAGTCAGCACCTTCTCCGAATCGGAGATCCGGATCATCACCGCCGTCTCCATCCGTCTGCGGATATCGACCAGCTTCTCTTCCCTCCGTGCAAGGAGCGAAGCGGGCGACGAGACCTTCATCCGCTTTATGATCCCGTCCAGTATACGTTCATCCCGGGTCAGCCGCTCCTGCATCTGCCGGGAGAAAAGCGCCCGGTATCCTTCCAGTTCCCGCCGGACGTTTCCGATCTCGGGAGAACAAAGCTCTGCCGCCGCCGAGGGAGTCGGCGCACGCAGATCAGCCGCGAAATCGCAGATGGTCACATCTGTTTCATGCCCGACCGCTGAAACGACCGGAACCGGGCTGTTATAGACCGCCCGCGCGACCCGTTCATCGTTAAATGCCCAGAGATCTTCAAGTGAACCGCCGCCCCGCCCTACGATGATCAGATCGGGGTGATCGTTCCCGGCACGGGTAATTGCTGAAACGATCGACGCGGGCGCCTGATCTCCCTGCACGAGCGCCGGATAAAGGCAGATATCCGCCACCGGCCAGCGTCTGCCCAGAATATGGAGAATGTCCTGAAGCGCCGCGCCGCTTTTGGCTGTGACAACGGCGATCCTCTCCGGATAAGGCGGAAGCGGACGCTTATGCTCCGGGTCAAAAAGCCCTTCCTGTGCCAGACGGTTTTTCAGCTGTTCAAACGCCATATAAAGCGCGCCCGCTCCGTCCGGCTGCATATCAGCGCAGATGATCTGACAGATCCCGTCCCGCTCATAAAGCTGAACGCTCCCGAAGATGATCACGCTCATTCCGTTGGCCGGAAGGAAGCGAAGCCGGGAAGCGTTTCCTCGGAACATGACCGCCTTGATCGAAGCGTGCGCGTCTTTTAAGGTGAAATAAAAGTGTCCGGTTTTCAGGTGATGGGTAAAATTCGAGATTTCTCCGCGGATATAGATGCTTTTGAGCTGAATATCGTCATCCAGCATCGCCTTCAGATAGCCGTTGATCCGGGAGACCGTCAGGATTTCATTCAATGGAATTTCCTTTCGTCAAGAAGCGTCCGCTCAAACCTTTTCTCCGGCGGCGCGGGCAGCCAGCACCGCGATTCCCGCCGCGTTATCCGACGAATAGACCGGCTCGGCAAAATACCCGCCGAATCGCTGTTCGATCGTCTTTCGGATCAGGACGTTGGACATGACTCCACCCGCGTAAACAAGCGGCAGCTTCCCATATCGATCAAGAAGCGTCTCGGTCATTGCGATCAGCGCCGCTTCGATCGAGCGCAGGCAGTAAAGTGCCACGTACTCCGGGCTTTTCCCACTGTCCAGCAGCTTCCGGCACTGGTTCTCGATCCCGGAAAGGCAGCAGTCCGCCCCTTTCATCGTCGGGCGAACCTTGATCTTATCGGTGCACCGGAGCGCCAGTTCGGTCAAGGCCGGGCCGCAGGGAAACTTCAGTCCAAGCATCAGCCCCACCCGATCGACCGCCTGCCCGGCTTTCAGATCGAGCGAGTGCGCGACATTTTCGACATTCATTGCAGGAGCGCCCGGATCGACCAGAAGCGCATCGGTCGTCCCCCCGGAGAGATGAAACGCAAGAAACCTTTCCTCTAACAGAGAGAGTTTCCCCGCGGAAAAAAGCGCTGCGGCGATATGCCCTTCCTGATGGGAAAAGGTGTACATCGGAATCCCGCGTGAGGACGCGATCAGCTGTGCGCCCATCTGCCCCACCAGAAAACAGGGCATATACGAGCCTTCCGCCCGGCGCGGGAAGATCGAAACGCCGACGCCTGCAAGTTCTTCTCCCCTTCCGGCAAAAAGCTGCTGAGAAAGAATCCCAAGCTGCTGGACATGAGCAAAGACCGCGTCGCTCTGGCGCAGTCCAAGCGCTCCGGGCGCGGTCGGGAGAAGCTTTTTCTCCATCCGGATCGTTTTTTCCGTACTGTCATAAAGTGCGATCGAGGTGGTATAGTTGGAGGTATCCAGTCCCAGGAAAAGTGCCATCAGTTTTCTCCGGCCGATGCGTTTCTGGCGCGGACGATATTTCCCAATACGCCGTTGATAAAGGAAATATCGTCCTCAAAAGCGTATTCACTCGCCAGCTTGACGCATTCACTGACAACGATATCGTTGTCGATATCATCATACACGATCTCGTATACGCCCAACCGCAGGATCGCGAGCGAGACTTTCGAGATTCGATCCATTTTCCATTTCTTGAGGTTCGCGCCAATCAGTTCATCGATCGCGGTCTGATTGCTGACGACCCCTAAAAACATCTTCTCGACTTCGGGCGTAATGGTGATCTCGCCGTTTTCCCGAGCCGTTTCGAGCAGCTCGGAGGCCGGGTCATCGTTGAAGATCCGCTCAAAGACCAGAATGAACGCATTTTCTCTCATCTGATGTCGGGTCAGTTTTTTCATATTGAATATATTCCTTCCATTTTTATTCAGCTGCTGCCCAAAAGATCATTCGGTATCCGCGCGCACGATATCGGCGACATAGACATTGACGCGGCTGACGGCGATCCCCGTCATATCCTGAACCGCTTCCTTGACCTTTTCCTGAATTTCCAGGCATACCTTCTTCATCTTACAGCCATACGCCAGCACCACCGTAACATCGACCTGTGCGGCTTCTCCATCGACTTTTCCGACGACGCGGTGCGACTGGGGGCGGTCGAGAATACGGTCAAGCGGCCAGTTGGAACGGGTACAGAGTCTGGCAACGCCGGGAATCTCTCCGATCACGGTCTTGACGATCGTTTCCAGCACACTTTCCGAAATCTTGATATTGGATGCAGTTTGATTCACTTTCGGCTGCATGAAAATCCCTCCGTTTCTGTTTGACGGCCCGCCGAAAGGCGGGCATGGCTACAGACTTCATTATAACACCTTCCGACGAAAGAAACAACCAGATTTGCATATTTTTTTGAATATGCGCAAAAAATCCGATGAGAGAAGGTAAAAACGCTCCCATCCGAAAAGGCCGGACAGGAGCGTTTCTGTGAGAGATATTATAAAGGAAAGATATAGGCCTCGATCAGTTCAGCGCAGCGCCGAGAGCCTTGCAGGCTACAACAGCGTCATCGTCGGGAGCATCGTTGCAGGTTACGCTTTCGCAGGCAAGAACTGCGCCGTCAGCTTTGCAGGTCTCTTCCCAATTGCGCATCCATTCGCCGTCTCCCCAGCCGTAGGAACCAAAAAGCGCGATCTTCTTTCCGGAAAGAGCCGATTCACAGCCGTTAAACATCGGCTCGAATTCGCTTTCTTCCAGGACCTCGGAACCCATAGCGGGGCAGCCAAATGCAACCGCATCGAATTCGCCCATTTTACCGCCGTCAAACTCGGAACTTGTGAAAACGGTAACATCTGCGCCTGCTTCGCGGGCGCCCTCTGCGACAGCCTCTGCCATCGACTGGGTGTTGCCGGTTCCGCTCCAATAAACTACTGCAATTTTGCTCATAGATTTTCATTCCTTTCTGATGGTGCCCTTCTTTATGCGGCGGGCCTTACCCACCCGCCGCATAAAAAATCAAGGTCTTATGTTCTCCTGATGAGCCTTTTCTTTTTCGGACTCCATCCACCGAAGGGGCGGCGAGGATGGAAACGCAGGACTGCCGTCTTATAAGTTAGCATTAACTAACTAATACCGGATAAAAACCCCGTTCCCTGGGAAAGGAGCGGGCAATTGCCCGAAGGTTTAGTTAGCATAAGGTAACTGCTTTCCAAAAAAGAAACGCCATGAGGATGTTCCCTTTGAGGCGTCTTTTAAGAACAAGATCATTATAGCAAAACAAAAGGGACTCTTCCGCTCCAAATAGAAACAAAAGAGTCCTTTTCGGACAAATTTATTCAGCGAAGGTGATCTTACTCAGCGGCGATGATTCCATCGCGTTCCCCCGGAACGCGTTCCTCCGGAAGAAGATCGGTCATACTCTTAAGGCTGATGCCAAGCGAGGTTAAAGCCGATGATAAACCGATAGTTTTCATGGATCCGCCCCATCAGCTTCATTCCAAGCTCACGAAGAGTGACCAGTGAATAGAGATCCCCTGCCGAAATAGTGACATCGGCAATCTCGCGGGCGATTGCCGCACCGTCGCTGATCGCGATTCCGACATCCGCTTCGGAGAGCGCGGGAGAATCATTAATGCCGTCGCCGATCATGATGACCTTGCGTCCGGCCTCATGTTCCCGGCGGACAAAATTTGCCTTATCCTCCGGAAGAACCTCCGAATAATATTCGTCAACGCCGACCCGGGCAGCGACCGCACGGGCGGTGCGTTCGCTGTCGCCAGTCATCATGACGATCCGGCTAAGCCCCAGACGGCGCAGTTCCCGAATCACATCAGGCGCTTCGCTGCGGAGCGGATCTTCGATACAGATCACAGCCGCCAGTTCTCCGGCAATCGCGAGGTAGAGATGCGAGCAGTCGTTC
>JALEHK010000070.1 GCA_022770625.1 Oscillospiraceae bacterium | reverse complement strand
AGCTTTGGCCAGACAGCTGATGCGTCCGAGTTTTAAAAAATAAGGGCGCGGCGGGACTGCCCGTTACAGCAGAAGGATGTCTCTTTCAGACGCATCCGCAGAGGCCGACTCCGCAAGGAACCGGCAAATTGAAGTGGTAACACGGGACAATACATCTCGTCTTCAGCGATTGGTTGAGGACGGGATTTTTTATTTTGAAAGGATGAAACTGCGCATGGAAAAGAAAAAATTCTATATGACAACAGCTATTGCCTATACCTCTGCCAAACCCCACATCGGAAACACCTATGAGATCGTTTTCTCGGACGCGATCGCCCGCCACAAGAGAATGGAAGGCTATGACGTATTCTTCTGCACCGGTACCGATGAACACGGTCAGAAGATTGAGGAAAAGGCCAAAGCGGCCGGCATCACCCCCAAGGAACACGTCGATAAGATTTCCGGCGAGGTCAGAAGAATCTGGGATCTGATGAATTCCTCCTACAACTACTTCGTCCGCACGACTGACGACTACCATGAAAAAGCCGTCCAGAAGATCTTCAAGCGGATGTACGAAAAGGGCGACATCTACAAGAGCGAGTACGAAGGAATGTACTGTACCCCCTGTGAATCCTTCTGGACCGAGTCCCAGCTGGTCAACGGCTGCTGCCCCGACTGCGGGAGACCCGTTAAACCGGCCAAGGAAGAGGCTTACTTCTTTAAGATGAGCAAATATGCCGACCGGCTGATGAAGTATATCGACGAAAATCCCGATTTCATCGTTCCCGAGTCCCGCAAGAAAGAGATGATCAACAACTTCTTAAAGCCCGGTCTTCAGGATCTCTGTGTCTCCAGAACCTCTTTCAAATGGGGCATTCCGGTCGATTTTGACCCCAAGCACGTCGTTTACGTCTGGCTGGACGCGCTCACCAACTATATTACGGCAATCGGCTATGATCCCGATCACCCTTCTGAGCAGTTTGAAAAGCTCTGGCCGGCTGACCTCCACATCATCGGCAAGGACATTCTCCGCTTCCACACCATCTACTGGCCGATCTTCCTGATGAGCATGGATCTTCCGCTCCCCAAGCAGGTTCTCGGACATCCGTGGCTTCTGTTTGCGGCTGATAAGATGAGCAAATCCAAGGGCAACGTTATCTATGCCGACGATATGGTCAACCTCTTCGGCGTGGACGCCGTTCGTTATTACCTGCTTTCGTCGATGCCCTATGCGCAGGACGGAAACATCACCTATGAGACCTTCATCACCAAGTACAATACCGATCTTGCCAACACGCTCGGCAACCTCGTCAACCGCACCGTCTCGATGGTCAACAAATATTTTGGCGGCGAGATCAACGCAGCAGCGATTGAGAATGACCTTGACCGCGACCTCGCGGACACCGCCCTTTCGACCGCGAAGAGTGTCAACGAGCTGATGGACGCTTACCATACGGCTGATGCACTCGGCAAGATCATTACGCTTGCTCAGCGCAGCAACAAGTATATCGACGAAACGACGCCCTGGGCACTCGCGAAAGACGAAGCGCAGCTTCCCAGACTCAAGACCGTCCTTTCCAACCTGATCGAGGCCATCCGGTATATCGGCGCTCTGCTGGCACCCTTTATGCCTGACACTTCCGCGTCCATCCTGGCGCAGATTGGTTCTCCCGAAGGTACGCTCGAAAGCCTTGCTCAGTTTGGCTCTGCGCCTTCGAGAACGGTCGGTGAAGCAAAAGCTTTGTTTGCGAGAATCGACGAGAAGGCGATGATGGAACGGATCCAGAAAGAGATCGTTGAGCCGCAGATCGCCCAGGCCGCCAAAGAAGCCGCCGCTTCCGCACCCGCTGAGGAAAAGCCCGCCGAGGAAGAAAAGGAAGGCGTGGCGTTCCTCCCCGAGATCACGATCGACGATTTCGGAAAGATCGATCTCCGGGTCGGCAAGGTCGTCAGCTGTGAAAAGCTCAAGAAATCCAGAAAACTGCTCCGTCTGATGGTTGAGGACGGACAGGGCACCCGCCAGATTCTTTCGGGCATTTCTAAGTGGTACAAGCCGGAAGACCTGACCGGAAGAAAAATCATCTTTGTTGCCAACCTCGCACCCGCAAAACTGGCAGGCGAACTGAGCGAAGGCATGATCCTTGCTGCCGACGCAGGTGAGGACGACGTTAAGGTTATGTTCGTCGATGATTCGGTTCCCGCAGGCAGCCGGATTCACTAAGCGGCGAGTTGCCGCGGACTTGTTCGCGCCAGCCGCCCACATCATCAACAATCATTGCAGGCTCCACGCTCCGGTGTGGAGCCTGTCCCTTATCCGCATCCACCATCCAAGCAAAGGAGAAACCCATATGACCATTGAAAACCTGCCGGTTCTTGAAACAAAGCGGCTGATCCTGCGCAGGTTTGAAGAAACCGACGGACAGGATATTTACGACAACTACGCTTCTGATCCGATGGTCACGCGATATGTGACCTGGAACGTCCACACCTCGCCGGACGCAAGCAGCGCTTTCGCAAAGGCAAGCCACGTGGGTACTTTCGGCACCTATCAGTGGGCAATTGTCCTCAAAGAAACCGGCCATGTAATAGGTTCGGTCGGGCTGGTCGAAGCGGACGAGGAGAAAAAGACCGGTGAGTTCGGGTATGTCATCGGCCGGAACTGGTGGAACAAGGGACTGGTCACCGAAGCCATGAAGAAAATGCTGCAGTATATCTTTCTTGAACGCGGATTTGTCTCTCTTGAGGGCTGCCACGACGTCCGCAACCCCGCGTCCGGAAAGGTCATGGAAAAATGCGGCTTCACTTACAGCCACGAAGAGAACCGTTTCACTCCAATGAAAAACACTTCCGTCCGCGTCAAGGTCTATACCCAGACCGCCGAGGAATACAAAATGAGGATCAACAGATGATTAAAGAACTTGAAAATTTTACCTCAAAATATCACGGCATTTTCGACAGCCATGCCCACTATAATGATTCGGCCTTCGATTCCGACCGGGAAGAGCTTCTCTCCTCTCTTCCTTCGCTTGGCGTAGAAAACGCCGTCTGTGTCGGCTACGACCTTCCATCGTCGCAAAAGGCAGTGGAAATTGCGGAGCAATATCCGCACATTTATGCGGCCGCCGGTTTCCATCCGGAAAACCTTGAAGAATATTCCGAGGACGGGATCGACCGGCTACGTCCGCTGCTTGCTCATCCCAAAACAGTTGCGATCGGTGAAATCGGGCTGGACTATCACTGGAAAGAGATGCCGCCCGATCTTCAGCAGCGCGCTTTTACCAGACAGCTTTCCCTTGCGCGGGAGATGGGACTTCCGGTCATTATCCACGCCCGTGAAGCAACCGAGGACACCCTCTCGATCCTGAAGGATTTTACTGATGTCCGGGGCGTGGTGCACTGTTTCTCCGGATCGGCGGAAACGGCAAAAATTCTCGCCGGATGGGGCTTTTACATCGGCTTTACCGGCATCCTCACCTTCAAAAACGCCCGGCACCCGGTCGAAGCCTGTGCGGTTGTTCCGAAAGAACAGCTTCTGCTCGAGACCGACTGTCCTTATATGGCACCGGTACCGTGGAGAGGAAAAAGAAGCTGTTCGCCGATGATCCAGTCGGTCGCTGAGCGAATGGCGGAGATCAAAGGCGTCTCTGCGCAGGAGATGATCGACATCGCCGCCGAAAATACCCGCCGGCTTTTTGGGATCGGAGGCGAAAGATGATGACCATCCGAAAAACCGATCCGAAAGACATCGAAGCCGTTCTGGAAATTTATGAGCACGCCAAGGAATTTATGCACACCCACGGCAATCCCGCCCAGTGGGCGGACGGATACCCCAACAGGAAAAGTCTGGAAGCCGATTATGAGAATGGGGTCAGCTATGTCTGTTTAGACGGAGAGAACGTCTGCGGAACATTCGCGCTGCTCCTGACCGAAGAGCCGACTTACCAATCCATCACCGGCGGAAGCTGGCGGAAAGACGCTTCCTACGGAACCATCCACCGGATCGCGTCCGATGGAAAAACACGCGGCGTTTCCAAAGCCGTTTTCGATTTTTGCAGCAAGATCTGTCCCTATCTTCGGGCCGATACACATGAAAATAACCTACCGATGCAGCGCGCGCTTGTGCGCTATGGATTCAAGAGCTGCGGAACGATTTATGTTTCCGACGGAACGCCCCGGATCGCGTTTGATTATATAAGAGAATAATCCGCGTCAAAGCCCCTGTTTTTGGCAAATATTTCCGAAAACGCCTTGTTTTTTGGTGGGTATTTTGATATACTGTATGTAACGAAAATGCGGGAAGGACGGCGGCAGAGAATGAGAATCGAAACCGAAAAAGGGAGCTTTACCTTTCACTGCCTCTCGGCAGGGTACTTTATCGGCAGCAAGGGATGGGCCTATCCCCGCGACAAAAGCGGAAGCTACCGGCTGATTTATATGCTGCGCGGAGAAATGACCCTTCAGGAAGGGCTTTCCGCCTATCAGCTCGCTCCCGGCGACCTTCTCCTTCTTTCGGACGACCTCAGCCGTTCGGGCATGACCCCAAGCGGGGAGAAGATTTCTTTTTACTGGGCGGATTTTGTGCTGAGCGACCCGGATCCGTTCGGGCTTACCGTTTCCTGTAAGGTGCGGCCGGAAAACGACCGTGCCCTGATCCTTTTCAAGCAGCTTCTTGCGATGAAGGAGAATTATCCGGAAGAAGCGGGCGATTACGCCGCGATGCTTCTTGCGGTCGAAACGGCCGCCGTCCAGAAAAGCACGATGGTGCGCAGCCCGAAGATCCTTCGGGAAATCACCGAATGGATCCGCCGCCAGATCACCACGCCGATCACCGCGGCGGATGTCGGACGGCAGTTTTCCTACAACCCGGATTATCTCACCTATCTTTTCAAGGAGTATTTCGGCATCGGTCTCAAAGAATACATCAACGAACAGAAGATCAAAAAGGCCGAGGAATACCTCAAAACGACCGATTCGCCCGTCAAGGAGATTGCGGCACTTCTGGGGTTCAAAAACGCCAACCAGTTCATCAAGTATTTCACTTACCACGAAGGCGTTTCTCCCGCCCATTACCGCGGGCAGTATAATCAGACTATGTGACCAAAAAAGCGTAAGGTTTGCCGCTCATTTTCGCTGATGAATGGGTTGACAGGCCTTTTGCTTTCTGATATAATATTATCTGTTACGGCGTGAAGAAGAACGCCGGACATCTACCTTGCTCCGGTAAGGTTTCCGGAGCCGTAAAGACCAAAAGGAGGTGCTCATACCATGGCAAAACTGAATGAAAACTACGAGGCAGTCGTAATCTTCAGCATGAAGCAGGGCGAAGAGTCCATCAAGGAATCGGTTGAGAAATTTGCAGCGCTGATCCGTGACAACGGTACGCTGGAATCTACCGACGAATGGGGCAAGAGAGCTCTTGCTTACGAAATCAACGACGAGGCCGAGGGCTACTACGTCCTCTATACCTTCAACAGCGTTCCCTCTTTCCCTCACGAGTTTGAGAGAAGACTGAGAATCGCTGACGGCGTTCTGCGCTCTCTGGTTGTCGCCAGAGTATAATTCGGAGGTTATCTGATGTTAAACCGCGTTATTTTAATGGGCAGACTTGTTGCCGATCCGGAACTGAGACAGACTCCGAACGGCATCGCGGTCGCGAGTTTTCGTCTTGCGGTTGACCGCAATTATCAGACGAAAGGCTCTGGTGAGCGGCAGGCTGATTTTATCAACTGTGTCGCATGGCGTCAGACTGGTGAATTTATCTCCCGTTATTTCTCCAAAGGCCGTATGATTGCCGTTGAAGGTAGCTTACAGTCGAGAAACTACGAAGATAAAACCGGAGCGAAACGCACCGCTTATGAAGTCGTTGTCGATCAGGCCTATTTTGCCGATTCCAGACAGTCCGCTTCCGGCGGAAATACCTTTGCTGAACCCTCCTACGGCGGGAACGGCGGTATGCAGCAGGCGGCTCCCCGTTTCGAGGAACCCCAGCGCGGACAGAACCTGTCGGTTGGCAACCTCGGCGGTTTTGAATCATTAGACACCGATGATGGGGATCTCCCCTTCTGATTTCGTAATTTTGCTGAAAGGAGCCTGGATTCATGGAAAGAAATAACCGTGGCAGAAAGCCCCGCAGAAAAGTCTGCGCTTTCTGTGTTGATAAAGTCGAGAACATCGATTACAAGACCATTGGCAAATACAGCCGCAAGGTCCTGTCTGAGAGAGCTAAGATCATCCCCAGACGTGTAACCGGTACCTGCGCAAGACATCAGCGTCAGCTGACCGTCGCTGTAAAGCGTGCTCGTATCATTGCGCTCATCCCCTTTGTTAACGACTGATTATCGTAACTAAAAACCGCTCGTCTCCTCGGAGATGGGCGGTTTTCTTTTTATTCAAACTGCTCACGTTCACTGCGGTATTGCGCAGCGTACTCTTTAGGCGACATATGGAACTGCTGCTTGAATTCACTGGAAAGATAAGTCGGACTGCAATATCCTAAAATATCAGCAATCTGTACGATCGAATATTCACCCGCGCGTATCATCTCCTTGACTTTTTCCAGCCGAACCAGACGAACATAACAGGACACTGTCATCCCGACCTTTTTCTTGAAAAGGGTCGAGAGATACGACGCGGAAATGTTCAGCTGACCGGCAATCTCAGAGAGCGTGGGGCGGCTGGTAATATTCTTGCGGATCAGATCCTCGCAGGCCGAAATATAGGAATTATCCGACGGAAGCTCAAGATACGACGGAACCTCAGAGCAGATCCGATCCGAACGGATCGTCCGAGCAACCACAATCAGAAGACGTTCGAGAAGGCTGAACATCATCTCGTTGGCAAACAACCTTTCGCTGTCGTTCTCTCGACGAATCTCTCCGAGCAGCTGACGCATCTGCCGGTCGGCGTAAACCGGGTGGGCGACCGCTTCCTTTGTGCCATCGGGGAAAAACTCTCCGTCAAATGTCATGTCCATAAAGTACAATGTCCCTTTTCCGGAGTTTTTCCGGAGATGAGTCTGATGTGGCGGCAGGATCATCAGCTGCTTTTCGCCCAAATCATACTTTTTTTCATCCAACTGAAGCGTCATCCGCCCCTTTTCGATATAAATCAGTCCCCAGAAAGAGTTTTCCTCGCTTTTGAAGCAATAGCGCTCATCCTTTTCCAGATGCCGGACGGCATAAAGTGTTTTCACGCTCATTTCCGGATAATATCCGCTTCCGTTCAAAGCTTCCGAGACCTGAATCACCTTCCGCTCGGAAACGCTGTACAATCGGTAGGACATCCGGCATTCATACGGGATCAGGCAAAACTGCACGCCGCCGTTAATCATGACCGTCTGATCCAGAAGATAGCGGCTCACCCGCCCCTCATTTTCGCTTCGGACAAAAAGAAGTCCCCGTCCGCTCACCGGTTCGATCAGGATATCCTCTTCATACTGCCAGAAAACCGATGAAAGCCCCGACTCTGCCGAAATCGTCTGCACACGAGCCGGTGTACCGTTCTGCTCGCAGGAACTCAAAAATTTCTCCGGTGTTATTTCAGACAAGCCATAATCCTTACAATCAACTGTGTTTATTTCCCTGAGCAGCATACCGATCTTCACCCCTCACCGTTTGACCGGCCGGGGCAGATCAAACGATTATTATTTATACTAATATTAAACCATATCAGGTATTCTGTCAATAGTTTTTGTATTTATTGGATCAGAAAGTGCGCAAAGAATGGTACAAAAAGGTCGTCAGGCGATTTCCTGATCGAGTCGGGCAGAGCGTTCTCTTCTGGCGTTATTCTTCCAAAGCCGGTCGGTCAGCGCGGACAGGATCGGTGCAAATAGGACGCAGACCAGAATAAAAAGCATCTCTCCGGCTTTCAGCGGAACCGTCCCGAGGATCGTATTCATCGGAGGCAGCCAGACGGAGAGAATCGTAATCAGCGCAGAAATTCCCACCGCTCCGATCAGCTTAATGTTTCCGAACGGATTCATTTTCCAGATCGGTTTGGTTTCGCTCCGGCATTCAAAGACGTGAAAAAGCTGGCAGAAAACGAGCGTCACAAACGCCGCCGTCCGGGCGCGTATGATCTCTCCTCCCGCGAGGAAGCAGCTGAATACAAAAAGTGAGGTCAGCCCGATCAGGCTTCCCCGGAAAAGGATCTTTCCAAGCAGTCCGCGGGCGAAAATCCCTTCGTTTTTTCCTCTCGGGCGCTTTTCCATCAAGCCCTTTTCCGCCGGTTCCAGTCCAAGCGCGATCGCCGGAAGGCCGTCGGTCACGAGATTGACGATCAGGATATGGATCGGCGAAAGCACCACCGGCATCCCCATCAGCATTCCCAGAAACATCGTCAGCACCTCGCCGATATTGCAGGCGAGCAGGTAGCGGATAAATGCGCGGATATTCTGATAGATTGCTCTTCCCTCTTCAACCGCTGAAACAAGGGTGGCGAAATTGTCGTCCATCAGGATCAGATCGGACGCTTCCCTTGTAACATCGGTTCCGGAAATTCCCATCGATACGCCGATATCCGCTTCCCGAACGGCCGGAGCGTCGTTAACGCCGTCTCCGGTCATAGCGGTAACAGAGCCGAGCTTTCCGAGCGTGCGGACGATCATCAGCTTATGCCGGGGAGAGACTCTTGCGAAAACCGAGGTGCGCGGGATCTCCCGAAGCCTCTCTTCCTCACTCATCTGATCCAGTTCCCGGCCGGTCAGAATCTTTCCGCCTTCCTGACAAATACCGACCTGTTGTGCGATCGCGCGGGCGGTCAGCTGATGGTCACCAGTGATCATCACCGGACGGATCCCCGCTCTCCGACAGAGCGCAACCGCACCCCGGACTTCCTTTCGGGGCGGATCGATCATTCCCGCCAGACCTAAAAAGGTCATTCCCTGCTCCAAACGCTCCGCGTCCTCCGTCAGCCGATCGGTCTCGTCAAGCGTCTTTTCGGCTGCGGCCAGAACCCTCAGTCCTTTTCCCGCCATCTCTTCACAGGCGGCCGTCACCTTTTTTCGAAGCTCCGGACTGAGCGGAAGGGTCGTTTCCCCCATCCGGATTCGGCTACACCGGTCAAGCAGGCAGTCGCACCCGCCCTTGCAGAGCAAAAAACGTTCTCCGTTTTTCCGTACAATGACCGACATCCGCTTGCGCACCGAGTCAAACGGGATCTCATCGATTCGAGGAGATACGCGCATCAATTCCCTCCGAACCAGACCCGCCCCCTCCGCTGCACGACAGAGTGCCGTTTCGGTCGGGTCACCCTGATAGATACCGGAAGCGTTTTCGCTGACGTCGCTGCAAAGGGTAAAAACGGTAAGCGCTTCTCTCCCTTCGGAAAAACGGGACAACTGGCCTACGTCCTTGTCCCCCGTCATCAGCATCTTTCCTCCGCACCAGAGCGCCGTGACCTCCATCCGGTTGGTGGTCAGTGTTCCAGTCTTATCGGTGCAGATGACATCGGCGCATCCAAGCGTTTCAACGGCGGATAACCGGCGCAGCAGGGCATTTTTAGCTACCATCCGCCGCACGGCAAGCGCCAGCGAGATGGTCACGATGGCGGGAAGTCCTTCGGGGACGGCGGCTACGGCAAGACTAATCCCTACCATCAGCATACTGCGGATATCTTCCCCGCGCAGGACACCCGTTCCCGCGACCAGTGCACAGATAATCAGGCAGCCGACCGCGATATACTTTCCAAGCTGATCCAGTCTTTTCTGAAGTGGAGTCTGTTCATTCGGGATCTCCGACAGCATCCCGGCGATCTTTCCCATTTGGGTGGACATTCCGGTGGCGGTGACTGTCATCTGACCGTTTCCCGATACGATCACCGTTCCCATATAGACGGTATCCCGGCGGTCGGGTTCATTTTCCGGAAGCGTACTGCCGGAAAAGACCGTTTTCGGAACAGCAACCGACTCTCCGCTCAGCATCGATTCATCGGCGGAAAGTCCGGCGGATTCGGCGACCGCCCCATCCGCCGGAACGCGGTCGCCCGCTTCCAGACGGACAAGATCTCCCGGTACGAGAAGCCCGGCATCCAGCTGAACCAGTTCCCCGTCCCGCCATACCTTTGCTTTCGGGGCGGCAAGGCTTTTCAGGGCATCGAGCGTTTTTTCCGCGCGGTATTCCTGAACAAAGCTCATGATGCCGTTGAGCAGAACGATCACCGCGATCGAAACAGCCTCAGCGTACTCTCCCGCCGCGACGCTGACGGCCGTTCCGCCCAAAAGCACCAGCGTCAGAAAATCCTTAAACTGACTGACAAAAACGGCGAACGGATGCGGCTTTTTCCCCTTTCCGAGCGTATTTTCTCCATAGGTTTTCCGCAGCGCTGCCGCTTCTTTTGATGTAAGACCGGCGGCATATCCGCTTTTCTGCTCCGTTTTTCCCATTCCGCCACACTCCTCCCTGATCCCGAGTCTCCGGTCAGGAAGAATATATGCTGAAAATGGGACGCTCATTCACCTAGGATTACCCGATCGAGAAAAGTTCAAGCACCGGCAAAAGTTTCTCCGCGCCGATCTGACCGGGAGCGGAAGCGCGTCCGAGCGAGCCAAAGGTGATGCTGCTTCCGGTCAGTTCTCCGCAGACACGGCTGACCGCGCCAAGCGCCCCCATCGACATCGTGACCAGCGGGATCCCGCTCTCACTGCTCCGCTTTTCCGTTGCGGAAAGGAGAGTAAGCACGTCAGCCGGGGTTTTCGGCATGACCGCGATTTTGGCAATGTCCGCGCCCATCTCCTCCATCTGACGGAGACGGGCAATGATCTCGCTTTCAGGCGGTGTTTTCTCAAAATCATGACTGGAAAAAACAGTCTTGATCCCATGCAGCGCCGCCGCGCCCGACATTTCCGCCACCCGGCATCCGCCGGTAAAAAGTTCGATATCAACAAGGTCTGCAATTTCCGCGGCGCACAGCTTAACCACCAGTTCGGTATATCGCGACGGATCGCATTCCCTTTCTCCGCCCTCGCTTTTTGTCCGGAAGGTCACAAGCAGCGGCAGATTTCCAAGCGCTTCACGAAGTTTTCGACCCGTTTCCACCAGTTCGGAAAAGTTCCATACACGGTCAAACCAGTCGATCCTCCATTCGCAGAGATCTGCTCCTCTCGCCGAGCAGCAGACGATCGCCCGTCCCGCCTGAAGGATCTCTTCTTCTGTCCGCCCGACGATCGGAACACAGATCTTCGGACGCCCCGAGCCAATGGTAAGCCCCCGAACCACAACTTCTTTCATCTTTCCTATCTCCTTATACGATGTGATCGTTATACAACATGATTGCGCAGAACGCCGATCGGCTGAATCTCGACTTCGACCGTATCCCCCTTCTGCATCGCGCCGACACCGGCAGGCGTTCCGGTCAGAACCACGTCGCCGGGAAGGAGGGTAATCGCTTCGGTGATAAATGCGAGAAGCTCGGGAACGCCGTGAATCAAAAGGGATGTATTTCCACGCTGGCGTTCCTTGCCGTTCAGTCTTGTGATCAGCGTCAGTCCTTCCGGCGAAAGTCCGGTCACGATCTTCGGCCCTAAAGGAGCGAAAAGGTCAAAGGCTTTTCCTCTTGTCCACTGTCCCTCGCTCTTCTGAATATCGCGCGCCGTCACGTCATTGGCGGCAGTCAGACCGAATACATAATCCATCGCGTCCTCCGCCTTTACATGGGTCATCTTCTTTCCGATGACAACGGCAAGCTCGCCCTCATAATCGACGCGGTTGGAAACGGCGGGGTAAGGGATACCTCCCTCCGGGTTATTGATGCAGGTCGAAGGCTTGATAAAAAGGACCGGCTTTTCGGGAACACCGTCTCCGAAAGAGGCTTTCATCTCCTCAATGTGATCAAAATAATTCTTTCCGACGCAGATCATCTTTCCCCCGTCAAACGGCGCAAGACGCCTGATCCCGTCAAGCGTAAGGCTCTCGCCTGTCTCTTTTCCTCCGAGAAAGGGTGCCGCCGATAAAAGATAGGCCTTCCCGTCCTTTTCCTCGACCCAGCGTGCGCCGGAGCCGGTCTCTATTCTACTAAACATCCGATTCATTGATGAAACATCCTTTCCGACTGATTTTTCTTATACAAATATCTATTATACAGTATAGCGCATGAAAGAATTTCTTACAAGAGAGTTTTTTATACAGATATAAAATTACATCGAAAAGATGGATAAAATTTGTCAAAAAATGTCTCACAAATTTTATACCCGCCCGATAGAATAAACGCTATTTTCTTTTTCCACCGCGTGATATAATAGGATTTACACAGGATATTTTTTGGGGAAAAATAAAAACCTGTGGAGATTTTATGGGGAAAATCTGTCCTTTTGCACAAATTGGGTGTGCATAACTACCGGGCGGAAAACAAGAACAGGAATGGATAGAATGTCAGAAAAAATGCAGGAAAACGAAAAAATAAAAATCATC
Source organism: Oscillospiraceae bacterium (assembly GCA_022770625.1). Lineage (GTDB taxonomy): Bacteria > Bacillota > Clostridia > Oscillospirales > Ruminococcaceae > Faecivivens. The sequence continues at coordinate 25,885 of JALEHK010000070.1, read as the reverse complement.
AACGTCACCGAAGTGCCGCTCGATGCTGCGGATCACGGCGACCGCTCATGGATCGCAGGCGATTCCGATTACAGGAAAAATGCTCACAAACCGTCGCGCAGGCATCTTTCTCCGCGCGTGCTGATTCTTGCCGCGCTGATGGCGGCGGCCGTTTTTACAGGGGCGGCCATATACCACTTCACTGACAAAAGTTCTTCGGCGGCATCAGCCGAATCCTCTTCTCTTTCCGAAAGCAGTTCCGACTCGAAAATAGAGTCCGACGTTTCTGATACCGAGTCTTCCGATCTTTCATCCGCTTCTTCAGAAGCCTCTCAGTCGGAAAAGGAGGATTCCTTTCCCGCCTACCTTCTTCCTCCGGACGGATATGACTATTCTGCTCCGATTCCGTCCTATCCGGAGCAGACCGATGAGTGGTTTTCCGATGCGGTTTTTGTCGGAAATTCCCGGACACAGGGACTTCTCCTCTACACCGGTCTGAAAGCGCAGGCGCTTGCCGACGTAGGGCTGACTGTCGAAACCGTTTTGACTGCCGAAAGCTTTTCCGATCCGGACGGCGGAGAAGAAAAAGTTACCGCCGTTCAGGCACTTGAACGGATGGATTTTCATAAGGTCTATCTGATGTTCGGGATCAACGAACTGGGCTGGCAGAACAAGGATGTTTTCTTCTCCAAATACGTTTCTCTGATTGAAGAAATCCGTGCTTCCCATCCGCAGGCGCAGATCTATGTCCAGTCGATCCTTCCGGTCTGTGAATCAAAGATCAAGGATAAGGATTACCTGACCAACGCCCGGATCGACAGCTTCAATGAGCAGCTTCAGCAGATGGCGGAAAGTCAGAAGGTCTTTTATGTCGATACGGCATCGGCAGTCGCGGCGGAGGACGGTTCGCTTCCGGAAGATGCCAGCAACGACGGGATCCATCTTAAGCAGGACGGATGCCAAAAATGGGAGCGTTATCTCCTAAACCACTGCGTAACGAGCGATCTTTCGCCTTCTGCGTCCGAAAGCGGAGGTTCTTCCGATGGCTATGCGCCGATTTCTCGCCCGAATGTTTCAAATGCGGGCTAATTCACCGAATTTCGTTATAAATTTTGTAAGAAAACGCTTAGTTTTTGTAAAAATACTTGCATGAAAAGTCTCATCCTGCTATACTTTGAAGTAGAAAGAGCGCGTTAAAATGGGGAGTATCACGTGCAAAAAGCTGCAACTTTCACGCAGCAGGAAAGGATGATTCATCATGAAACTTATCTATGCGTCTGAATACCGCGCGGCGGCAAGAAATATGCTGTGCGGACGGTGGACGGAAGCCGTTTTAGTCGGGTTGGTCGCAAGCCTTCTCTGCGGCGGACTGACCGGCGGGAATACGATTACCTTTAACTTTTCCACCAACAATTTCAGTACTCTCCCGCAGGACGTCTATTATACGACCGGTTCCTGGGCGCTGAGTGGACTGGCGATGACAGTAAGCACGATCATTACGATCCTTGCCGTGCTTGCTGTGATCCTGATGATCGTTGTCGGCGGCGTCGTAGAAACCGGTTATGCCCGCTACAACATGGAAATGGTCAATGGCGCGCCCTCCGGAATCCGCGATCTTTTCACCGATTTCTCCCGCTGGGGAACCTGCCTTCTGATGCAGATCATCCGTTCGATCATTATCCTGATCGGCTCGATTCTGCTGGTGGTTCCCGGCATTATCGCATCCTACGGAATGAGAATGGCTCCCTTCATTCTCGCCGAACACCCGGATTATACCGGCTGGCAGGCCATCAAGGAATCGTGGGATATGATGAAGGGTCATAAGTGGAGATTCTTCTGCCTGGAGATCTCCTTTATCGGCTGGGCGATCCTCTCAGGGATTACCTGCGGAATCGGCCTACTCTGGCTGACTCCCTACCGCTATGCTTCCTATTCGATCTTCTATCTCGAACTCGCCGGAGATTATTATTCCCGCGCGACTGTAATCTAACTGCATGAAAAAATCCCGCCGTTTCTCTTCTGGAAGAGGAAACGGCGGGATTTTTCTGATTCGGATCAGTCTTTGATCAGGTGCTTATAAAGCTGCCCGTAAAAAAGTGCGCCTGCAAAAATCGCACTGATCAGGTCGGCGGTAAACTGTGCGGTAATAATACCGGTAAAGCCGAACAGGTTGGCCAGAATAATCAGAGCGGCGATAAACACGACCCCCTGACGGCTGATCGAAAGAAGGAACGAACCGATCATCCGTCCGGTTGACTGGAAATAGATGGTAATCAGCTGAACGAGCGCCGCAAAGATCGACGAGCTGACCTGCCAGCGGAGCATTTGTACGCCGGTACGGATCAGTTCCTCTTCTTTCATAAACGCTTTCAGGATTACCGGCGCAAACAGGAAGATCACCAGCGTCAAGATCAGTGCGACCGCGGAAAGGAAGGTAAAACTGAAACGGATCAGCTTTTTCATCCGCTCATGGTTTTTGGCGCCGTAAAAATAGCCAATCAGCGGCTGACCGCCGAACGCGAGTCCGGTAAGAATCAGCTGAACGACCATCGTGACCTTGAGGACAATCCCCATTGCGGCAATTTTATCGTTTCCGTAGGAGAGAAGGTACTGGTTGGTCAGGATCATGCAAACGCTGGAGCAGATATTGACAATTGCGGCGGGAACGCCGATACCGAAAATCTGCCCGGCCTCAGCGCCCGAGATATGCGCCTTGGAAGGAATGACCGAAAGATTCTCGCTTTTGCGCAGAACGACCGTCAGGGCATAAATATCCGAAAGAAGATACCCTAAAACCGTCGCGATTGCCGCGCCCTTTGCCCCCATCCCCAGTCCGATAATCAGGATCGGATCGAGAATGATATTGAACACAGCGCCGCTGATCGAGGTAATCATCGATTCCTTTGAGCGGCCTTCCGAGCGGAGAAGGTTGGAATGGATAAACGACAGAACGGTAAACGGAGCGCCGATCGCCAAAACGGTATAGTATTCCGATGCATGGGCGATCGTTGCCGAATCGGCGCCGAGGACTTTCAAAAGCCCACCGCTGAAGATAAGCATCAGCACACCGATGACCAGTCCTGAAAGGATAGCCACATAAAAGCAGAAGCTGCTGACCCGTTTCACTCCGTCGGCGTTTTTCTGCCCGAGCATCCGGGAAATCAGCGAGGTGCCGCCCTGACCGAAGATGTTTCCGATTGCCATCAGGAAGGTAAAGACCGGCGCACAGAGCGATACGCCCGCAACCAGATCGGTATTTCCGGTGGCGGCGATGAAATAGGTATCGGCCAGATTATAGATCATCGTCACCATCATGCTCAGCACCAACGGGAGACTGAGTTTGATGTACGCCTTTTCGACCGGCGTCTTTTCAAAGAGTTCGTTTTCCAAGAATGATTCCTCCACTTGATTTGATTAAGAAAAGTATAGCAGAGGACGGCGGAATCTGTATATGTCATATGTCACATTATCGGAGATTATTGCAAAAACCAGCTCGGATCGAGCAGATCCTCCCGGCGGTTGAATCGCCCGCTTACATACCAGTACTCATTTCCATCCCGGCTAAGTGTTCCGGACGCCGCGCCGCTGTACAGTTCCAGATGGAGCATCGTTCCGCCGTCAGCCTGATTTGCGGCGATCGTTCCGATCCGCTGACCTTTTTTCACCTGTTCTCCTGCCGATACCAACGGAGTGATCTCTCCATACCGGATCACGCTTCCGCCGTCCGACTGGATCGTGACCGCGCCGGTTCCGGCGTAAAAGGTGTTGCTCCGATCGGTAACGGTTCCCGATGTCACCGCATAGACCGGCGTACCCGCTCCATTTTCAACGTAATAATCGATTCCGGCGTGCTGTCTGCCATCGGAGCGCTGATCACCAAAACTTCTCCCGCCGGTGATCGGAAGATAAGCGACTTTCAGCGGTGAACCCCAGTTTTTTGCATCGGCATGAAGCGCTTTCAGTCCTCCGGTCACTCCCGCAAGCCGTTTTCTCGTGATGCTGCCGGCCTTTCCTGCGATCCCATCGGGAGAAAATCCCTGAGAGCGCTGAAAAGCGGCGACCGCCTTCAGAGTCTCCGGACCGTAGATGCCGTCCGCCTTTCCGGAAAGATACCCGGCGGTTTTCAGGGAGCGCTGAATCGAAAGGACTTCCTCACCGAGCCGGGTGAGCGTCTTTTCTCCGGCAATTCCGTCGGCGGAAAGTCCGGCGTCCGACTGGTACCGGATCAGCGCGACTTTGGTATCTTTTCCAAAGATCCCGTCCGGAATAACTTCGCAGCCGAGTCCGTAAAGGTTTTGCTGAATGGTATAGACCGCCGTGCCTCTGCTTCCATAGGAATATTCCGCCGCAAAAGCGGTTCGTGGGAAAAAAAGCATCAGCAGGAAAACCGCCGAAGAGAGCAGAAACGTTCTAGGTTTTTGGATCAATTTCATCGTCAAGAATTCCTTTCTTTTGTAGGGAGGGTGTTCAGCAGACAGTTTTTGTGTTATAATCAAGGCTATAGAGTTTTGCTCCATAGCCTTGATTATAACACAAAAACCACGCATAAAAATAAAACCGGGGCTTTTTCAAGCCTACCATACTTTTCCTTCCCACTCAAGAGAATGGAAAATATTCCCGGAAAGGAGGCATCAGAATGAAACAGCCGGACACCAGGCCCAAAGAAAGCGCTGAAGCAAGCTCTGCCCTTCCTTCGACACCAATTACCGCGCTCAAAAATGTCGGCCCGAAAAGAAAAGCGCTCTATGAAAAGCTGGGGATCGCTTCCGCTGAACAGCTTCTTGCCTTCTATCCCCGAAGCTACCAGGATTTTACCTCTCCGCTGATGGCCGATCAATGTGAGAACGGGGAAAATGTGGTCATCGAGGGAAAGATCCTTCGGAAGTTTGCCCCCGCCTCCATCCGCAAAGGAATGGTTCTGTATAAACTGATGGCGACCGACGGACTCCACAATTTTATCATCACGATTTTTAACAATGAATACGCCTACTACGGACTGAAAACCGGTGAGGACTATGTGTTCGCCGGGAAATGGAGCCGGGCCGGTTCCGGATACGGACTGGCACTGAACAGCTTTCTGACTCCGGACGAGGCGGATGTTCTCCGGCCGGTCTATCCGCTGACCGAAGGATTGACCGGAAAGATGGTACAGACAAACGTTGCCGACGCGATCGAGCATATCCTTCCCAGTATGGACGATCCGCTCCCCGAATCCGTCCGGAAGGAGCATAAGCTGATCTCCTATCAGGCAGCGATCCGCCAGATCCATTTTCCGGAAGGACACGAACAGCTCGCCGCTGCGAAAAGGCGGCTTTCTTTCGAGGAACTGTTCCGACTGACCATCGGTCTGAAGTTTCTGAAAGGGCGGGAGCGGCAAACGACCGGTGTTCGGGTGCTCCGTCCCGACCTGCGTCCCTTTATCGAAAGTCTCCCCTATCAGCTGACCGGAGCGCAGAAACGGGTAATTACCGAGATCCTGCGGGATATGGCGTCTCCCTATCCGATGAACCGATTGCTTCAGGGCGACGTCGGTTCGGGCAAAACGATGGTTGCGGCCGCCGCTTCTTTTGCGGCTATCGAACGCGGGTATCAGGCGGCACTGATGGCGCCGACCGAAATTCTCGCTTCTCAGCATGAACAGACCCTTCGGAAACTTTTGGAGCCGCTTGGCATCCGGATCGGACTGCTCGTCGGTTCGCTCACGCCCAAAGCCAAGACACAGATGCGGGAAGCGATCGCCGCCGGTGAAATCGATATGGTAGTCGGAACGCACGCTTTAGTACAGGAATCCACCGTCTTTCACCGTCTCGGGCTGGTCATCACCGATGAACAGCATCGTTTCGGTGTGGCTCAACGTCAGATCTTAGGCGAAAAGGGAGATCATCCGCACGTTTTGGTCATGTCGGCGACTCCGATCCCCCGCACCCTCGCACTCATGGTTTACGGCGATCTCGATATTTCGGTCATTGATGAGCTTCCGAAAGGCAGACAGCCGATCGAGACCTTCTCGATCCATTCGGATAAACGGGAGCGGGCGCTCTCTTATATCCGCGACCATTTAGCCCGCGGCGAACAGGGGTATATCGTCTGTCCGCTGATCGAAGAGGGGGAAAACTCGGGAACGAACTCGGGAATGACTTCGGGAATGACGGCCGCCGTCACCTACGCCCGCCAGCTTCAGGACGGGCCGTTCCGGGGCTTTTCGGTCGGGCTTTTGCACGGAAGGATGAAGCCGGATGAAAAGGACGCGGTCATGGCGGACTTTGCCTCCGGAAAGATCCAGCTTCTGGTTGCAACGACGGTTGTTGAGGTTGGCGTCGATGTCCCGAACGCCACCATCATCATGATCGAAAACGCCGAGCGCTTCGGTCTCTCCCAGCTTCATCAGCTTCGGGGACGGGTCGGGCGCGGAAGCAAAAAATCCACCTGTATCCTTCTTTCGGACAATGATGGAGAAGAAAACCGGAAACGGCTTGCGATCATGAAAGAGACCTGCGATGGATTCAAAATCTCTAAAGAGGACTTAAAGCTGCGGGGAGCCGGAGACTTTTTCGGCTACAGGCAGCACGGCGCGCCCAGTCTTGGCATCAACGATGTTTTGGAGGACACTGCTCTTTTCGCCGAAGCGCAAGCGGCTGCTTATGCTCTGCTTGATAAAGATCCGGAACTTTCTTTTCCTGAAGACCGACTGTTAAAATTACAGGTCGAAAAGATGGTACAAAGCAGCGCAAAAAATTAACCCAGCATTTTTCCATGAAAGGAATGGCTTATATGTATCTGCAAAATAAAAAACACCTTCACTTTATCGGGATCGGCGGCAGCGGAATGTATCCGATGGCGCAGATTCTTCACGAAAAAGGCTACTACATCACCGGCTCTGACAACAACGAAACCGATACCCTTGCGCGGGTACGGGCGATGGGCATCCCGGTCACCCTCGGACAGAAGGCAGAAAACATCGAAGGCGCTGATCTGATCGTCTATTCGGCGGCTATTATGGCGGACAATCCCGAACTCGTCGCCGCACGGGAAAGCGGCGTTCCGACGGTCGAACGGAGCGTGATTCTCGGCGAGATCACCGCGCATTATTCCGATGCGCTCTGTGTCAGCGGCACCCATGGCAAAACCACCACGACCTCGATGCTGACCCAGATCATGCTGATGGCCGGAAAGGATCCGACCTGTGTGATCGGCGGAAAGCTCGCCTCGATCGGTGGTAGCGGAAGAGCCGGTAAAAGCGAGCATATGGTCTGCGAATCGTGTGAATTTGTCGATACTTTCTTAAAGCTGCACCCGGACGTCGCCGTTATCCTTAATATCGACGCCGATCACCTTGATTACTTCAAAACGATGGCCAATTTGATTCATTCCTTCCATAAATTTGCACAGATGGCGACCAAATGCGTCATCGCAAACGGCGACGATCCCAACACACAGATCGCCGTTTCCGGCCTGGAGGATAAGCTCATCACCTTCGGAAGCCGGGAAAGGAACGATTATTATCCGAAAAACATTGTCCATCCAGGCGGCGTTAATACGGAGTTTGATCTCTGTTATCATGGAAAAACGCTGACCCATATCAAGATGCACGTTCCCGGCGACCACAACATATTAAATGCGGTTGCGGCCTGTGCGGCGGCAATCACAGCCGGAGTCACGCCTGAGGAATGTGCGGCAGGCGTTGATTCCTTCGGCGGTGCCGGACGCCGGTTCGAGGTACTGGCGCAGATCGGCGGCATCACAGTTGCTGATGATTACGGCCACCATCCGACCGAGATCGAAGCTACGCTGAAAGCGGCGCGCGCTCTTCCGTTCGAGCGGGTCTGGGCGGTTCATCAGCCCTTTACCTATTCGCGCACCAAAATGCTGATGGACGATTTTGCCCGCGTACTTTCCCATGCCGACAAAGTCGTTCTCTCCGAGATCATGGGCAGCCGTGAAAAGAACACCGACGGCGTTTACACGTCTCAGCTTGCCGAAAAGATCCCCGGCGCTGTCTGGTTTCCGGAATTTCCGGAAATTGCCGCATACGTTGCAGAAAACGCCTGTCCCGGCGATCTGATCCTGACGCTCGGGTGCGGAGATATTAACAAGTGTGCCCATATGATTGTGGAAAAGCTGAAAGAAAAATACGAGAAGTGATTCTTCTATCAAAAAACCAGACGCCTGAGAAAATTTCAGACGTCTGGTTTTTTTGCTGCTTATTCAAAATTTTTTTACATCTTCCAAATATTTGCGGATCGGAAGGTTCTGCGGGCAGTGGCTTTCACAAACGCCGCAGATCTCCAGCTGATTCATAAAAAACGGTTCCTGCTCCTCTTCGCTGTGGATAAAAGGAGCCCGTGTGATTTTGTTGGTCAGTTCATAAGCATCCCGGTCATACCGCGAAGTCAGCGTCTCGCAGATCGCTTTCTCGCTCATCTCTCCGTGATAACGGTGCGCGGTATCAAAATACCGGTAGCCGCGCGAAAGATAAAGGTCAACCATCTTTTTGGCTTTCTATTCCTCCGAAGCCCGAGAAGAGCTGAGAATCCGGTATTCACCCGGCGTCATATGAAACTTCCTGTCAAACAGCTTATAAAAATGGGTCATATTGGAAAAGCCGCTCTGAGCGGCGACTTCGGTGATCGGAAGCTCGCTTTCCCTTAAAAGGAGCGCCGCCTGCGCCATACAGAAGCTGTGCCGAAAATCAGAAAAGCTCTGTCCCAGTTCCTTTTTCAGAAGGACGCTTAAATGATTCGGCGTATAGCCGAATGTATCCGCTGTTTCCGAAAGGGTTACCGTTTTATATCCGCTTTCGATATACCGAATGACCCGATAGAGAATATCCTGCTGGGAAAGTTCCTCCGGCGCCGGATTTCGTTTGTTCGGCTGGACACTGACCCGCGCAAGGTCGATCGCCAGAAGTATAGCCGTCTGTTCGATTGCCTCCGCGGCATAATTCTCCGGGTCGAATATCTCCTCCATCAGTCGGCAGACCGTTTCATTGGCCCGCCTGTGTCCCGTCCGGATCAGATACGGCTCATTAGGCGAAAGATTTTCTCTCAGAATCGAAAAAGCTTCTTTTTTCAGCAGCTCATCCGAAACGATCAGATTGACGGCAATATCCCCCGCTCCGCAGACATCTGTCGCGTGATAGATTCCCGGCGGAACAAAGAAGAAATCACCGTGAGAAAGAACAGCGCTCCCGCCCTTCCAGTGCTGGGTGATGCTTCCGTCATAGAGATACATGACTTCAAGGTAATCGTGGGTATGCATCGGCGTCGGGCGAAAGCGTCCGTGCGGCGAAATCATAAGCAGATTGGAGGGCTGCCCGCTCAGACGAAGCGACTGAAAACTGACGGTCGATCCATCCATGTTCCGATTCTCTTTATCGCCGATAATCCGTTCCTCCAAACGGATCTGGCGCAAAAGAATATCCAGTTCGCTTTTATCCATTTATTTCAGCCTTCTTCCGTTTATCCCGAAATACCGGGATGTATCCGTGTAAAAAGATACTTTAAATCGTAGAAATGGATATATCCAAAATCCATTCTTTCCTGTATTATATAAGATAAAGAGTAAATTTTCAAGTATGTTTTTCCCTCCGGGATCAGAAAGGAGATTCTTATGAAAAACGCACGGGTCGCACAGCTGCTTGCGGGAAAGGGCGACAACTATATTCTTCCCTTTATGTGGCAGCATGGTGAAGATGAAGAAACACTGAAGGAATATATCCACGTCATTCGCGAGGCCGGATGCCGGGCAGTCTGCCTGGAAGCGCGCCCTCACCCCGACTTTGCCGGAGACGGCTGGTGGCATGACCTTGACATTATCTTGGCTGAAGCCAAGGCTCTGGATATGAAGGTCTGGATTCTGGATGACGCTCACTTCCCGACCGGATTCGCGGCAGGCACCGTCAAAGAAGCTCCCAACGAGCTTCGCAAGCAGTACTTAAATTATGCCCGTCTGGATGTCTGCGGCCCGAAAGCGGAAGTGGAGATCCCGGTCGGAGAGATGATCCATCCGATGATCCTTTCCGTCAATCCGATGCTCGGACAGCCGGATAAGAAGCACTTTGACGACGACACCCTTTACCATGTCGTGGCGTGGAAGGTCGAGCCGATGGACAAGATGACCGATCCGATCGATCTAACTTCCCTCGTTCAGGACGGAAAGCTCTACTGGAAGGTTCCGGAAGGCTACTGGAAGGTCTATGTCCTCTATCTGACCCATAACGGCGTCGGACGGGACGACTACATCAATATGCTGGACTACGAGTCCTGCTCTCAGCAGATCAACGCCGTTTACGAGCCGCACTATGCGCATTATAAAGAACTTTTCGGAAACACCATCGCCGGATTTTTCTCGGACGAGCCGCTGATCGGAAACACCGTCGGCTATGATTTCGACGAATCGATCGGAAGAAAAGAGATGATGCTTCCCTGGAGCAAGTACGTTCCGGATATGCTGAAGGAAAGACTCGGGGAAAACTGGATGGACCTTCTTCCCATCCTCTGGTATCCGTCATCTGATCCGGCGCTTGACGCAAAGGTTCGGGTCGGGTATATGGATACCGTCACCCGTCTGGTCGAGCGGTGTTTCTCCTTCCAGCTAGGCGACTGGTGCAAAGACCACGGTGTCATGTATATCGGACATCTGGTCGAGGACAACGATGTTCACGCCCGTCTCGGCTGTTCTCTCGGTCATTATTTCCGCGGTCTGGCTGGCCAGCATATGGCAGGCATCGACAACATCGGCAATCAGGTACTGATTGGCGGCGGCGATTCGATGCGTCCCAAGCGGTTCGGCGGAGTCGGAGACGGCGAATTTTATCATTATGAGCTGGGCAAACTCGGTTCCTCTCATTCCCATATCGATCCCCGGAAGGGCGGACGGGCGCTTTGTGAAAACTTCGGTGCTTACGGCTGGGAAACCGGTGTCAAGACGATGAAATATCTGGCCGATCATTTCCTTGTCCGCGGCATCAACCACTACACGCCCCATGCTTTCTCTCCGAAAGCCTTCCCAGATCCCGACTGCCCGCCCCATTTCTACGCCCACGGCGAGAACCCGCAGTACAAAGCGTTCGGACATCTGATCGGATATATGAACCGGGTCTGCCACCTGATCAGTGACGGTATCTCTCTCCCCGATGTGGCTCTTCTCTACCACGGCGAAAGCGAGTGGGCGGGCGACTACCAGTCGGACAAGGTTCTCTGCCGGGAACTGATCGAGCATCAGATCGATTTCGACATTATCCCGTCCGACCTGCTGGATGATATGCCGAAGTTCAACAGCGAGCTGAAAGACGGACTTTTATGGCTCAACGGCCGTCCGGTTCAGGCTCTGATCATTCCTTATACCCAGTTTGTGACGCTTGCGACCGCGCGGTTTATCGAAGCAGCTGCATCCGCCGGATTCCCGGTTCTTGTCTCTGAAAAAGTGCCCGAGGGGGTCAGCAATGCGACCACCGAAGAGCAGGCGCATTTTGCTCCCGTTCTCGCGGCCGTCAAAACGGTTCCGACTGATGACATGGCGGAAGCTCTGAACGGTCTGATCCACCGCGACATCACCGTTTCTCCAGATTTCCGCCGCCTCACCGTCTACCATTACCGTGCAGGCGAAGGCGATACCCTTCTGCTCCTGAACGAGGATCCCGGAAAAGCGTTTGACGGAACGATCGCTGTCTCTACCAAAGGTACGCCAGTCATTTACGATGCACTGGATAACCTTCTCCGTCCGATCGAATCGAAAAAAGAGGGCGGAAAGATGGTCCTTTCACTCCACATCGACCCTCTGGAGATGACGATCATCTCGTTCGGCGGCGAGGAAACCGACGCTCTCGTTTCCTTTCCTGAACAGAGAGACGCCAAAACGCTGACCAGCTTCACCGTCTCCCGCGCAGAATCCAAAGCGTATCCAAACTTCACCGATCCGGAACCGATCGACGCGCTGACCAATATGGCGCGGAAATATCCCGACTTCTCCGGCTACTACCGCTATGAGACCAAAGCGGAACTGGCCGGAAAGGAAAGCGTTCTGACGATCGATGACGCCTGCGAAACGGCCGAACTTTTTGTCAACGGCGTTTCGGCGGGAACCCGGTTCGCGACTCCCTATCGCTTTGATATAAGCGGACTGGTGAAAGAAGGGGAAAACGAGATTGCGATCGAGGTCGCGACCACCCTTGAACGGAAGGTAAACGCGATGAAGCTTGGCGGCATGATGAGCCTGTCGGGTAAAGGCGCGCTCTCCGCGACTGGTCTGATCGGCGAGGTCAAGATCGGATAAACTCACCTGTAAAACAGCTTCCCGTCTTTTCAAAAAGGATGGGAAGCTGTTTTTTGGCGTCAATCAGCAAGTTTCTTTGCTGATGAAATATAGAATTTCGATTTACTGTATTGACAGATTCAGAAAACCGTGATATATATAAATAAACGGAGGGAAAAGCGGATAAAAAAATGGTTAGCTATACTGACTGCATTTTTACTTTCAGTACCATTCGCTGTATCGCCCGCATTTGCCGCCGAAGCATCGCTCCCGACGGAAGATCCAAACTATGTCGAGCAGTCGCTGGAGGAGTTCTTAAAAGAGAATCCCAATTATCAGGGCTACCCGGATGTAGAACGGTACACAGCCGAATCGGCAGCTGATACGCAGGAGTGGTATGAGTGGACGCAATCGGGTTCGTCATGGTATCTTTACCGCAAATACTATGACGGAACAACGATCGTTTCGACCAAGATGATCAACTACTGGTATCAGGACAGTTCTACCGGAAACTGGTATTTTCTCAAGCCTTCGACCGGTGAAATGGCGGTCGGATGGTGTCAGGTCGGAAGGTACTGGTACTATTTCAACGCCGGAGGGGTTATGTAGATCGACTGGTATGAGGTCGATAATGTCTGGTATTATTTCCGGACAGAGACGGTCGTTGATCTGTACGGCGGGCCGGAAGGCGGGGCTTTGAGCGGAGAATATTTTATTCCTGCGAGCCGAGGCTCTACGACCTGTACCCAGAACTATTACTTCGACTATTACTGCAAGATGAGGGAATGGACGTATCCGCTCCCGACGAGTCTTGTAAGCGGAATTTCGTCGAGTAACTATGAACCGTATTACGTTAATTCCTGCTTTGCGGAATGGCGGGATTTAGACGGAGACGGGAAAAACGAGGACTGCCATAACGGTCTGGATTTAAGAGCAAGAGTACCGGTTTCTGTAGTTAGTTGTACCAGTGGTACGGTTGTTACATCTCAACTTACTTCTTCTATGGGCGAACTTATTGTTGTTAAAACTGATATTGTAGCTCCGAACCAAAACAATCTGTACGTCAGATATATGCATCTATCCGAACGCGATGTCTTCAAGAATGATTCGATTTCAACAGGTACATTTATTGGAAAAACTGGTAATACCGGTAATGTCGCAGCACATTTTCACATGGACGTTAATGCACATAACATTACAACAAGTACTGTAACTGGTAATGTTCAATCTACGATGGGACAAAATCCTGCGGCTTTTTTCCCGAATATTACTTGGAAGAGCAAAGTTCCTTATAGTAAGGACTATTCTGGATATCTAAGTAATTAAAGAGAAGGAGCGATTCATATGAAAAAAATGTTTAGCACATTACTGCTCACCTGTATTCTTCTTGCTTCCTGCGGAAAAGCAGCTGAATCCGTAACTTCTTCTGCTTTGGAAAGTAATTCGATTAAAGAAAGTACCGTTCAACCAGAAGGTGAATCCTCTTCTGAGAGTGAAAATCCGGAAGAAAGCGAAGAATATGGTGGAACATCTGCTGAATGTTCAGAGCATATCTATACCTATCATGCCGTAGACGGTGTCTTAGTGGACTATGTTGGACAGGAAAAGGTACACGAATGGTATGACTCGATCTCCGGGAGAGATGAATATAATCGCGTTAACGAAGATTTCAACATTCTCTCGTTTATTCAGGAATTTGATATTCCGAAAGAAAAGTTTATCGAATTGACGCAAGGAAGCGTTACGGATTCTCTTCTGGAAGCGCTTGAAATCAGCTATGATGAGTACCTCGAAGAGTACGGCTACACCGACGCGCAGATTGATGCGCTTTATTCCGGCGATCAGGCGAAAATCAATGAGGCCTTCTGCGGGGATATGGCGTATTACAATCCTAAGGACGGTCAGCTTTACTCGATCTACTGGCTTTCCGATCATACGGCGGAGGAGTACGAAAGCGCCGGCGTTCCGGAGGGCGAGGTCGAGCGGATTTTAGGGCTTGCCGAGGAAGCGGGCGGGGAATACGCCCGGTTTGCCGAAGAGGCAGGAGAAGCGGCCGCAGAATACGCGGCGATGAACTAAATAAAAAGCGGTTTTTGATCTCCCGAGTGGAAGTCAAAAACTGCTTTTTTACTGTTATCGCCGGTCGTCTCTTCTCCGTCCGCCGACAATCAGCAGCAACCGGAAAAGCTGCGTGACCGAAACCGCAAGCGCCGCAACATAGGTCATAGCCGCCGCGCGAAGTACCTTTTTCGCTCCTTTTTGCTCATCTTCGTCCAGAAGGTTTCCGTCCTCGATCGCCCAGATCGCCCTCCGCGACGCGTCAAACTCGGTCGGAAGAGTCACAAGCTGGAAAAGCGTGCTCAATCCAAAGCAGAGAACGCCCGCATATGCAACGTAGACAAAGAAATAGGAAAACGAGCTGAAAATGATTCCGAGCACGATCAGCGGCATCGAAAGCCGCGAACCGATATTGGTCACCGGTACAATCGCGGAACGAATCGAAGCGGGAAGATAATGCTCCGCGTGCTGGACGGCGTGCCCTGCTTCATGGCAAGCGACGCCGATCGCAGCGGTCGAGCAGCTTCCATATACGCTTTCCGAAAGGCGGATGACATTGGCGGAAGGATCGTAATGGTCGGTCAGGCTCCCGCCGACCCTCTCGATCCGAACATCGTACACACCGTTGCGCTCAAGCACCGCCCGCGCGGCTTCCGCCCCGGTCAGCCCGTTTCGCGCGTACTGTCCCTGATAACGCCGGAAGGTAGAATTGACCCGCGCGCTCGCCCAGAGGGAAAAGATCACCGCCGGAAGCACCAGAATGATATAGGTCCAGTCGATCCCATAGCCATAACCGTACATAAAATACCTCCCCGGGAAAAAAGCGGCGGACATAAAGGTTCTTTCCTTTCCTGTCCGCCCTTTACTACTGTATGGATCTTGTGAGCATTACGGAGTTTCGCAGCGTTAGATATTTCCTTATCGTATTTGTCCGCCAAGGACAAATACGGTAGCGCCCGCAAAATAAATTTTGCTCGAAACTTGTTTCGCAGCGTTATACTCTGCTTAAAATAGCTCTCGCCATCGAAAGGCCGATCTCGGTACCCTGTTCGGAAGGCTCCATGCCCTCGAACTCAAGCGAAATATATCCGTCAAAGCCGGAATGCTTGATCATGCGCAGGATCTCCCAGACGTCCATATCGCCCTGACCGAGGATCGCGCCGCGCAGCATCTTGCCGCCCATCGTCTCGAACCATCTTCCGAGGTTGCAGTTGAACATATCGGTCTGATCGGGAAGCTGCTCTTTTTTGCGAATATAAAAGTCCTTGAGGTGGATCATCTCGGCATAGGGCAGGCACTTTTTAACAGCCGCGACCGGATCTTCATCGACACAGAGGAAATTTCCGACATCAACCGTCATCTTAAGGTTCGGGCGGTTGATGGCTTCGATCAGGCTTAGTACGCGATCCGAACCGTTGATGAAGAAGCCATGGTTTTCCATGACGATATGCAGTCCTTTTTCCGCCGCGTAATCGCACAGCAGTCCGCCGTTTTTGACCATCTGGGGAAATTCGAGGTTGAAGTTGTGGATGGTGTTGGTCGAGAAAGGACGGCGGAAGGAAGCAACGTCAAAGCGCATTCTTCCGATGCCGAGCTTTTCAGCAACGTCGATATGCCGTTTGATTCTCTCGATTTCGACGGCCTGTTCCTTTTCACCGGTCATCAGAAGGTTTCCGTTGACGGAATAGGTCGAGATTTCGATCCCGGCCGACGCGCATTTCTCGCGGACGTGTTTGACCAGTTCCTCATCGATCGTGAGGTCGGGTTTTACAAATTCAAGGTTGAAGGGAACAAATTCAATATGTTCGCAACCGTTTTTAACCGCAAAATCAACGACATCATCCACCGTCATCCGTCCGTCCGACATCAGCGGATCGAGACAATAGCAGCTCATACCAAGTTTCATAGCAAAATATCTTTCCTTTCGGTTCTTTATACCGTTCATTATAGAAGATTTTCACGAAAATAGCAAGCGCAAAAAGTGAAAATTTTCATAAAAATCATCCAACTCAACATCCGACTCAATGTCCAGCTCAAAATGAACAAAGTTCTTTTGATTGCGGCAGGATTCGCTTTTTTCTTGACGCGGAAAACAACCTCATATATAATAGAAGCAACGGCACAAACAATATTCTTCCGTTAGAAGGGATACATTTTACATGAATTTTCATGAACAGGCGGTCGAACTGGTCAAAAAGATGACCCTTGAAGAAAAAATGGGACAGCTTCGCTACGACGCTCCGGCGATCGAAAAGCTGGGCGTTCCCGCATATAACTGGTGGAATGAAGGACTGCACGGCGTTGCCCGCTCGGGGACGGCAACCGTTTTCCCGCAGGCGATCGGTATGGCGGCATCCTTTGACCCGGATCTGCTCTGGTGTGTGGCCGAAGCGATCTCTACCGAAGCCCGCGCCAAATATAACGGCTATAAACAGTTCGGCTCAACCGGTATCTACCAGGGACTGACCTATTGGAGCCCCAATATCAATATCTTCCGTGACCCGCGCTGGGGAAGAGGACACGAGACCTATGGAGAAGACCCTTATCTAACCGGAAGCATGGGCCGCGTATTTATCGAAGGACTTCAGGGAGACGATCCGACCTACCGCAAGCTCGACGCCACCATCAAGCATTTTGCCGTTCATTCCGGTCCCGAATCGACCCGCCACGAAGCGGACGTTGAGATCGACCGGGAGACGATGGATGATACCTATCTCTGGGCGTTCCGCTACTGCATCGAGCACGCCGATCCTTCTGCGGTCATGGGCGCCTATAACCGCGTCAACGGAGAACCCTGCTGCGGAAGCGAAACGCTGCTGAAAAAGATCCTGCGGGATGAATGGGATTACCGCGGCTATGTTGTTTCCGACTGCGGCGCCATCAACGACATCAACGAGCACCATCACGTTACCTTTACCAAGGCCGAAAGCGCCGCGTTGGCGCTCAACAACGGCTGTATCCTCAACTGTGGATTCGCTTTCCGCTCGCTTCAGGACGCCTATGATCAGGGACTGGTCAGCGAAGAGACGATCACCAATGCCTGCGTCAAACTCTTTGAAGCCCGTTTCCGTCTGGGAATGTTTGCCAACGACTGCCCCTACGATTCGATCGGGCCGGAAGTGATCGAATGCGAAGCCCACCGCGCACTCAACCGCCGGATGGCGGAAGAATCAATCGTCCTTCTGAAAAACGACGGCATTCTCCCGCTCCGCGAAGCCAAAACCATCGCTGTAATCGGTCCCAATGCCGATGCGCTCGATGTCCTTCTGGGCAACTACAACGGCTATCCCTCCCGCTACTCGACCTTCCTGCGCGGACTTCAGGACAACTTCGACGGCGATGTGATCTATTCAAAGGGCTGCCACCCGTTTATCGACGCCGCTCAGAATCCCTGGATGGAGGATCTGACAAGAGAAGCAGTTCTGGCCGCCAAGCGAGCGGACGTGGTTATTATGTTTATGGGGCTCAATCCTTCGATGGAAGGCGAAGAGGGAGATGCCTATAACGGGCACAACGCCGGCGATAAGGCCGACCTCCAGCTTCCTCCTTCCCAGAAGCGGCTCTGGAAAGCCGTCCGCGCGACCGGAAAACCGATCATCTTCGTCAACGTCTCCGGATCGGCGATCGATCTTCGGGAACAGGAAAAAGGCGCCGCCGCGCTTTTACAGTGCTTCTATCCCGGCGCGGAAGGCGGAGAAGCGATGGCAAGAGTCCTTCTCGGAAAGGTCAATCCTTCCGGAAAGCTTCCGGTCACCTTCTACCGTTCGGAAGAAGATCTCCCGCCTTTTGACGACTATCATATGGAAGGACGCACCTATCGCTTCTTTAAGGGCGAACCGCTCTTCCCGTTTGGATACGGTCTTTCCTACACCTCCTTTGAGGTCGGAAACGTTCACCGGGGCTTTGAAAACGAAATTTCCCTTTCGGTCAAAAACACCGGCTCTTATGACGGAATGGGTACGGTTTTGGTCTATGTAAAGAGCGATTCCCGTCCTGAACTGAACAAGCAGCTGGCCGCCTACCGCAAGACATTTCTTAAAAAGGGAGAGGAAAAGACGCTCACCCTTGAACTTTGCCCTGAGATCCTGGAACGGATCGGGGAGGACTACGAGATCATCGCAGAGATCTGATTTTCCGTTGGTTTTCTCTTTTCGTTCTTTACCATGTTATTTCAACAAAAGCGCCGAAATTCACCCTTTCGGCGCTTTTTTCTTTTATCTCCGCCCCATTGCCAGAACGATAAAACAGGTGTAAAATAATTGTGTGTATATTATAAAGAAGGGAAATGGTTTTCTTATGTCTGAAACTTCCGCGGCATCTGCGGCTTCAACCGCAAAAAAGCCACTTTTTGACCGGCATTCGCTGACCGCGCTGATTATCCCGCTGATCATCGAACAGTTTCTGGCGATGCTGATCGGTGCGGCGGACACCATCATGGTTTCAAGCTGCGGCGAAGCGGCCGTCAGCGGCGTATCGCTGGTTGACACCATCAATATTCTCCTGATTCAGGTTTTCTCGGCTCTTGCGACCGGCGGCGCGGTTGTTGCCGCCCAGTATCTTGGTATGGGAAAAAAGGAGGACGCAAAGGAATCATCCAAACAGCTGATGATCGTTGTTCTGGTTGTTTCGCTGATTGTCACGATCCTTTCGCTGATCACCCACCGTCCGCTTCTGCGGGTCATTTTCGGATCCATCGACAATGAGGTCATGGCAAACGCCCAGATCTACTTCCTACTCTCCGCTCTTTCCTATCCGTTTCTTTCTCTTTATAACGGCGGCGCGGCGCTTTTCCGTTCGATGGGCAACTCCAAGATCTCGATGATCACCTCGTTTTTTATGAACGGGTTAAACATCGTCGGCAACGCAATCCTGATTTACGGCGCTGGCTGGGCGGTTTTCGGCGCGGCACTGGCAACGCTCATCTCCCGTATTCTCGGCGCCATTTACATGATCTGGCTGCTCTTAAAGAAGGATAATCCCCTCTCGATCAGCGGTATTCTCCACACGAGATTGAGCTGGAAGATGGTTCGGTCGATTCTGGTTATCGGCGTCCCAAACGGCATTGAAAACGGCCTTTTCCAGGTCGGTAAGATTCTGGTTGCGAGCCTGATCTCTTCCTTCGGCACCTATGCGATCACGGCGAACGCCGTCTCGAATACGCTGGCTGGTCTGGAGATCGTTCCTTCGTCGGCAATCGGTCTGGCGATGATCACCGTCGTCGGTCAATGTATCGGCGCGGGCGATGATAAGCAGACCGCTGAGTATACCAAAAAGCTGATGGTCCTCTCCTACATCGCGATGCTGATCTGCAACCTGCTGATGACCTTTGGCTGCCCGCTTCTGATCTCCTTCTACAACACCTCCGCCGAAACGGCGCAGATTGCCAAGGAACTGGTCTGGATCCATTCACTGATGGGCATCATTTTCTGGCCGGCTTCCTTTACCCTCCCCAACGCGCTGCGTGCGGCGGGTGACGCGAAGTTCACGATGATCATCTCGATGCTCTCGATGTGGCTCTGCCGAATCGGTATGTCCTTCCTTCTGGGCGTCTACTTCAATATGGGCGTACAGGGCGTCTGGATCGCCATGACGATCGACTGGATCTTCCGTGCAGCTCTTTACATCTGGCGGTTTGCCCGCGGCGGATGGAAAGGGAAAAAGGTCGTTTCTTAAATCAGCCAAAACGATACCGGAGCTTTTTTCACAAGGCTCCGGTTTTTTCCTGTATTTTCCGGAAACATTTACAAATCTTCTCTTGTTAAAAGCCGTCCGGCATGATATGATAAAAAGCAGTTATTGATCAAAACCAAAGGATGATATTATGAAAGCAAAACGACTCCTGACTATGCTGGCGGCATGGCTGACAGCAGGCGCGGCTGCGGTAAGCCTTACTTCCTGCGGGAACGTCTCGTTTGAAACCACCGCTTCGTCCGAACAGACGGCAGAGGTCTGCCGAATCGGGCTGTATACGCCGATCTCCGGCGATTATCTTTTTACCTCGGCATGGGGCGATACCGGTGCTGACCGGGATCTGCGCAGCCTTCTCCACGGCGCGGAAAACGTCTCGATCGCCCAGGAGAACATCTATGCCGCCAATCCTTCGGTCATCAGCGCAGTCAGCACCACCGACGGAACCGACGGTTCCCGCACCTATACCTATACGCTGGTAAGCGGGCTTTGCTATTCGGATGGAAGCAGCTTGACCGCAAAGGATTATGTCTTTTCCGTCCTGCTCCAGTCGAGTGCCGATTTCGGCTCTCTTTCGGGCGATAATACCGCCTATCAGGCACTCAAAGGCTATGCGGACTTCGCCTCCGGAGAATCGAGCGTCTTTACCGGTGTGCGGCTCCTTTCCGACAACTGCTTTTCTCTGACCATTGACGCGTCCTCTCTTCCCTATTATCAGGAGATGCTTTTAACTCAGGTCTATCCTGTTCCGAGCGCGGTCATCGCTCCCGGTGCGGTGATCGCCGATGACGGAGAGGGCGCATATCTGACCGGTATGACGGAGGAAGGTCTTGCCGCAACGCTCGAAGGAGAAAACGGCTACCGGAGAAAACCGATGGTTACGGCCGGGCCGTATATGCTCCAGTCGATCGAAAACGGAGTCTATACCCTCGCCGCCAATCCCTATTACACAGGCGGCTATTATAAGCGCCAGCCTTCGGTCAAGCTCATGACCGTTGAAACGGTTGATCCTTCCGAGGACGCCGACGATTACGATCTGATCGTCGGGATTACCGGTCGCGACGGCTTTGGAAAAGCCAACAAGCTTCTTTCCGAAAAGAAAATGAGCACCAGCTACAGCTACGACAGTCTGGTCGTCAGTTCTCTTTCCTTCTCCGATTCGGTCGATGAAGGCATCCGTCTGGCTCTTTCTCAGCTGATCGACGGCGTGGAAGCGTCCGATCTGCTGGCGGGACATTGGGGACAGGAACCGCTCGGAAATATCCCGCTCGCGTCCTCTCTCTATCAGAGCTGCTACGCCGATCTTTCTTCTCTTTCGGCAAAAAGCTATGACGTTTCCGATCTGCTGATGACGGCAGGCGGCGGAGAACCGATCACGCTGACCTATGGATACGATCCAGATGACGCTGAGGCAAGCGCGCTCGTTTCCCTTCTCCAAAAAGCTGATGAAAAGGAGCCGCTCTTGACGATCGAAACGATCCCGAACGGCGAGGACACCGATCTCCGGTACACCCGTACCCAGTACGGAAAGGACTGGGGCGCATGGAAAGGACTTTCGGACACCTCACTTTCCGAAATGGCCGACGATCTTTCCCACACGGCCTATAACGTCAATTCGAGCCGCTATAACGATAAGCTCACCGCTTTTGAGCAGGCATATATGGAAACGCTTCCCGAACTTCCGCTCGCTGTTTACACAGCCTGTGATCTCGTTGGAAAGCGGCTGATCGGTTATCAGCAGGTAGATGTCTACGATGACTGGACGATCTGGATCCAGTACGCACGAATCGTCAATCTCACCCGCGAACAGGTCAACTCATAAGCAATCACAATAAAAAGCCGCGGTTCTTTTTCAGAGCCGCGGCTTCTTCTTTTATAACGCTATAACACAAAATGACTCCCTGAACCACCGTAAAGGTGTTTTTCCGTTCAGGGAGTCATTTCTGCTCTTCGTTATTCAATGGTCTTATATCCTTTCTTTCCGACTGGCTCGGAACAATTTCCTTTGTGAAGCGAAATCTTCGACCTACTACGCACTGTATCTCTCTGGGATCTGTACAGCTTCTGCCATATACATCTCTCGACACTAATCCATGCGGTTTGTCTTTCGTCTTTCACAGGCTTATTTCTTTCCATTCGACTTCCTCAGCAAATCCGATCTCACGATGGATCACTTTTCAGCCGCGAAGTACTTTTCCTCCGCCCGATCGAAAAACATTTTCTTTCGTTTCTTTTCTTCCGGCCGGTTTGCTCTGTGCCTCCTGCACCCAGATTTTATCCGTCACAGGAAACCCGCAGATAAACTTGAGCCATCCGTAAAATCTACGCCTTCACTCGGGATGAGATTTTTGCTTCTTGATCGACTCAGTACATTGGATCATTACCTCATATCGAAAGATTTTGGTAAGAGCTTCCATCTGATTCAGATCATTGGACTCATTCCTTTTTGCTTAATTTTCAGATGATTGAATGTTGTCTTACAAACCAATCAGGTACACTTCATGCATCAAACCATTGGTTTATCCCTTTCAAACACGAATGTCCTTCCCGGAATCTTACTGGCATTACTTACTGCATCGGAGTATCCCTTTCATGTAAGAATACGGACTTTTTCCATACAGAATCACAGGTAATCTCTTACACCAAGATCCGCAGATATTCTGCTCAGATATTCTGCTCAGATACTTTGCTCCATTCTGCGTTTTATAAACTCAGTACATGGGTCTGATCCTCTTTCGGTGAGATTTTTTCCTTTTTCCCGGAAAACCGGGGCAAATTACTTGTACATCGGATTGTCCCTTTCATTTCAACTGTCAGGTTTCCTACTCATTTTTTCGGTCAATGTCAAACTGTTTCGAGCCTGCCATCTATCTAAAAAGGGTGAAACCTTTTTACCTCGGGACTTTCTATTCAATTGTCAAATTAGGTTCTTTCCAACCTGCTGCTCTTATCAGTCGAGCCGATTTCTTTCTTCATCTTTCAAACGGCTGGAACGCGTCCTTTCATATGCCGCTTCTCTTTTTACCGGTCTGTCCTCCGAACAGCAGCGTCGGAAGAAAAGTGGTTCGGTTCAGTTGCCATCGGATTCATTCCTTTCTCTTATGGACTTGGCTTCCGCCGCATCCCCTTTTGGTCATCTCAAAGGGTCTTCCATCCTTTTGAGGTCTTACTGGGAGCCTTCCTTTGGATGTCTTTTTATTTCCCTTCCTGATTGCATCTTTAGTATAGCACGAGAGAAAGCATTTGTCAACACTTATTTTCAAGATTTTTATATTTTTTTGTGTTAATCGCTGTATCGACAATAGGAGAAATTTCCTGAAAAATCCGTTCATCCCTTTCCCGCCTACTTTTTACAAATCGTATATTGACTTTAGCCGCCCAATCGCATACAATAATAGACGTTAAGTTATTCGCCCTGACGGGAGACCGCAGCGGCATGGGAAAGGACAGGTAATCGCAATGATCGAATACTACCACGAACTGGAAGAACCCGAACTGCTCACCCTTCAGGATGAGGATGGCGTTGAGAACGTCGTTGAACTGCTGGCACAGATGGACGTTGACGGCAAGTCGTATATTGCTGCGACTCCGCATATCGATGATCCCGCAAAGAGTCTCGGAGAAGAGGCTGAACTGATCGTACTGGTCAGCGAAGAAGAGGACGGCGAGGAATTCCTTGCCTCAATCGATGACGACGAGGAATATGAAAAAGTCGGAAATCTCTTCCTTGAAAAGCTGATGGGCTACTACGACGATGACGAGGAAGAGGAAGAAGGAGAAGAGGAATAAAGTTTCCTTTGTTTCCCTCTTGATTTTTGAGAGGATATCTGCTATACTAAGGACACACAGATAAGCAGACATTCTGCCTTGTGCGAGCAAGCATGGTGTTTTAAATCCGAACATGTTTAAAACGGGAACCGGTCTCCGCTTCGGGACTGCAGACCTCCTGGCATCTGCCGGACGAAGGGAGCGAGAGCGCTGCGGGATGGTACCCACCTGCTGAAAAGCGGGTTTATATTCCATGCGACGGCAAGGCGGGTCACTTTAACGATGAAAGGCTTCTGCAAAAAGCGGAAGCCTTTTTTATTATATCAAACGAAAAGAGGAAAAATCATGGCGGAAAACTGGCTGTCAAGAGAAGCGCTTCTGATCGGCGAAGAGGCTCTTTCCCTTCTGCAAAAGGCGCGGGTCGCGGTGATCGGACTGGGTGGCGTCGGCGGTGCCTGTGCCGAAGGGCTTTGCCGCGCAGGAATCGGAAGCCTGATCCTGATGGATCACGATACGGTCGATGAAACCAACTTAAACCGTCAGCTTTTTGCGACAAGAGAGACGCTTGGTCTGGAAAAGACTGAAGCGGCGGATATGCGGCTGCGGTCGATCAATCCTAAATGTGAGCGAATCCTTCTGACTGAGTTTTACTCAGCGGAGACTTCCGACCTCCTCTTTTCCCTCCGGCCGGACTATATCGTGGATTGTATCGATACCGTCACCGCCAAGCTCCATCTTGCCGCCCGCGCGGAAAGAGAAGGAATCCCGCTGCTGATGAGTCTCGGAACCGGAAACCGGCTCGATCCGACTGCTTTCCGGATCGGCAATATTGAAGAGACTGCCCATAACGGCGCGGGCGACGGACTGGCGCGGGTCATGCGACGGGAAACGAAAAAGCGGGGAATCGGACATTTCGATGCCCTCTTTTCGGACGAACCGGCCTCCAAAGCCGTTATCCCTGACGAAGAGAAAGGACGCTATGCTCCCGGATCGATCAGCTTCTGTCCCCCTGCGGCGGGGTTTATCGAAGCGGGCTTTGTTGTCCGGAAACTGATCGGGAAAAATACGGGAAGGTGAGAAAAGATGGCTGAGAAAAAATATACCGGGTTAAAGGCGCCGGTCAAAATCCTGCTCTGTATTCTGACAGCAATCGTTACGGCAATCTATCTCCCCTTTTATTTTCAGAAAGGCGTCCGATCGGACAGCGGCTTTCTTACCGAAAAGGACGGCGTTTTTTCATCTTCTTCCCTTTCGATAACCGTTTCGGACGGAACGCTCACCTTTTCCGATCCGTCGCTTTCCCCGCTGACCGTCTCGGAAGAGGACGGGTTTTATACGGTATCGCTAAACGGCGATGTCCTCTATTCAGGGCGGATGCCGGACGAGACCTCTGAACGGCGGATCCTTTCCGACGGCACCCTCACCCTCCCGGATGATTCTTCGCCCGGCTATCCGTTGAGCCTTTCGAGGATCATTCTGATCGGAACCGGAGGAAGTGAAACACGCGGTCAGCAGCATTACCTTCTGATCGCCGCCGTTTCGATCGCGATCTGGCTGATCGATATCCTTTTCCCCGATTTCTTTTTCAAATCCGACTTTCGAAATTTCGGTTCTTCCCGCACCCCTTCTCCCGCCTACCGAAAGGCACAACGGATTCTATGGATCCTTTTCCCGCTCTGGAGCGCGGTTTTCCTTGTCCTTGCTCTTTTATAAAGTGAAACATTCCTCCATACGCCGTACAATTGAAGCGCGCTTATGGAGGAATATTTATTTTTCCAAAAAGCGAAAACTGGGGCGGACGGAAGGCAAAAAGGTGGATAGATAAGGTGTCAGAAAAACAAAAAAGTGTTATAATAAATGCTGCGGAGCATAGCTCCGCGGACGCTACCGAGTTTTGCTTCTCAAAACTCAACAAGGTAGAATTTGATGCTGCGGAGCATAGCTCCGCGGACGCTACCGAGTTTTGCTTCTTAAAACTCAACAAGGTAGAATTTGATGCTGCGGAGCATAGCTCCGCGGACGCTACCGTATTTGTCCTTAACGGACAAATACAACAAGGTAGAATTTGATGCTGAGGAGCATAGCCCCGCGGACGCTACCGACTTATGCTTCTCAAAACTCAACAAGGTCGAATGGGATG
>JALEHK010000062.1 GCA_022770625.1 Oscillospiraceae bacterium | reverse complement strand
TCCGTTCCTGCTCTGCCTTCCGTTAATTTTCACAAAAGCATAAATACAAATTCTGCTTTTCACACAAGGATGATTTTTATCACAATTTTTGTATTGCCAAACGATTCTCTTTGTGCTATACTGTAACCAACACGAACCGATATGAGATTTGAGTAGATTTTATCTTGTAATCGGTTACATACGAAAGGAAGGTTTTTCTAATGGCTAAGATTAAAGTTGGCTTTATCGGATGCGGCGGCATCGCGAATTCGAAGCATTTCCCCGGCATGGCTCAGGAAGAGAACATCGAAATGGCTGCATTCTGCGACCTGATCCCTGAAAGAGCTGAAAAAGCTGCTAAAGAGTACGGCGCTCCCGGCGCTAAAGTTTATACCGATTATCATGAACTGCTGGCGGATCCCGAGATCTTTGCTGTTCATGTCCTGACTCCTAACGTTGCTCACTGCCAGATCACCTGCGACGCTCTGTACGCAGGCAAACACGTACTCTGCGAGAAGCCCATGGCTGCTACCAAAGAAGACGCTAAGAAGATGCTGGAAGCAAGAGACGCTACCGGCAAGATGCTGACCATCGGTTATCAGTACCGTCACTTCCCCGTCAACGCAACCGCTAAAAAGGTTATCGATGATGGATGGCTGGGCGATATCTACTACGGCGAGGCTACTCTGCTCCGTCGCCGCGGCGTTCCTACCTGGGGCGTATTCATCGATAAAGAGAAACAGGGCGGCGGTCCTCTGATCGATATCGGTACTCATGCTCTTGACCTGACCCTCTGGATGATGAACAACTACGAGGTTGATTACGTTGTCGGTACTTCCTTCGAGAAACTGGGCAGACTGCTCGATCCCGAACATCAGGGCCAGAACAACTACAGAGGCGAACCCGACCCCTGGAATAACGAGTCCTACGATGTTGAAGACCTCGCTGTCGGCATGATCAAGATGAAGAACGGCGCTGTCATCAACCTGCGCGCTTCCTGGGCAGTCAACATGGCTGCGGAGGCAGGTGCAAACGATCAGGCTACCGTTAACCTCTGCGGCACCAAGGGCGGCCTTGACACCATCGACGGCGTTGTTCGTCTGAACCACGTTGTTGCAAACCAGACCGCAATCACCACCGTTGGCCATAAGATTCCTCCCTTCATCCCCGGCTTCTCCGGCGGCAAGGCTCCGAGATCCAAAGAGGCTGACATCTGGGCAGCAGCTCTGGCTGGCACCGGCGAACTGTTCGTCACCGCTGATCAGGCTTACGTCGTAACCCGCATTCTGGACGGTATCTACGAGTCCTCCAGAACCGGCAAACCCGTATACTTTGACTAATTTGATTGCTTAATCAATATCGATCCCCGGCAGATTTTCCGTAACAAGAAAATCTGCCGGGGATTTTCTTTGCTCCTAAAGAGCGCTCCCAAAGAGCGCTCTTTGAGAGCATAGTTCTAAAAAGGACGAAAAAAATCCCGCCCTCTGTTTGGAAGAGAGCGGGAATAAGATTCAGGAAATGTTATGCGTTTTTTGCCTCAAGGTCATGCTGAATCTGACCGATGTGCTTATCGATGTTCATCATGAAGCAGAGGATCAGGACGATAACGCCGATGACTGCGCCGAGATAGCCGTAGCCGAACCGGATCATGTTAACGGCGGATTCCGGCTGAACAGCGGCGGTTCCGTCGTAATGGCCGAGCGTTAAGAGCCATGCGCCGATCGCCGCACCGACACCGCAGCCGACCTTCATACCGAAGGAGGTGCAGCTGTTGACAAGGCCTTCCGAGCGGATGCCGGTTTTCCATTCGCCGTAGTCAACAACGTCGGCGGTCATAGCGAAGATACCCGAAGCGATCGGGCCGAGACCAAAGCCCTTGACGATCAGACCGGTCAGAACGATTGCGAAGTTGGAATCGCCTGCACCGATCAGGATGCTGCCGATGATATAGAGAAGGCTTCCCATAATCATCATCTTCTGCTTGCCGAACTTCTTGACGAGAGGAGGCATTGCGAAGTTGATCACGATCATCGGGAGGGAGGTCGCCATCGAGGTATAGGTCAGAAGGGTGATGTCATCCAGAATGATGTTGCAGAAATAGAAGGTCATCGCGCCGGATGCGTTCAGGCTCAGATAGAACAGGCAGAACAGAAGCGCCTGAATGTAGAAGTACTTGTTTTTGAACAGAGCGGGGAGCGCAGTCTTCAGCGGGATGTTTTCAACGTGCAGGTCGCCTTCCTTGTCCTCGCCGATATGCTCCTTGCATCCGAGGAAGCAGAGGAAGAGCATGACCATGCAGACAACGCCGTAGATGATCGAAAGCCAGAACCAGCCGACCGTAGCCAGTGCGTTGGCCGTAATCGCGTTAACGATCAGCATGGTCAGCTGCGCCATGATAAAGCGGAGAGACGATGCCGTTGCGCGGTCCTGAACGTCTAGCGTCATACGGGCCAGCAGCGCATTATCTGGGAATGCATTCGATCGTTTCCCCGTCGATCCGGTGGATGGCCCGCCCGTAAAACGAATAGGCCAGTTCCAGTTCCTCATGCCAGTGGTTGAGCAGCTTTTCGGGATTATCGATCTGCGAACGGATGTTGAGCACGAGAAAAGGATCGCCGCCCGGATAGTTAAACGATTCATGACGAATAGAGGATGTGCGGTTGCTCATGACTTTTCCTTTTTTCAGTTTCAGATTTTTTCAAGCCGGATCATAACGGCGTCACGGTCGCGGAGCCCGAGTGCCGACAGATTCAGCCCTGCGTGCATCAGCATACCGCCGCTGTAAATATTTCCGCTTTCGGGGTCATGATACCATGCGTTTTCATCCAGCCCTCTCAGCTTTACGATCAGCGTCTGCTGCACGCGGGTATGGATCACACAGCAGCTGACCAGAACCGTCGAGCGGTCGGCTGCCGCCGTTTCCCACGCGTAAACGTCCGGCGTGGAGATCAGCCGGTAATAGTCTCCGTTGCGGATGATCCCGGCACAGGCGCGGTATTCTTTGACCTGACGGGCGATCTCTTCCTTTTCTTCGTCCGAAAGAGTGGATATATCCAGCTCATAGCCAAAGCTGCCGCCCATCGCGACGATGCCGCGGGTATGAAGGGAATTGACCCTCCCGGTCTGATGGTTGGGAGATGCGCTTACATGAGCGGACATGGTCGAGGGCGGATAAACGACCGAGGTTCCGGCCTGGATCATCAGCCGCTCGATCGGATCGGTATCGTCGCTGGTCCAGATTTGGGGCGAATAATAGAGCATACCGGGGTCAAACCGTCCGCCGCCGCCCGAGCAGCCTTCCAGCAGAAGTTCCGGAAACGCCGTTAAAAGCCGTTCGAGGAGCGAATAAAGCCCCAGCATATACCGGTGCCCGACCTCTTTCTGCCTTTCGGGCGGGAGGAGAGCGGAACCGACTTCGGTCAGGTTTCGGTTAAAATCCCATTTGACATATTCGATCTTCGCACTGTTCAGGATCGAGGAGAGCCGCTCGAAGAGATAGTCCTGAACGTCTTTTCTCGACATATCCAGCACATACTGCCAACGGGCGGGCGAGATTTCCCTTCCGGGGATCTGAAGCGCCCAGTCGGGATGCGCACGATACAGGTCTGAATCGGGGGAGATCATTTCCGGTTCGAACCAGATCCCCATCTTCATGCCGAGCGCGTGCAGCTGATCGGACAATTCCCCAAGCCCGCGCGGTAGCTTTCCTTTGTGTACATACCAGTCTCCGAGAGAAGAATGATCGTCGTTCCGGTGCCCGAACCATCCGTCGTCCATGACCAGCATATCAATGCCGAGCGGAGCGGCGGCGCGGGCGATGTCCAGAAGCTTCTGTTCATCGAATTCAAAATAAGTCGCTTCCCAGTTATTGATCAGGATCGGACGGTCGCGGTCCCGCCACGGCCCGCGGATCAGATGGTTCATGTACAGCTTGTGGAAGCACCGGCTCATCCCGCCGAGTCCGGTATCGGAATAGACCATGACCGTTTCCGGCGTGTCGAACCGTTCGCCCGGCGCCAGCGTCCAGCCGAATCCGTCCGGGTTCAGCCCGCAGAGCAGACGGGTCTGTCCGAGAAAATCGACTTCGGTTTCGATTGAAAAGCTGCCCGAATAGACGAGCGAAAAACCAAACGCTTCCCCCGTTTCTTCGCCCGCCTCTTTTCCGAGAAGAGCGGCAAAGGGATTGTGAAAATGTCCGGAGGAACCGCGGGTGCTGGAGATCCGGCGTCCGCCGTGTCCGAGCGGTGTGCGTTCGATCGTGCGTTCCATCGCCCAGCTTCCCCAGAGGTGAACCAGATCATAGTCCGATGTCGGGAAATCGGCGCAGCAGGAATAGATCCGTTCCAGTACGACCGGCGCGTCTCCCTGATTCTCTGCCCGTACCGAGCGGGTGATTACCGGGCAGTCTCTGAAAGCGGTGTAGCAAAGGGTCACAAGCAGCCCGGTGTGCGCGTCCTCCATCAAAATCTCGAGGGTATCCGCTTCACTCTCTGCCGCATAGGTCGCGGGAAGTCCGGGGATCGGCGGCTTGCCGGAGAGAATCTTATGGGAACGGTAGCGAAGATCGACCGCCGCCGTTCCGTCTTTTCCGGTCGCTTCGATTGCCGATGGACGGAAATCTCCGGTACCGTAGGTCGGGTATTCCAAAAGTGCGGTTGAAAGGGAAAGAAGCTCGTCCTCTTTCGGCGTGTTGGGAGCAAAAGACGCCGAACCGATCGGCGGGGTAAACGCCTCCATCCGATAGCTTCCCTCCGGAAGGATGTGCCCATAATAAAGATGAGCGAGGTAGCCGCTTTTGGTGACCTGCATCAGCAGGGACGAGCCGCCCGAACGGAGATGGAAGATATTGTCTTTGAACGTGATGGCCTGAGAAAGCTGTTTTTCTAGCATAAGATACCTCCCGAAAAAGTTTGAAAAAACGAACACTCTAATACTTATATTATAACATAAATTTATTTGAAAAGCTAAGATTTTATCAAAAAAGTAAGACCGGCATGATACATACCGGCCTTACCTTATTATTTACAGTGCCTTTTTAGGACAGCTTTTAGCGCACTCCATACAAAGGATGCATTCGGTTCCGTTTTTCCGCTTCCTCGAATTATCGGTCACATCTACGTCCATCGGACAGACGCTTCTGCATTTCCCGCAGGAAACACATCTGCTCTTATCGCACTTGACTCGGAAAAGCGAGAAATAGCTCATCGGCTTCAGAAACACCGTGATCGGGCAGAGATATTTGCAGAAGGCACGGTTGTCTTTGAATACGATCGCAAGCGTAATCCCCGCCGCATAGTAAAAGACGTTCCCGATGATGAAAGCCCAAAACATGATCCGTTCCATGTTCGCCGCCTGTGCGAGAAAAAGAGCAGCCACAAATACAAGGGAAGCGGCAAACGTCACATATCGTAGCCAGCCGAGCGGACGTCTATTATGATTGGGCACTTTAAATGGAAGAAAATCGAGCACCATCGCTGTCCAGCAGGCATATCCACACCATCCGCGCCCGAAAAAAAGCGGCCCGAAGATTTTGGCGACGGCATAATGGATCGTTGCCGCCTCAAAAACTCCGGTGAAAAGATAGTACCAGAATCCCTCAATCTGCATATTCTCCCGACAGATCAGCCCCAGATAAACGAGCATATAAAGCCCGACCAGGAGCTGTACGATCCTTCTCGCGTGCTTGTAGTTCCGTGCAAAGAGGATAAGTCCCAACGTGATCGAGACGCCGATATAGCTGAAGTTGAAAAGATAAAAGAGATTTTCCTTGGTCAGCCAGAGCGTGACCGCAACACCCTCGAATACCGCCAGCATGACCGCCGGAAGGACGTATTTTTTCCTGTTTCTCTGCTTCATATTCTTTTAGACTCCTTGCGGCTGCATTCTATCAGAACACCAGCTGAACCAGTACCATATAAAGAACGGTACCCGAGAGGATGCTGATGAGCGAATTGCGCTTCCACGCCTGAACGCCCGCCGTGCAGGCGACCGCGATCAGTTCCGGGATCCCGTGCGGATAGGAAAAGACCGTAACGTCCTTCAGACAATAGATCACCAGCATTCCGATAATAGCCGGCGGAAGCACCTTCCCGAGATAGGAGATATATTTCGGCGTGTGATTCCTGAATACCAGAAAGGGGAGAGTACGGAGAAGAATGGTCACGAGCGACATAGTGATAATCAAAACGACCGATTTCATTTATCACGCTCCTCCTTTCCGCGAAGAAGGGTCAGCACGAAGGTGATGACGATCATAGCCGGGATCAGGAAGTTGTCCCGCCCAAAGATCAACAGGCACAAAAGGGTGCCGATCACGCCGGTGAGCGCATAGGTATGATCCTTTGAAGTGATCCACTGCTCGGTAAAGGACGCGACAAAAAGCGCGGTCATCGAAAACTCGATTCCGGCCGAGGAAAAGGGGAGAACCGATCCGATCATATTCCCGAGGATTCCCCCGATGATCCAGTAGCAGTGGTTGAAAAGCGAGACCATAAACCGGTAGAAGTTCGGATCTCCCTCCTCCGGCGCGTGTCCGTCGCAGAGCAGGGAATAGGTCTCATCGGTCATCGCAAAGCTCAGATAGGGCTTGTACTTTCCAGCGTCCTTATAGGTGTCGATCATCGAAATGCCGTAAAAAAGATGCCGCGCGTTGACCATAATTGTCGTCAGAATGGTCGTCACGACCGAGGCCCCTCCCGCCAGAAGGCTGACCCCGACGTACTGCATCGCTCCGGCATAGATACAGATGCTCATTGCCGCCGTCCAGATCACTCCGTATCCGGCGTCAAGCATAAGAATTCCAAATCCCATTCCCAGGACAATGTACCCCGCAAGAATGGGAAGCGACTTGAGAAAAGCCTGCTTGATGATTCGCTGTTTCATACCTGTTTGTTCCTCTTTAACTCCTGATATTGCTGCGCTTTCTGTTCCCTTTTGGACAGAAAAACAAAAAGCCATAAAGCTCGCAACCACGAACTTTATGGCTTTCCATTATGGTCGGAGTGACGAGATTCGAACTCGTGGCCTCATGGACCCGAACCATGCACGCTACCAAACTGCGCTACACCCCGATCGCTGCGCTTAGAAACGATTCGTTTCTCTCGCGTCAACGTTGATTATTATAACGCAGTTTTTTCTTTTTGTCAACCTTTTTTTCAAAAAAAATGGAAATCCTTTTGCGGCTTCTTATTCGACCGAAAAATAACCGAGGATGACCGTATCGGGAAGCCGTTCCGCCTTGCAGATATAGATCTTCTCGCCCAGCCTTTCGAGCCGGTCGTCGTAGATCTCAAACTGCGGAACGGTGCAGAAATAGTAAAGCGAGGGATCGACAAATTTCCCCGCCAGTACCTCGCTCCGATAAGCGTTCGCCTTCAAAATCCCCGCCCTCACAGCCGGTCAGAACCCCGGAGGTGATCTCGATCAGCTGCCGCCGTCCGGCTTTTCCGTCCTGCCCGACCACGATCGGCGTGTCCACTTTGACCCGGATCTCAAACTGCTTTTTCAAAATCGGATGTTCCATTATTTGAGTCACCTTTCTTGTAATCCTGCACAAAAGCGCGCGGAAATTTTTCTTCTATTATACCCGGAAAAGGAAAATTTGGCAACAGTCTCCTACCCTTAACAGGATGTTCATTGTATTTCCCCCTAAAATCCCGTACAATAAAAAACATATGAGTGGAAAGGACGATAAGATGCTTGAACTGAAAGATATACGGAAAAGCTATACCTCGGGCGATATGAACGTCATGGCGCTCGATGGGGTAAGCCTTTCCTTCCGTGAAAAAGAATTCGTCTCGATCCTCGGCCCCTCCGGATCGGGAAAAACGACCCTCTTAAATATCATCGGCGGTCTGGATCAGTATACCTCCGGCGATCTGGTGATCGGCGGCCGCTCCACCAAGGAGTTTAAGGACAGAGACTGGGACAGCTACCGCAACCACCGGATCGGTTTTGTTTTTCAGAGCTATAACCTGATCCCGCATCAGACTGTACTGGCAAACGTCGAGCTGGCGCTGACCCTTTCGGGCGTCGGAAAGGCGGAGCGGAGAAAACGCGCGGCGGAAGCGCTGACCCGCGTCGGACTGGCCGATCAGCTGAACAAGCGCCCCTCCCAGATGTCCGGCGGCCAGATGCAGCGCGTCGCCATCGCCCGCGCCCTCGTCAATAACCCCGATATCCTTCTGGCGGACGAGCCGACGGGTGCTTTGGACACCAAAACGAGCGTCCAGATTATGGATCTGCTGAGAGAGATCTCTTCCGATAAGCTGATTATCATGGTCACTCATAACCCTGAACTTGCCGAAAAATACTCTTCCCGTATCGTCCGGATGCAGGACGGCAAGCTCCTTTCGGACAGCGCACCCTATACCCCTGAGAAAACGATCCTTCCGGCGGCCACGGCGAAAAAAGAGAAAACCTCGATGTCGTTTGGAACGGCGCTTTCCCTTTCGCTCAATAACCTCATGACCAAAAAGGGACGCACCCTTCTGACCTCTTTCGCCGGTTCGATTGGCATCATCGGCATCGCTCTGATCCTTTCCCTTTCGAGCGGCGTTCAGAACTATATCAACGGTGTGCAGGAGGATACCCTTGCGTCCTATCCGGTCTCGATCGAAGCGCGTACCGTTGATCTGACCTCGATGCTTTCGTCGGCGGCTCAGATGCAGGCCGAGAGCGATCATCCGCTGGATAAGGTCTACTCGAGCAACATCATGGGCGATATGACCTCGCTGATGCAGACACAGGTTCAGACCAATAACCTGACCGCCTTTAAGGACTATATCGAGGAGAATAAAGACTCTTTCCTTGAATACGCCAACGAGATCACCTATAACTATGGGGTGACTCCTCAGGTCTATACGACCCTTGACGACGGTTCGGTTCAGCAGGTCAACCCAAGCCCTGTTCTGGACGAGATGGGCATGAGCCAGATCATGAGCGCCAACCCGATGATGTCCGCCTACAGCAGCAACTACAACGTCTTTACCGAGCTGCGGGAAAATACGACCCTCCGGGACGCTTCCTATGAGCTTGTTTCGGGAAACTGGCCGGAAAATTATGACGAGATCGTTCTGATCGTCGATCCGAATAACGAGGTAAGTGATTATACCCTGTATACGCTCGGTATGAAAGACCTTTCCGAGATCGACCAGATGTTGAACGCTTCCGAATCCAAGGACTTTACGACTGAAGATCTAACCTTTGATTACGACGAACTGATTGGAAAGACGTTTTCTCTGGTCGCGGCCTCCGATCTCTACGAAGACGAGGACGGGGACGGCGTATGGGTGGATCGGAGCGGGGACATCGATTTTCTGAAAACGACGGTCGAAAACGGAACCGCCCTCACGATCACCGGTATCGTCCGCGAGACCGACCGTCAGTCGAGCGTGCCCGGCGGCATCGGCTATACCCACGCTCTGACCGAATACCTGATCGACCGCGCAAACGACTCCGCAATCGTCGCGGCGCAGAAAGCCGATCCCGAAACCGATGTCCTGACCGGAAAGCCGTTTGACGCTTCCGAAGAACAGCCTGCCGCTGAGGAAGAGACTCCTGCGGCCGATGCACCCGCTGCAATGCTCACCGACGACCAGAAGTCTCAGCTCTCTCCGATGGCGGAGTCGATGGGAATGGATCCCGCGACGATGACCGATGATGAATGGATGCAGGTCGCCGCCGCCGCACAGTCCCTCAGTTCCGCCGGCAGTGCCCCCGAAGAATCCGCTTCTTCTGAACAGGACAGCCTTTCGGTGCTGACCGAGATGGGAATCGACCCTTCGACCCTTTCGGATGAACAGCTTTCCTACCTCTCCACCATGTCCGCCGATCAGATCCGCGAGATGATGGCTTCCTACGCCGCCCCGACCGACAACACCTACGACGGAAACCTCGAAGCCTTTGGCGCGGCCGACTACGATTCTCCCGCGAGTATCGAGCTGATCCCGAAGTCGTTTGCCGATAAGGAAGAGCTGACCGCTCTGATTTCCGACTATAACGACGCCTGCACCGCCGACGGCAGGGAAGAGGATACGATCGATTATACCGATATGGTGGGGCTTTTAATGAGCAGCGTCACCACCATCATCAACGCGATCTCCTACGTCCTGATCGCCTTTGTCGGTATCTCTCTGGTCGTATCGTCGATCATGATCGGCATCATCACCTATATCTCGGTTCTTGAACGCACCAAAGAGATCGGCATCCTCCGCGCGATCGGAGCCTCCAAGCATGACGTCTCCAACGTCTTTAACGCCGAGACGCTGATCATCGGCTTCGGTGCGGGCGCGCTGGGTATCATCGTGACTCTGCTGCTGCTGATCCCGGCAAACCTCATTATCGAAAATCTGACCGGAATCGCAGGACTGGCGGCACTGCCTCCGGCGGCAGCGGTCATTCTTGTCGCCATCAGTATGCTGTTGACCTTTATTTCCGGTCTGATCCCGTCCGGTATGGCGGCGAGAAAAGACCCGGTCGAATCGCTGAGAAGCGAATAAACTTTATAAAAAGCGGGAGCGTCCCTAAAAAGATGCGCCCGCTTTTTTGCGTCAAAACCTCTAGTTTTTGCAATTCCGTTGCATAGAAGCGAAAAACCTGCTATACTGGTAACAGAAACCAAAAGGAAGGTGCGAAAATGCCGCTTGAGATCCCGAAGATAAAAGAAAAAACGCTGGGCGCAAAGATCACGGTAGGAATCGTGCTGATCTTTTTTGCCGCCTGCGTGGCGCTGTTTGTCTGGGCGGCTCACACCCGCTAC
This sequence comes from Oscillospiraceae bacterium, assembly GCA_022770625.1. Lineage (GTDB taxonomy): Bacteria > Bacillota > Clostridia > Oscillospirales > Ruminococcaceae > Faecivivens. The sequence goes on along the minus strand of JALEHK010000062.1, from coordinate 17,962 downwards.
AGTTATGATCAGTACCTGACCCGTCTCGAATACGTGATGGGCGGTGGGACTTCGACCGTCACCGTCGAGGACGAAGAGGGGAATCGCTGCACCCTTTCCGAGACCAACCGCCGTGCCTTTTATACCTACCTTGCCGATACGAGCGGGAAGCGGGTACAGTCGGTTTCCGGCGCCCCGACCGGAAAGGCGATTTCTTTTCACGCGGTAAGCGCCGTTGGTCAGGCGACCGGAAAGGTGAGCGAGATCGATTCCGGTTACGTTGAAATCGAGTTTACCTATGAGGGAAAAACCTGGCGCTTTTATTGCAAGAACCGCTCCGACTATGCCCACTACGAAAAGACCGCCTCGCCGGAAGGATGGTTTAAGCCAAACGATCCCTATGTTCCCATCGGCTAGAGAACAAAACACCGTACCTTTCGGGGTACGGTGTTTTTTGTTTGTTTTCTCAATTTCCTTCCGACAGCAGAAAATCGATAAACTGTTTCGCGGCACGGGGACTTCTTCCGCCGCGCCCGATCGCAAACGCCTCTGCCTGCCGGTCAAGATCTTCGATCGAAAGGCCGATGCCGTTCTGGATCGCGAGGTCGTGAACGATCTCCAGATAGACCTGCTTGCCGGGCTTCTGGAAGGTGATGGTGAGTCCGAACCGGTCGGAGAGGGAAGTCAGCTCCTGGATCGTATCCGTAACATGGAGATCGGTTCCCTGACGGTCAGAAAAGTCCTCTTTGACCAGATGTCTGCGATTGCTGGTCGCATAGACCGCAAGGTTGTTGGCGCGCGCCGAGACGCTTCCTTCGAGGATGGCCTTGAGGGCGGCAAAGTTGTCGTCGTCCTTCGAGAAGGAAAGATCGTCGATAAAGAGGATGAACTTGAGCGGGTTTTTGCTCAGCTGATCGACCAGATGCGGGATCTCGTGAAGCTGGTTCTTCTTGATCTCGATCAGTCTCAGCCCCCGCTCGGCATACGCGTTCGCAACAGCCTTGACGGTCGAGGATTTGCCGGTGCCCGCGTCGCCGTACAGAAGCGCGTTCGCGGCCGGACGCCCTTCGATCAGCGCAAGCGTGTTGTCGATCACCATCTGCCGTTCCCGCTGGTATCCGCCAAGCTCCGAGAGACTGATGGCGTCGGGATGCTTGACCGGAACGAGCGCGCCCGATTCGATCATGAAGGTGGTATATTTCGCAAAGACCCCGTATCCGTATTCGTGGATCGACCGCAGACGGCTCATATAGATCTCGGCAAAATCGAGCGTTCCGCATTCCCATCTGGGCAAAAATCCGGTAAAGCCTTTTTCCCGGATGACCGCCTGAATCTCTTCACAGCTGACCGCTGAGACCGCGCGCAGCGTCTCAAGCTCCGCTTCAACCGCCTCTTCGAGGATTGGGGAAGGCTCTTTTCCCTCGGCACGGCAGAGCATATATACGTTCTCATCTTCAAGCGCCAGCGTCAGAAGGTAGGAAGAAAACGAGACGCCGTATTCGTAAAGTGCGGCGGCAAAATCGCTGTACCGGCCGATGAGCGCTTCTGTTTCTTCTCCGGAAAGCGCCGTTAAAAGCGCATTAAATTTTTCCACCACCGGGTCGGAAAGAAGCCGCCGAAAGACAGCAAGACTCTGAAGCCGGAGCCGAAGCTCCGAAGGCTGATTCATTTTTGGTTCCATGTCGGAAACGACCTTTCTTTTTCATAGAATTCATTTTGATAAATCAATCATACCACATTAATACTTGTCGGTCAAGTTTTTCTTCTGTTTTTCTGTCCGCCGGTATATTTTCTGCCTTTTTGCCCACACTGTCCATACACTCGTACTCCCTCTCCTGTTTTTTGCAAAAGGCGGGGAAAAGGGCTTGTTTTTTAAGAGACGGACGGGTATAATAAAAGCAGGAGATGCGCCGAAAGGGAAATACGACGGATCTCTTTTCAGGAAAACCCTGTGTTGAAAGGATTTGTATGGGAAAATTGGGAGGCTTCCTTTCGGGGATCGCCATCTTTTGCGCACTCGCTGGGGTCGTATCAGCGTTTACCGGATGCGTGAAGCGTCCCGAAACGCTTTTGCTGCCTTTAAAACCAATATCGGAAAACGAGACGGAACCTCCTTCTGAACCGCTCGAGTCATCTGCCGATTCATCATCCGGCGATGGTTCATCCGATGAAGTGGCTGCTGATTCCGCCGGCGAATCGTCTGAGGATTCTTTGCCCGAAGAAAATTCCGGTGAAGCTTCATTCTCCGAACCGTCCGAAGATTCTGAAGAAGTTTCTTCGGATTCTTCTTCAGAATCCGTTTCCTCGGAATCCGATTCTCAGCAAGCGCTCGTGCCTTCCTTTACCCTCTGGTCGCCGGAAACGGACTTTGTACCGGAAGGGGAAGAGGTGTCGGACGATTTTTTCTCGGATGCACTTTTTATCGGAAATTCCCGGATGCAAGGCTTTGTCCTTTACAGCGGACTTTCGCTTCATGCCTACACCGGCGTTGGACTGACGGTCGCGACCGCCTATACCGATCCGCTTTTCGGAAGCGGAGAGGATAAGAAAACGCTTGTAGACGCGCTTTCGGAAACGCCCTATCAGAAATACTATCTGATGTTCGGCTTAAACGAAATTGGATGGACTTCCTACCGGACGTTTACCGATGATTACGGCGGGATCATTGACCGGATCCTTGCGGTAAACCCGCAGGCAAAGATCTATCTGTTCTCGATCCTTCCGCTGACCGCGAAAAGGTCCTCTGAATCTGACTGGCAGAATAACGAAAACGTCAATCTCTTCAATCAGCTGATCTGGAAGCTGGCGTTGGATAAGGGCGTTTGCTATCTCGATGCCGCGGCGTCTGTCGCCGGGGCGGACGGATGCCTTCCGGAAGAAGGAACGAGCGACGGCGTGCATCTGAATAAAGCGTGGTGCCAAAAACTCCTTTCCTATGTCAAAACTCATACGGCATAGTGCTTTCCCGTGGGAATATGGGGGTGTCCGCCGCAGACGCGCGGGCATGGTGAAAAGGAATGATCGTTTGAAAATGAAAAAATTGATTCTGGCTGTTTCAGCAGCGGCTCTTCTTCTGGTCTCCTGCGGCAGTCAGCAGACCAGGGACGTGGACATCGAAGTCTTGGCGGGTGAGATCGTCCAGACGGTATCGTTTGACGATACGCTTGAAGAGATCGACGACAGCATGATCTCGATGATGTACGACATCAGCGGTTATCAGGATGCGGTTCTCTATAAGGGAAGCGGCGCCACCGCAGAGGAAGTCGCTCTTTTCCGTATGGAAAACGACGAGGACGCGAAAACGGCGCTCTCTGAAGCAAAGGCGCATATCCAGTCTCAGATCGACGCATACGAAAGCTATATGCCGGATGAGGTTTCCCGGCTTGAAGATGCGGTCGTGCGGCAGGACGGCGTTTACGTAAGCGTGGTCGTCTCGGCTGATCCGGCTGCGGCGGAGGATCTGCTGAAAAAGAGTTTTTGAGGAATTTCGGCGGGGCATTTTGTCCCGCTTTTTCTTTTGAACAACTGACATCTGCCTGGTTTTATGCTATACTGAGGATAGAAAAAACGAGTAAGGAGAATGAGATTTATGCGCCCGATCCAAGACCTGAAAGCGGAAGAAATCCGCGATGTCCGTTATATTCTGCATGATATCGATGATACGATCACCAATTCCGGAAAGCTTCTTCCCGAAAGCTATGCGGCTCTCTGGGCGCTTTCACGGGCGGGATTTACCGTCATTCCGGTGACCGGACGCCCGGCAGGCTGGTGCGATATGATCCTCCGTCAGTGGCCGGTCGGGGCGGTGATCGGGGAGAACGGCGCGTTTACCGATTATTTTGACGGGGCGGATAAACGCCGCTTCTTCCATCCGGAAGTGCCTAAGGAGCGGCTGAACGAGCGGCTTTCAGAGATCAGAGAGGCCTGTCTGCGGGAGGTTCCGGGCTGTCAGGTGTCACAGGATCAGTCCTACCGGGTCTGCGACCTTGCGATCGACTTCAATGAGGACGTGCACCTTGGCTTGCCCGCCGCCGAAAAGATCGCGGCGATTGCCCATGCCCACGGCGCGGTTGCTAAAATCAGTTCGATTCACGTCAATATCTGGTTCGGAAACTACACCAAGGTCGGAATGGCGGAGCTTTTTCTTCGGGAGAAACTGCACCTGACCGCTCCCGAACGTCAGGTAATCTTTTTCGGTGATTCGCCGAATGATGAACCGATGTTTGCACATGTTCCGCTCTCGGTCGGCGTGGCGAATATCCGACCGTTTGAAAAGAGCCTTTCTCACCTTCCGCAGTTTGTGACCGAGGGGGAAGGCGGACTCGGCTTTGCGGAAGCAGCGAAGATTCTGATCGATCTGAAAAATAGCTGATCTCGGCGTAAAATGAACAATATTCGGCCGTTTTTTATTCACTTGCCGGAATCAAAAAACTCACGCATAATTGCCAAACTTTTCCGGAATCGGTCAAGAAAGTTTAGGGACGCCCTTTTCAAAGGGCGTGCGTACTCCTTAAAGCACTGAAGTTCCGCACACTCTTCCCGGCTTTTCACTAATACGCAGTGCGCTCTGCAAGAGAGAGCGCACCTCTGAAATCCGCTTCCGAAAAGCACACTCTTTGAGTTTTGCAGAGCAAAACTATTTTTAAGACAATATTTTTGGTCGCCTGGCGGCGACAATTGGAATTGGAACGCTTTTTCAGCCGTGAAAGCCCCGCGAATCTCGGCTTTTGAGTGTAAGCGGAGGGCTTTGCCCTCTCGATACCCACAATCCTTTAAAAAGTCTTGACCCAAACTTTTTGGAACTATCTCCATTGGCTTAGAGGAAAACGGGAACGGGCGCGTCCTCGACCTGTGCATGAACCTTCCCCCTCACTTTTTAGTATAGGATAGTTTTGTGAACGTGCAATGAACAAATATTCTTTTCTAGAAAAAACTTTGCACAAAAATCACCCGCTCCGATTGCTCAGGGCGGGTGACTCGTTATATCAGCTTACTTTTTGGCAACGATCAGGAACCGATGGATCGTTCCCTCAATTTTTCCGTTTGTTTCAAGCCTTTTCTGCATCCGCAAAAGCGACGGAAAGCAGCGTTCAACCGAGAACCCGGGGAACTCCCACTCGACGATCCGCGCAAACCAGACAAACGCCCCAATATCGGTAAAAACGATCGGACGAAAGGCTTCCTCTGCGCGCAAGATCGTGAATCCGGCCGATTCAAATATTTCCCGCTGCCGGTCAAGCGTCAGATCCGGAAACGGTTTACCGACTTCCGGCAGAACCTCTTCGACCAGATCGCGGTCGTTTTCACTTCCGACCTGCTCGGTGATGAAAATGCCGCCTTTTTTCAGCAATCGGTACAGCTCCTTTGCGTCAAAATCACCATGCCGGTTGATGATCCGGTCGAAGCTTTCGTCTGCAAAAGGAATCGCGGACGGATCGTCACAGACTTTGAAATCGATTCCGAGCGGCCGTAATGTTTCCGCACAGAGCGCCGCATTCGGCGGGTATCCTTCGGTCGCCGCCGTTTTTTCAAACGGATGACCGAGCGAGAGCAAAAACTCTCCGCCGCCGGTGTCGTAGTCCAGAAGCCGATCCTGATCACGGAGGTTTTCGCGGACAATCTGCTCATAATTCCACGGAAGATCGCGCTCTTCGTCATATCTTCCCGCAATGTGCGAAAAATCCCAGCCGTGGATCTTCGCGGCCTGCTCTTCTTTCAGCCAAATAGCCTTCAATTTCTGCTCATTCATGGATAAACTGCTCCTTTTTCAGATATTTTCCGTACAATATCTGCCGGTGCAGCCTGACAGCGTTTTTATTTTGTTAAGCCCGGTAAAGCCCGCCGTCCTTTTTCGGCTGCACCGGGTAGTTAATTCGCTGGCTCACTTGCCGCATCACATTTTCCTCCCTTTTATCTCCAAAAAAGAGATCGTCTGCGGCGAGTGCGAACGTTGCCGTTTCAGCTGTCGGGTGATCCATTCGATCGCTGCTTTTCCGCTTTCTTCTTCGCTGTGCAGGCGGTCATCGATCACACAGATTTTCACGATTCAGGGTGCTGATCTTCTTCGGGATTCCGCTCCATTTCACTCAAATGATAGCAAAGGATGGAAAGCGAGTCGCCTAAGTGAACGTTTTCGACCACGACTCCGTGATAGTCGAGCGAAAGATCGTAGTGGGAGAAATTCCAGAAGCCCTTGATCCCGAGCGCGACCAGTTCTCTTGAGAGCCGCATCGCCGCTTCTTTTGGAATGCAGAGGATCGCAACGTCCGGATGGACGCGGGTGCAGAAATCGTAGAGGGTCTGAACGTTCTGAACAGTAATCCCGCCGATCTGACAGCCGATCAGGTCAGGATTGGCGTCAAGGATGCCGACCAGTTCGATTCCGCGCGAAAGAAAGTCCATATGCTGAGAAATGGCACGGCCGAGGTTGCCCGCTCCGAGCAGGATCGCCTTCCGGTGGCTGCCAAGTCCTAAGATCCGCCCGATCTCTTCATAAAGGGACTGGACGTTGTATCCGTATCCCTGCTGACCGAAACCGCCGAAGCAGTTTAAGTCCTGTCGGATCTGGGATGCGGTCAGTCCCATTCTCCGCGCAAGATCACCCGATGAGATCCGCTCAACGCCCGCTTCACCCAGTTCCCGCAAGAAACGGTAATACCGGGGAAGCCGCCGGATCACCGATGCCGAAACACTTCCCTTTGCCATGCAGCAAGTCCTCCCTTTCATACTTTGATATTATTTTAACACTTATAAAATTTTTTGTCAATCGGAAAGAAAAACTCCTGCGGAAGTTTATCCGCAGGAGTCGGGATAGATTTAGAGCAGGGAGGAGAGCTTGTTGCCGATGACCGTCAGGAAATCCTCGGTTCCGACCTTGACCTTGTTCTCCAGCTGAGAGGTCAGGTAGAGGTCGCCGGTCATGATGCCGTCCTCGATCGTATCGATCGTCGCTTTTTCAAGGGTGTTTGCGAAACGGACGAGTTCGGGCAGGTGATCCAGTTCACCGCGCTTGCGCAGCGCCCCGGACCAGGCGAAGATGGTCGCGACCGAGTTGGTCGAAGTCGGCTCGCCTCCCAGATATTTGTAGTAATGGCGCTGAACGGTGCCGTGCGCCGCTTCGTATTCATAGACTCCGTCGGGTGAAACGAGAACCGAAGTCATCATCGCAAGCGAACCGTAGGCGGTCGCGACCATGTCGGACATGACGTCGCCGTCGTAGTTCTTGCACGCCCAGATATAACCGCCTTCCGAGCGGATGACGCGGGCAACGGCGTCGTCGATCAGCGTATAGAAATACTCGATGCCGGCCTTTTCGAACTTTTCTTTGAATTCCTCTTCGTAGATCTTCGCAAAGATGTCCTTGAAGCGGTGGTCGTAGGTCTTGGAAATGGTATCTTTGGTCGCGAACCAGACGTCCTGATGGGTATCAAGGCCGTAGCTTAAACAGGTACGGGCAAAGGACTCGATCGAAGCATCGACATTGTGCAGACCCTGAATGATACCGTCGCTGTTTTGAAAATCAAAGATGGTGCGGCGGGTCTCGGTGCCGTCGGGCGCAGTGACGGCCAGTTCGGCTTTCGATCCTTTTTCGACCTTCATCTCGACATTTTTATAAACGTCTCCGTAGGCGTGGCGAGCGATGGTGATCGGCTTGCGCCAGGTCGGGATGTAGGGAACCAGTCCCTTGACCATGATCGGCGCACGGAAAACGGTTCCGTCCAGCATTGCGCGGATGGTGCCGTTGGGCGATTTCCACATCTCTTTCAGGTCGTATTCGGTCATTCTTTCGGCGTTGGGGGTGATGGTCGCGCACTTGACGGCAACGCCGTATTTCTTTGTGGCGATTGCCGAGTCAACCGTGACCTGATCGTTTGTCTCGTTGCGGTGGGGAAGTCCAAGGTCATAATATTCGGTTTTGAGATCGACAAAGGGAAGGATCAGCTTTTCTTTGATCAGCTTCCAGATGATCCGGGTCATTTCGTCTCCGTCCATCTCGACGAGAGGGGTCTTCATTTGAATTTTTGCCATGGTTTTCACATTCCCTTCTGGTTATCAGTCTTTTCCGTATCCGGCCGCGTAATAGTTCATCAGGCAGCCTTCCAGAATGATCGTTTTTTCGTCCTCGGTCAGGCCCTTGACGGTGAGGGTGATCGGGAAAACGCTTCCGTCGGCGCGGAGAACCTTTCCTTCCATCGTTTCGACGCCGGTGCGGATCTTTTCGCGGACGCCGGGAACATAGAGGAAATCGCCGCTTTCGTATGCAAACGGTTCGCTTTCATCAATCGTAAAGGGAACGATCCCCCAGTTGATGCAGTTGGAGCGGTAGCGCTTGGTGGCGTAGCTGTAAGCGATATTCGCGCCGCCGCCGAGAACTCTCTGGCAGGAAGCGGCCTGTTCACGGGCGCTTCCGTCGCCGGGACGGCAGGCGAATACGCCGGAAACGTAGCTGGTATCATGGGTAAGCGTTTCTTCCGAAAGGCCGAGCGCCTTTGCGGCCGCGAGAAGCTCGTCGGAAGGCTTACCGTCTTTCAGAGCGGAAGCGTCGGCGCTGACCGCCTTGGAGCGGGGAACATAGTCCGGAACCCGGCGGGAAAGAGCAAACTCCGAAAGTTTCAGCGGGTTGGAGCGGTAGGAGGAGGTTTCGCCCGAAGGAATTAGCTCGTCGGTCGTCGTGACCGGGTCTTTGATGACGGCGGCGAGTTTGATGAGAAGATTTTCCTTCAGCGGATCGAATTTCGGCCAGTCGGTGATGTTCGGGCCGAATTTCAGTTCAGCCGACGGATCGGCCTTTCCAAAGCCGTAATAGCAGCGTTTCTGATAAATCGCGCGGTCGTACTGATAGGGAAGATCGGGAACGGTGTAATCGACGTCGGCCGCGCTTGTTAAGACACCGCCGTTGGCCGCGGTCGCCGCGATCGAGCGGGCGTCCATCAGCGCGACCGCCGAAAGCTGCCCCTGACCGGGCTTACTTCCTTCACGGTTGGGGAAGTTCCGGGTGGTGTGGCGGATCGAAAGGCCGTTGTTGGCGGGAACGTCGCCTGCGCCGAAGCAGGGGCCGCAGAACGCCGTTTTCATGATGCAGCCGGCTTCCAGAAGCTCAGCCGCAACGCCGTTTTTGGTGACGGCCATGCTGACCGGAACCGAAGCGGGATAGACGTTGAGGGCAAAATCGCCGTTTCCGGTCGAACCACCCTGCAGGATTGCGGCGGCTTCCACCAGGTTTTCGTACAGGCCGCCCGCACATCCGGCGATGACGCCCTGATCGACATGGAGCTTTCCGTCGATAATCTTATCGGTCAGATGCAGCTCGACCTTGCCGCCGAATTTCTCTTTCGCCTCGTCCTCGACCGCTTTCAGGATCTCGTAGGGGTGTTCCTGAAGTTCACGGATGGGAACGGCGTTGGAAGGATGGAAGGGGAGGGCGATCATCGGCTCGACGCTCGAAAGGTCGATCTCGATCATCCGGTCGTAGTAGGCAACCGCGCCGGGGCGAAGCTCCTTAAACTTTTCGCCGCGGCCGTGGGTCTCATAGAAAGTGCGGGTCGTTTCATCGGTCTCCCAGATGGACGAAAGGCAGGCGGTCTCAGTCGTCATAACATCGATCCCAAGACGGAAATCGTTGGAAAGATTGTGAACGCCGGGACCGACAAATTCCAGCACCTTGTTGGTGACAAAGCCCTGCTTGAATACGGCGCCGCAGAGAGCAATCGCTACGTCATGCGGGCCGACGCCGTGGCGGGGTGCGCCGGTCAGGTAAACCAGAACGACCTCCGGAGCATCGATATCGTAGGTGTTCTCGAGAAGCTGCTTGACCAGTTCGGGGCCGCCTTCGCCGACACCCATGTTTCCGATCGCGCCATAGCGGGTATGAGAGTCGGAGCCGAGGATCATGTTCCCGCAGGCCGCCATCTCTTCACGGGCGTACTGATGGATAACCGACTGATTGACCGGGACGTAGATGCCGCCGTACTTTTTTGCCGCGGAAAGTCCGAATACATGGTCATCCTCGTTGATCGTACCGCCGACCGCGCAGAGCGAGTTATGGCAGTTGGTCATGGCATAGGGAAGAGGGAACTCTTTCGGACCGCTTGCCCGCGCGGTCTGGATGATGCCGACATAGGTGATGTCATGCGACATCAGCGCGTCAAAACGCAGGCGCATCTTTTTTTTGTCTTTGCTGCGGTCATGTGCGCGCATGATCTGGTAGGCGATGGTGTTTTCTCGAGCCGCTTCGGGAGAGAGCGGCGCTCCGGCTTTCTCTGCGGGACAGACTTTCCCGTCGATCAGGTAGACGCCGGTTTCGGTTAACTTTATCATCTGGAACACCTCCGGGGTTATGGGCGCGGGCACTCCTGTCAAGCGCATAAGTTCAGACCCGTGCCGGTATGCAGATAAGCAAAAGGAGCCGGCAGAAAAAGCCGGCTCCCGCTCATCTGGATTATACTTTCAGATCAGCAGTTTCGCCGAGCAGATCCTTATTTTCTTCAAGGATCGGACGGACAAGCCCGTCGAGGAATTCGTCAACCTGCTGGGGGGCACGGCCGACGAACGCGGAGGGCTGCATCTCGGAAAGAATCTCTTCCTTGGTCAGACCAAAGGAAGGATCGCCTGCGACGCGGTCAACGAGATCGTTCTCGCCGCCCTCTTCTTTGACGACTCTTGCTGCGGCCTGAGAATGGACGCGCAGTTTTTCATGCAGCTGCTGGCGGTCGCCGCCTTTCTTGACAGCCTGCATCATGATGTTTTCGGTCGCCATAAAGGGAAGCTCCTTCATGACCCGCGCGGTGATGACCTTGGGGTAAACGACGAGGTCGGCGGTGACGTTGAGCATGATGTCGAGGATGCCGTCAACGGCGAGGAAACCTTCGGCGACCGAGATCCGCTTGTTGGCGGAGTCGTCCAGCGTTCTCTCAAACCACTGGGTCGCGGTCGTAAAGGCGGGGTTCATCATATCGACAATGACGTAGCGGGCGAGCGAGCAGATTCGTTCGCTGCGCATCGGGTTGCGTTTATAGGGCATGGCGGAGGAGCCGATCTGGTTTTTCTCGAAAGGCTCTTCCATCTCCTTGAAGTTCTGCAAAAGACGCATATCGGTCGCGAACTTGGAGGCGGACTCGGCAACGCCGGCCAGTGTCGCGAGAATCGCGGCGTCGATCTTTCTCGAATAGGTCTGGCCGGAGACCGGAACGACCCCGTCAAAGCCCATTTCGCGGCAGATAATTTTATCCATCTCTTTGATCTTGGCGGTGTCGCCGTCAAACAGCTCCATAAAGGAAGCCTGCGTGCCGGTGGTGCCCTTGGAGCCTAAGAGTTTGAGGTTTTTGATCCGGTAGTCGATCTCGTCCAGATCGTAGAGCAGTTCGTTCATCCATAAGGTTGCGCGCTTGCCGACGGTGGTCAGCTGAGCGGGCTGAAGATGAGTGTAGGCAAGGCAGGGAAGGTTTTTGTACTGCTCGGCAAACTTCGCGAGATTGTTCAGGACGTTGATGATCTTTCTTCTGACCACATACAGAGCGTCCCGCATGATTACGACGTCGGTGTTGTCGCCGACATAGCAGGAGGTCGCACCGAGATGGATGATGCCTTTCGCGTTCGGGCACTGGAGGCCGTAGGCATAGACATGGCTCATAACGTCGTGGCGGACGAGTTTTTCGCGCGCTTCGGCGTCCTCGTAGTTGATGTCGTCCTTATGGGCAACCAGCTCGTCGATCTGCTCCTGCGTGACGGGCAGGCCAAGCTCATGCTCGGCTTTTGCCAGCGCGATCCATAAAAGACGCCAGGTTTTGAACTTCTTATCCTGGGAGAAGAGGTACTGCATTTCTTTGGAAGCGTAGCGGGCGCCGAAGGGACTTTCGTATGTATTTCTCATGGCCGTGATTCCTTTCTTTTCCGTTTGAGCGGTATTTGTATAGATTATACCATGTTCCGCCGGTCATTGCAATTCTTTTCCGCAGACGGGCGGGAAGAATGCCGTTAAAAGAAAAGCCTGCTAGGGGGCAAGCTCCGGCAGGCTTTTTGTATATAGAGGCAATGATGGAAAAAGTCCGGTTATTCAGCCAACAGTTTCTCCGCTGCCGCCAGCTTGCAGCAGAGGGTAAATACCGACGCCGCCTTCTTCAGATCGTCGATCGACGGATAGGAAGGAGCAATACGGATGTTGCGGTCACGGGGGTCTTTATGATAGGGGAAAGAGGAACCGGCTTCGGTCAGGGTCACGCCCGCTTCCTTACAAAGCGCGACAACGCGGGCGGCACAGCCGTCCATAACATCGACCGAAATAAAATATCCGCCCTTGGGTTCGGTCCAGCGGGCGACCTCGGTTCCATCGAGACCCTGATGGAAAGCTTCCTCGACTGCGTCAAAACGGGGCTTTAAGAGCGCGCGGTGCTTGAGCATATGCGCTTCGATCCCGGCCTTGTTCTTAAAGAAACGGACATGGCGGAGCTGGTTCAGTTTATCGAAGCTGATCGTCTGCATCGCGACCTTGGCTTTCAGGTGATCCATGTTGCGCTTGCTGCATCCGATGGCGGCGACGCCTGCGCCCGAGAAGGAGATCTTGGAGGTCGAGCAGAACATGATGACCATGTCCTCGCTGCCCTCTTTTTTACATTCATCCATCAGGTTGAGCAGATGGGGATGATCGTCGGTCAGGTGATGGACGCAGTAGGCGTTGTCCCAGAAGATTCTGAAGTCGCCGGCAGCGGGTTTGAGCTTGGCAAAACGGCGGACAACCTCGTCCGAATAGGTGGTTCCGTCGGGGTTTGCGTACTGGGGGACGCACCAGATGCCCTTAACGGTATCATCGTTATTGACCCAGCTTTCAACCAGCGTCATATCCGGGCCGTCGGCGTTCATCGGAACGTTGATCATCTGGATGCCGAAGACTTCGCAGATACCGAAGTGGCGGTCATAACCGGGAACGGGGCAGAGGAACTTGAGCTTTTTCTGCTGACCCCACGGTTTTTCGCCGCCGGGAAAGCCGAATACCATCGCGCGGGCAACAGTATCATACATCATGTTCAGGGAAGAGTTGCCGCAGATAAAGACCTCGTCCTCGTTGATCCCCATCAGCTCGGCAAACAGCCGGCGCGCTTCGGGGATACCCTCCAGCTGACCGTAGTTACGGGCGTCCATGCCGTTTTCAAGGATCATCGAATCGGTGCTCTTTAAGCTGTCGAGCATACCCATCGAGAGGTCAAGCTGTTCGGGACTGGGTTTGCCGCGGGACATATCCAGCTTCAGCCCCAGCGCCTTATATTCGTCGTAGGCTTTCTTTAAGGATTCGGATTCTTTTACCAGTTCCTCGCGGGACATCTCTTTATAACTCGTCATTCAAACGAAACCTCCATCTTTACGAAAACAGCCGCCTGTGCGTTTGACCGGCACATCTGTTTCTTAATAAAGGACAGCTGTTCGCGCAACGACAGCTGCCGTATTTCTCTTACGCCTTTTATGATACACCAAAACGGAAAACTTTGCAAGATGTTTTTTATGCTCCTGCAAAATAATATCTTCCAAACAATTTTCATGAATAAAGAATTGAACTGGTGAAAATAACGGAAAATGCAATTTCTTATCAAAATTGAGCCATAAAGTGAGTCTAAAAGACCTGTAGAATAGGAAGAAGAGCGTCTGTCTGAATATCGGAGCGGGCGCCGTTTCAAAGCAGGGATGAAGAGATGAATCAAGGAAAGAGACGAAAAATGCAATTTCTGTTTTCTGTTTATACAAAAGATAAAAGCCGCACCATCCGGTGCGGCTTAAACAGGTCACAGCTTTTCAAGAAGCCCTTTTCCGCAGCAGAAGGAAGCGGATAGGGTCTTGGAACTGCTTTTCCTGCCAGAGGTAAAGGCGATGGAAAGAAGGTCTCCGTTTACCGAAACGACCATTCCTTCGCCGAGCGTTTTGTGCCTGACCCGTTCGCCGGTGCGGAAGAGAATGCCGGGACGGTCGGTTTTTTCGGGCGTCTCTTCCTCTAAAAATGCGCTTAAAAACCGGGAGGGGAGCAGACCTTTATCCGAGACGGCCGGTGCAAAGAGGGTCAGCGTTTCCCGCGCTCTTGTTGCCGCGACATAAAAAAGACGAACTTCCTCATAATAGGCAGCGCTTCCTTTTCCGGCTTCCAGCTGGTCGGTGGAGATCCGTCCGGGGAGGATCCCCTCGCAGCAGTCGAGCAGCAGCACATGGTCAAATTCCAGTCCCTTGGCGGAATGGATCGTGGTCAGATGCACCCGCGCTCCCTCCGGACGGACGGCGGAGCGGGTCAGCGCTTCGACCCTGCCGATCCGTTCAAACAGTTCCGGAACGGTTCCGCAGCGGCGGGTGAACTGGCGGAAGATCGAAGAGCGGAGCGCGCCTGCCGGATCGTCTTTGCCGAGCGCTTTTGCAAGGAAAAATTTTCCCGTCTTCAGTTCCCGGCAGATGAGGTCGAGCGCATCGCTTGGGGAGAGACCGTGGAGTTCACGCAATATTTTCCCGAGCTTCCTGCTTTTTTCTTCTCCGCGCTGAATAAGGAGCGCGGGAAAATCGCTGGTGAAGTCCGATGTACCGTCATACTGCCGGAGAAGTTCTTCTTTGACCCGCTTATCCAGATCCAGCCCCGGGAGAGAGGAAAACGCTTCCCGGTCAAACGAATCTTCTCCCAGCCGCATGATCCCGGCGACCGCCGCGGCCTGATACCGGATCAGCGTCACGGGGGAGGGGGTGATGGTAAAGGGAACGCCCGCCTGAAGCAGGAGATCGGCGGCGGGGAAAGCGGAGAGATTGTTCCGGTAAAGGATCCCGAGCGTTTCGCCCGGCGTAAGCGCCGAAACGGCGGAAAGAATCCGCTCCATCGCCCGTTCGGGATTCTGGGGGCGGAAGGAGAAAACGGTTTTTTCTCTGGCGTCTCTTGTCGGGCGGAGAGACTTGTCATAGCGTTCGCGGTTTAAGCGGATGAACCGCTCACAGTGGGAAAGAATCTCCGGACGGGTGCGGAAATTGTCCTCCATACGGAAGATCTTTCCGCCGGGGAACAACTTTTCAAAGGAAAGAATCCCTTCCGGAAAGGCTCCGCGGAAGCCGTAGATCGACTGATCCTCATCGCCGACCATGAACAGCCGCCGCCCTTCGGGGGAAAGAAGCCGGATGACTTCGAGCTGGGTTTTCGAGATGTCCTGCGCCTCATCGACATTGATGTAAGGATAGAGGGCGCGGAAATGAGAGAGGATGCCGGGAAGGCGGCGGAGAAAGGTAAGGGCGTAGAGGAGAATGTCGTCGTAGTCCATCAGCCCCTTCTCACTCTTGACCGCTTCGTAACCGTCGTACAGTTCCGGCAGTCCGCTCAGTACGCAGGGGACATTTCCCATCTCGCTCCGGGAGAGCATCCGGTTTTTGATCAGGCCGATGCAGGAAAGGGCGTCGGCGATATCCTCTTCGTCGATAAACGCGTCTTTATCCTCACGATCGGAGCGGCGGATCGCCTCCCGAAGCAGCTGGGAGGAGGTAGGCGCGTTGTCTGAGCCGGTCAGGATGGGAACGATCCGGCCGTTTTCGGCGGCGTAGCGGGCAAGTATCGAGTAGCACAGACTGTGCACCGTCGAAAAGCGGGGGAGCGTGCATTCGGGAAACAGTCGTGAAAAACGCGCCGCCATATCCCGCGCCGATTCCCGCGAGAAGGTGATGTTGAGGATCTTTCCCGCCGGGATGCCGGAATAGAGCTGGGCGGCGACCCGGGAGACGAGGACTGTCGTTTTCCCCGAACCGGGGACAGCCAGCAGAAGTCGGGGCGTTTCATCGAGCGAAAGCCCCTCTGCCTGTTCCGGAGTCAGGTGAATCCCTTTTTGATCGAGGATCGAAAGAATATTGTTTTTTTCCAATGCCGCGCCGCCTTTCCCATGTTTTCCAGTCTATTATAGCGGATCGGAGCGGATTTGTCTAATGGGGAAAAGGACAGGTGGATTGCACAAAATGAGAGGAAAAGTATAATGTTTTTGTGCATATTGATTTTTAACAAACGAGATGGTACAATAAACGCTGCGGAACAAGTTCCGCGACGCTTCTGATTTTATCCTTAACGGATAAAATCAATATGGTACAATAATGAAAACAACAATCTATCGGGGATTCCCGGAAAAATTCAAAAAACGGAGGCTTTTGTTATGAAAAAAATGATGGCGCTTTTTTTAACGGCGGCAATTGCAATGAATGGTATTCAAGTTATGGCAACAGATAAAAATGGTGCTAATGGAATTTCGTCGTCTGTTTCATTGTTGTGAATAAATTGATAACTTTTTGTTGTGCGCTTTTGTTTCTTCTCTCTGCCTGTGTTCCTGATACCGATACTGATGAGCAGGTCTTTTACCGCGATATGCAGGCTCCGCTCAATGGCGTAGCATCCTCAGACGGCGAACGCTCATACATCCAGACGCTGGGAATCGACTATCAGACCATGACTTATAATCTGTACTGTTGGAAAAATGGAGAGGTCAGTCCGGTTTCCAATGGAGAATATTCTTCTCTTCCGTTTGGGTATAATGGAGATTTTTATCTGGTGGAAAATCGGTGTGTTTATCGGTATAAACCGGATACCGGAGAAAAAGAGCGGTTGTTTACGTTAGACGTGGAACAGCTGTTCAGGGCATGGGGCAGAAAAGGAAAACTCTATTATCTTGGATATCGATTTGTTTCTTTGCCGAGGGGAGATATAACGGAAGAGTATATCTGTTATAGGTATGATACAACGACAAATGAATTGGAAATTCTGCCGTGGTTTGACCAATATACGCCCCAAAACGGCTATACTCGATTCATTGCTGATTGCCTTGCCGGCGAATGGCTCAGTGTCACGTCAGAGAAGGAGGACGGCACCGATCGCGTTTTCTGGATCAATCTTGACGATGGTTCAGAACGGAATTATGAGAAGGGGCTTATGCCCTGCGGCGTTTGGAATGGACAGTTGATTGCGTATGACCGGGAAGCGGGACGGTGTTGGCGTATCGATATTGAAAGCGGAAAAAAGAAGGCTTTTACACTTCCGGAGGAATTTTATGCAGATGATGAAATGTATCTGCTGGCGGTGGGAGAAAAAACGGTATATTTCCAACGCGGCTGTACCTTTTACAGCTATCAAAGCGGGAAACTTTCCGAACTTCTCAATTATAAAGGCAAGTTCGATATGGACGTTTTCCGGCAGCATACCATGATTGGCGATACTTTTTATTTTGCATTTGCGGGCACGGCACAGCAAGCAGAAAACATAAAGGATTATGTTTATGAAAAGAGCGAGGAAATGCAAATCTGTTACTGTGCGGCAGAAGCGGACGGAACTGTCCATATTTTAGTAAAAGAGCCGTATCGTTGATGGGACACGGTAAAAGCCAAAAACACCCGCTCCGGATCCGGAACGGGCGTTTTTTATGCGATCTTTTTGCTGAGAAGAATCGCTATCATCAGTGAAAGAACCGCTCCGCCTAAAAGGCAGAAATCGGCAGTATCAAAAAGCGAGAGAGAAAGGTCGGGGGAATCGTACATCATCTGGGTGAAAAGCCGCCAGTCTGCCCAGAGAACCGTCCGCACGGACAACTCGTAAACACGGTCGTGATACTCGGGATACGTCCGGAAATGCGCCGCCGCAATCCGGTACAGGTCGCGCAGGCGGACGTAATAATAATCGTATTCATCCTGAGAGAGGACGTCCAGCGAGCCGCTGGTCGGAATCGGCTCCTCGTCTGATGCGGTAAAGGGCACCGCGTACCGCCAGCCCTTTTCGTAGGTCGGGAAGCTGGTAAGACCGTAGCCGAACACGGCTGAGTTCTCTCCGAGCGTCAGGACGATCTCTGTTCCCTTTTTCAGCGTATAGGCGGGAATCTTTTGATTGCCGCTCTGGCGGTAGTAGGTCAGATCAAACGGGAGGGTCAGCGTTTGAGCAGCGTTGGTTTCATCGACCGCTATGGCATAGCTGAGCCGCACCGCATAAGCCGGAAAATCCATCTCCTCCATCGGT
>JALEHK010000037.1 GCA_022770625.1 Oscillospiraceae bacterium | reverse complement strand
AAAGCATTTAAGAAGTCTTTGTTCAATTTTGAGGTTACAGCCTCAAGTAACTGGTATCTATGGCGATGAGGTCACACCTGTTCCCATACCGAACACAGAAGTTAAGCTCATCAGTGTCGAAAATACTTGGCTGGCGACGGCCTGGGAAGATAGAGCGATGCCGGTACAAAAACTGAAAAGCAAACGCTTTTCAGTTATATTGCTCCTTAGCTCAGTCGGTAGAGCGCATGACTGTTAATCATGATGTCGTCAGTTCGAGCCTGACAGGAGCAGCCAACAAGAGGATTCGAGAAATCGAGTCCTCTTTTTTCGTATATTCATAGCTTCTTGACAAAATACAGTTGAAATCCGAGCGCGGGCGGAATATAATGAGGCAGAAAGAGGGTAAACCGTATGCTGAAGAAAAAGATGATTGCAAAAAAATTAATTCTGCGGTATGGTGCGGACATCCTCGCGTCGTCTGGGATGCAGATGGAGGGGACGCTGATTCAGCACGGAAGCGTCAGCGTACTGGCGCACTCGATTGGAGTCGCGTATCTCTGCTTAATGATTGCAGGATTTTTTCACCTTCGGGTCGATCGTCGGTCGATGGTGAGGGGCGCGCTTTTGCATGATTATTTCCTCTATGACTGGCACGAAAGGGATGCGTCTCATCGGCTGCACGGCTTTAGACATCCGAAGCGGGCGCTTCAGAACGCGCAGCGGGATTTTACGCTCAACGAAAACGAACAGAATATTATCCGGCGGCATATGTTTCCGCTGACCCCGATTCCGCCGAAAACGCGGGAGGGTGCGATCGTCTGTGCGGCGGACAAGATCTGTGCGCTGCTTGAAACGCTGTCGATTCCATATGGAAAAGATTCTCAGTAAAAAAGCGCTGTCCGTAAAACACGGACAGCGCTTTTTTTATGCGATAAAATGTCCCAACAGGGGATAAAGGATGACCGCCGCCGCGCCGGCGCCCGCCATAACGATGATTGGGTTGGGCTTTTTCCATCGGAGAACGATAAAGGAAAGAAGGAAAATCAGGACGGCGATCCAGTCGGTCTCTGAAAGCGAAATGCCGGACGGCCAGAAAGAGGAGATCAGCAGGCTCAGTCCTGCACCGCCAATCAGCGCAACGACCGCCGGACGAAGACTTCCCAAAATTCCCTGAATGGTTGAGAGGGAGCGGTAACGGTAGTAGATGAACGCCAGAAAAGTCGCAATGACGCAGGCGGGGGCGATACAGCCGAGAGTCGCGCTGATCGCGCCGGGAAGTCCGGCGATCCGGATACCGACAAAGGTTGCAGAATTTACGGCGATCGGGCCGGGGGTCATCTGAGAGATGGTGATAATATCCGAGAACTGGGTCATCGTAAGCCAGGGGTGAAGCTCGACCACCTGATGACGGATCAGCGGCATCGCGGCATAACCGCCGCCGAAGCTGAACAGGCCGATTTGGAAAAAACTCCAGAAAAGCTCAAGGTAGATCATGACTGCATCCCTTTCCCGTCTTTACGGCTTTTGTAAACCGAATAGAGGCCGCCGATCAGGCCGCTGGCGACGATGATCGCGACAACGTTGACCGAGAAAACGACCGAAGCGAGGAAGGCCGCTGCCATGACCAGGATCGGGAGAAGCTCTTTTTTGCGGAGAACATCACTTCCCATATTGACGACAACATCGAAAATGACGGCGATGACGCCCGCCGCCATCCCTTTCAGGACGAGGTTTACGAGATAGCTGTTCCGGAAAAAGTCGTAGAAGACCGAGATGACCGAGAGGATCAAAAGAGGCGGCAGGACGGTACCGAGGACGGTGACCAGCGCGCCGATGATCCCGGCAACCCGGTAGCCGATCAGGATCGCGGCGTTTACGGCGAGTGCGCCGGGGGTGGCCTGCGCGATCGCAGTCAGGTCGAGCATTTCTTCCTCCTCCAGCCAGTGGAGCTGTTCGACGAACTTTTTGCGCATCAGGGGAATGATGACATAGCCGCCGCCGAAGGTGAAGGCACTCAGTGTAAAGGTTGAGGTAAAGAGCTTCCAAAGCTGTTTTGGAGGATGCTTTTTGGGGGCAGTACCCGGGTGATTGTTCATCGGAATCTTCCTTCCCATTTTTTATTCTTATTTAAGTATAGCACTTGCGTGCAAATATGAAAAATAGTATAATTTTATCAGCATAATAATGAAATCGATATAAGGAGGAAGATCAGATGACGCTCAGGCATCTTAAAATTTTTTTGGCGGTGTGCAGCTGCGGGTGCAATGTGACGAGGGCGGCGGAAAAGCTCTATCTTTCTCAGCCTGCCGTCAGTCTTGCGATTCGGGAACTGGAGGAATATTACGGCGTGCGGCTGTTTGAGCGGTTTTCAAGGCAATTGAAGATCACCGAGGCCGGGATGCATATGAAGGAATACGCCGTTCATATCCTTGCGCTCTTTGAAGAGATGGAGGGGGAGATGAGGGAATGGGACTCGGCGGGCGTTCTGCGGGTCGGAGCCAGCATCACGATTGGCTCTCAGTTCATGCCGGAGTATGCAGGAAAGTTTCAGCAGGCTTTTCCGAACGCAGAGCTTCGAGTCCGGATCGGACCGTCGGAAGGGCTTGAAAAGGGGCTTTTGGAGAATGAACTGGATCTGGCGCTGATCGAGGGAACCGTTCATTCCCCGAACCTTGTGTACGAGGCGTATATGGAGGATGAACTGACAGCGGTCTGTTCGGCGGACGGCCCTTTTCGGAAGGGAGAAACGGTTTCGGTAAAAACTTTTTCGGAACAGCGATTTCTCCTTCGGGAAAAAGGGAGCGGAACGAGAGAGGCGTTTGACAGCGCGGCCAGTCTCGCCGGTTTTTCGGTCGATCCGGTCTGGGAAGCGACCAGCACGGCGGCACTTGTCAACGCGGCGGAGCATGGGCTTGGAATCGCGGTGGTTCCGCTGCGGATGATCGGGCAGGCGCTTCGGGAAGGAAAGGTTGTTCCGTTTTCGGTCGAGGGGATGAAGCTGAAGCGGCAGTTTGTCATCGTGCGGCATAAAAATAAGTTCCTCTCCCGTTCGGCGCAGGCGTTTGTCGGGATATGTAAGGGGCAATAAGGCGAGTTTGATTGCTGCAAAGACAAGCTCAACAGGAAAAGATTGTGGAAAAATAACGGTAGACGAAACCGGGAGAAGCGTGTATAATAAAACTGAAAATGTGAAGAAAAAATTATAAAAACTGGAAATATTATCAAAAAGAAAGAAGGGCGCGCCATGTATCAGTTTCAGCCGCCGTATTTCGGCGCAGCGTATTATCCCGAGGGGCTTTCCAGAAAACGGATTCTCTACGATATTGCACAGATGAAGGAAACCGGGATTAACGCGGTTCGGATCGCGGAGTTTGCATGGAGCCGGTTGGAGCCGGAAGAGGGAAGGTTTGACTTTGACTGGATGCATTGGACGGTACAGGAGCTTGCAGAGGCCGGGATCGCGGTCATTCTCTGCACGCCGAGCGCAACACCGCCGATCTGGCTGACCGAAAAGATCCCGGAGATCCTTCCGATGGCGGAGGACGGGCGGCGAACCACCCACGGTGCGCGGCAGCATTTCTGCCCCAACAATGAGGATTACGAGAAATATGTCCGGCGGTTTAACGAGAGACTGGTCAGGGAGTTTGACGGATACGAAAACGTGATCGGCTGGCAGGTCGATAACGAGGTCTATCTCTGGCAGGGAAAGGGCTGTTTCTGCCCGGTCTGCCGGGAAAAGTTTCATCGGTTTCTGAAAAAACGCTACCAGACAATCCATCGGCTGAACGACGAATGGCAGACAACGTTATGGAGTCAGGAATACCGGGATTTTGATGAGATCCCGCTTCCGAGGAGCGATGTCTGGACGCACCCGGCACTGAAAACGGCGTGGCTTGAGTTTCAGGAAGATTCGATCGCGGCGCACGTTCAGCGTCAGTACCAAACGCTTCTTTCTGTGACCAAAAAGCCGGTCGGAACCGATATGATGCCGGCGCCGATGGTCAGTCACGTCAAGCTGATGCAGGACGCGGACGTGGTCATGTTCAACCATTATAACGATGAGAAGAGTATCGGGAATGTCTTTTTCTGGTTCGAGTACTTAAAAACGCTTAAAAAGCACCCGCTCTGGAACACCGAGACCGATCCCTGCGGCAACGGAAGCACGGCGATGCAGCGGTATAAGCCGAGAGGGTTCTGCACGCTCAATTCCTGGCTCCCGTTTATCTTCGGTGGGGAGGCGAACCTTTACTGGCACTGGCGGGCACACCGGGCCGGACATGAGCTGATGCACGGAACGGTAATCGATGCGCACGGACGCCCGACGCATACCTACGGGGAAGTGCGGCGGATCGCAGAGGATCTAAAGCGATGCGCGGGATTTCTGAATAAAACCAGACCCGCTCCGGCACAGATCGCCATTCATTACAGCGCGCTTGCCGAAAAGCTGTTTTCCGCACAGCCGATGGCGGACGGACTGAGGTATCAGGAAATCCTTCGGGATCGGTTCTATGAGCCGCTGAGAGCGGCGGGGGAACGGGTCGATATCATTCCGCCGGAGCATTCGCTGGATGAATACGAGGTCGTGATTTCGCCGCTGATGCCGTATATCGATGAGGAACTGCATGGGAAGCTCCATGACTGGATCGAAAAGGGCGGCGTATGGATCGCGGGGCCGCTGACCGACTGCCGCGACCGGTCGGGCGGAAAGCTCACAAAGCCGCTCGGTGTATTGGAAGAATGGTGCGGAGCGGAAAGAATCTATCGTTTCCCGGCCAATCCCGAGATCCTGTTTGATCTGCACGATGCATATGGTGAAGAGAGTACGGGGAGCGTCTGGTATGACGGTTTCAAAACCGGTTCTGGCCGGGCGGCGGCGGTTTACGGAAGCCATTCCTTTGAGATGACAGGGCTCGCGGCGGTCGTGGAAAAGACGATCGGGAAGGGAAAGATCATCCTTCTTGGAACGGTTTTGCAGGAAAGTTTCCTGCTGCGGCTGACCGGAACCGACCGGAGCGGGCAGTTCCCGGCGGCTGAAACGGAACGAGAGATCACCGCTTCCAAAAATGTTTTAGCGGTGCCGCGGGTGGATGAAAACGGAATTCCGGCGGGTGTGATCCTTGCGGAATACTCAGGTCAGCGGGGCTCGGTCGTCCTTGCGCGGGAGGCGGAAGAACTGCGGAGCGGCGAAAAGTTCAGCGGACGGATCGAGCTTGCACCGTATACCGTGATGGTGCTGAGTTATCTTGAATAAAAGCCGGGATTTGAGGCGGAAGAATGGCGTTTGATTTCAAACCGGCTCTCGGTGATCCGGCTTCCGATCAAAAAGCTCTGAGGCGGGCAAACAGAAAAAGGCGTGACCGAAACAGTCACGCCTTTTTGAATGTTGTGAATAACGGACAGACGGCTTGATCTGTCAAAGGGCTTTGACCCGCTCGTCGATCAGTTCCTGAACGATGACGGGGTTTGCACGGCCGGAAGTCTTTCCCATGATCTGACCGACAAGCGATTTGAGGGCGTTGGTCTTGCCTTTCTTGAAGTCAGCAATCGACTTGGGATTTCCGGCAATCGTTTCGTCCACCAGTTTTGCAAGGAGATCACGGTCACCGATCTGGAAAAGGTCGTGCGCACGGATATATTTCTCCGGGTCAGTGTCTCCCTCTTTCCACAGCTCGGACAGAACTTTCTTTTCGGTCGAGGAGTTGATCTTTCCGTCACCGGTGAGGGTGACAAGAGAAGCCAGATGAGCGGGGGAAACGGAAAAATGACGTTCGTCCTCACCACCTAAAGCCAGAAGGCGGAACACTTCGGTCAGGATCAGGCTCGCGGTTTGCTTTTTATAGGGAGTCGCGGCCGCCGCAGCTTCAAAGTATTCGGCAGTCTCGGGCGTTTCGGTCAGCATCTCGGCATCATATGGGGTCAGCAGATAGTCGCGGATATACTGCGCTTTCCGCTGATCGGGGAGGGCAGGGATCTCGCTTTGCAGAGAAGAAAGAGTGCTTTCGGAAAGCTCGATGGGGGCAAGGTCGGGGTCGGGAAAGTAACGGTAGTCGTTTGCGTCCTCTTTTTTGCGCATCGAAAAGGTCTTTCCGGTCTTTTCATCAAACCGGCGGGTCTCCTGAACGATCTCTTCGCCCGCTTCAATGGCGTCTACCTGACGCTTAAACTCGTATTCGATCGCTTTCTGGACATACTGGAAGGAGTTTAGGTTCTTCATCTCGGTGCGGGTGCCGAAGGGCGTGCCGGGTTTATGAACGGAAAGGTTTACATCACAGCGGAGCGAACCTTCCTGCATTCGGCAGTCGGAAATACCGGTATAGAGGATGGTTGCGCGGAGCTTTTGCAGGTAGGCGACCGCTTCCTCTGCCGAACGGATATCCGGCTCGGAAACGATCTCGATCAGCGGCACGCCGCAGCGGTTGCAGTCGATCATCGTTCCGCTTTCGCCGTGCACCAGTTTACCGGCGTCCTCTTCGATATGGATGCGGGTGATGCCGATCCGCTTGGATCCGAGAGACGTCTCAATGTCGAGATGACCGTGTTCGCAGAGCGGAAGGTCGTACTGGGAAATCTGATAGGCTTTCGGGAGGTCGGGGTAAAAGTAGTTCTTTCTGTCCTGCTTGGAATAGCGGGCGATGGTGCAGCCGGTCGCCATACCGGCCTTGACCGCATATTCGACGACCTTTTTGTTGAGGACGGGAAGGGAGCCGGGAAGCCCCATACAGACGGGGCAGACATGGGTATTGGGGGCGGCACCGAAGGTCGTAGGGCAGTTGCAGAAAATCTTTGTCCGGGTTTTCAGTTCGACGTGAACCTCAAGGCCGATGACCATTTCATAATCGGAATATACAGGCATATTTCAATCGTTCCTCTCTTTATCTCTCCATAGGGCGTAAGGGTTCAGCTCCGGGTCTTTTCGTAGGCGTATCCGGCGCGGTAAAGCTCCGACTCGGAAAAGGGCCGTCCGATCAGCTGCATACCGATCGGAAGTCCGTCCGGCGCGTCCGCGCAGGGCATCGAAAGGCTCGGAAGTCCGGCAATATTGACCGGAACGGTATAGATGTCGCCCAGATACATCGAAAGCGGGTCGGCGGTCTTTTCGCCGATCTTGTAAGCGGTCGTCGGCGCTACCGGCGAGAGGATGAAGTCGCATTTTTCAAAGATGCGGTTGTAGTCGTTTACGATCAGGGTGCGAACCTGAAGGGCTTTTTTATAGTAGGCGTCATAGTAGCCGGAGGAAAGGGCGAAGGTGCCCAGCATGATCCGGCGCTTGACCTCGGCTCCGAAGCCCTCGCTCCGGGTCTTTTTATAGAGAGAGGTAATGTCGTCGTAGTCCGCCGCGCGGTAGCCGTAGCGCACGCCGTCAAAACGGGCAAGGTTTGAGGAGGCTTCGGCGGAGGAGATGATATAATAGGCGGGAAGAGCATGAGAAAGGGTCGGCATCGAAACCTTTACGATCTCAGCTCCCAGAGCCTGAAACTGAAGGGCGGCTTCTTCGATCCCCTTCCGTACTTCGTCCGAAAGCCCTTCGCCGAAAAACTCTTCCGGAAGGGCGATCTTCATCCCACGGATGCTCTGGCCGATCTTTTCGCCGTAAGAGACCGCGTCCATTTTGATTGAGGTCGAGTCGCGGCGGTCATGACCGGCAATTGTGTCCATGACCATCGCGGAATCCCGGACGGTACGGGTCAGCGGGCCGATCTGATCCAGCGAAGAAGCAAACGCCACCAGTCCGTAGCGGGAGACGGTTCCGTAGGTCGGCTTCATTCCGACCACGCCGCAGAAAGCAGCGGGCTGACGGATCGAGCCGCCGGTATCGCTTCCGAGAGCAAACGCCGCTTCGTTCGCGGCGACGGCTGCCGCCGAACCGCCGGAGGAACCGCCCGGAACGCGGGAAAGGTCGCGGGGGTTATGGGTGACCTTAAAGAAGCTGTTCTCGGTCGAAGAGCCCATGGCGAACTCGTCCATGTTCAGCTTTCCGAGCAATACAGCGTCCGCCTCTTCCAGACGTTCGATCACGCCGGCGTTATAGGGAGAGACAAAGTTTTCAAGCATTTTGGAGGCGCAGGTCGTGCGCACGCCTTTGGTGCAGATGTTGTCCTTGATACCGGCGGGAACCCCGGCGAGCGGGGAAAGCGTTTTTCCGGCGGCACGCTTTTCATCGACCTCGGCGGCTTTTTTCATCGCGGATTCTTCCAAAACGGTCAGGTAAGCCCCGATGGACGGTTCTTTTTCTTTGATCGCCTGTAGATAGGCGGCGGTCGCTTCGCGGGAGGAAAGTTCTCCGGAAGCCAGTTTCCGGCTGAGAGTGTACAGCGGAAGCTCGATCAACTCGTTTACGTTCATGATTTCCAATCCCCTTTATCTTTCTCTGGGTTCTTTTCCGGTCATACGATGGTCATACGACGGTTTTCGGGACGGTCATATAGTCTCCGTCGGTCGTCGGTGCGTTTGCCAGCAGTTCGTCTCTTGTAAAGAGCGTTTCCGGCTCATCTTCCCGGAAAACGTTCTTCATCGGAACAACGTGCGCGGTAATGGGAACGCCGTCGGTATCGAGCGCTTCCAGCTGGTTTGCAAAGGCAATGATCGCGCCCATTTCTTCGGGAAGGGTGCGCTTTTCCTCGTCGGTCAGCGAAAGGCGGGCAAGGTTTGCAACGTTTTCAATGTCGATCAGCCCGGCATTTTTCTTTTTCTTCGCCTGTGCTTCCCGGTGCTCCTGCTTAAAGCCTTCGAGCAGTCCCAGAACTTCAAGCTGTTCCTCGCTTACCTCGGTCGGAGCGCTGGTCATCGGGCAGGAAGCGTCTTTGATCTTGGGGAAGGCAATGACTTCGCGGAGCGAGTCGGCACCGGTCAGGATCATCGTCAGCCGGTCAAGGCCGAAGGCAAAGCCGCCGTGGGGAGGGGTGCCGTAGCGGAAGGCGTTGACCATAAAGCCGAAACGATCCTGAATCTCGTCGTCAGAGAAGCCGAGCGCTTCAAACATCAGCTTCTGGATCTGCTGATCGTGGATACGGATCGAACCGGAACCCATCTCGACGCCGTTTAAGACTACGTCATAGGCCTGCGCGCGGACTCGTCCGGGGTCGGTCAGAAGATACTGGACGTCCTCCGGATAGGGCATCGTAAAGGGGTGGTGGGTCGCGACCCAGCGCTTTTCTTCCTCCGACCATTCAAACTGGGGGAAGTCGGTGACGAAGAGGAATTTGTAGACATTTTTGTCCCGCAGTCCCAGCATCTCGCCCAGATCGACACGGAGCGAGCCAAGGATCCGGCGGACGTTTGCCAGCTTATCGGCACAGAAGAGGATAAAATCGCCGGGATGGGCATCGACCGCTTCCACGATCGCGGAGATGTCGCTTTCGGAAAAGTATTTGGTCAGGATCGAGTAGACCTCGCCGTTCGGGCGGAGGGCGATCCACGCCATACCGTGCGCGCCGTACCCCTCGGCCTTGCGGGTCAGTTCGTCGATCGTCGAGCGGGTAAAGCTGTTGCCGCCGGGGACGCAGATCGCGCGGACAACGCCGCCCTGATCGGCGACCTTCCGGAAAACGGAAAAGCTGCATACCCGCGCAAGATCGGTGATGTCCACGATCGGGAGACCGAAGCGGAGATCGGGTTTATCCGAACCGTAGCGATCCATCGCTTCCGTCCAGGTGATCCGGGGAAAAGGCTCCTCCATCGAAAGCCCTTTCATCTTTTTCATGATGTGCTTGAAGAGGGATTCGAGGTGGACGAAGATGTCCTCCTGTTCGACAAAGGACATTTCCATATCGACCTGGGTAAATTCCGGCTGACGGTCGGCGCGGAGATCTTCATCACGGAAACAGCGGGCGATCTGGTAATAACGGTCGATCCCGCCGACCATCAGAAGCTGTTTATAGATCTGTGGGGACTGAGGGAGTGCGTAAAAGCTTCCGGGGTGGACGCGGCTCGGAACCAGATAGTCGCGCGCGCCTTCGGGAGTGGATTTGCAGAGCATCGGCGTTTCGACGTTTAAAAAGCCCTTTTCATCCAGATAGTCCTCGACGACCTTCACCAGTTTATGGCGGGTTAAGAGGTTCTGGTAGAGGGCGGGGCGGCGAAGATCGAGATAGCGGTATTTCAGCCGCAGGTCTTCGCGCACCGAAACGTTTTCGTCCAGGTCAAAGGGAAGCTGTTCAGCCTGCGAGAGGACACGGAGCGACTCGGCTTTCAGCTCGATCGTTCCGGTCTGGAGGCGGGGGTTATAGGTTTCTTCCGAACGGATGCGGATGGAACCGGTGACCTGAATGACCGACTGGTTATGCAGCTTTTCGGCGGCGGAAAACTCGTCCGGCGTTAAGTACTGCATATCCAGAACGACCTGAAGGGTGCCTTCGCGGTCTTTAAGGTCGAGGAAGATAACGCCGCCCATATCTCTTTTGGTCTGTACCCAGCCGGCAGCAGTTACGCAGCGTCCCACATCTTTTTCTCGGAGCGCTCCGCAATAATCGGTTCTCATCATGATAAATTCAATCCTTCCTTTTTGGAAAACGGAAAACAAAAAAGCCTTCCGCCCAAAACGCTTTTTGCGTTTAGGACGAAAGACTTAAAAATTCTTCCGCGGTACCACCTAAGTTGAACCTGATCGGTTCCTGCTCAATACTGATGATCCGTCAAAGGGATCAGGCAATATCTATCGGAGATAACGGTCCGCAGCCGTCTGAGTCTACTGGAAAGGGGCGGAAAAACTGCGAGTTTTTTCACGGCAACTTTCGTTTGGTCAGAAGCTCGGGGATGTTCTTCGCTAAAGGATCCGTACCGCAATCGCACCAGCTGCGGCTCTCTTTGACTACCACCTTCAGGTACTCTTCCCGTCAAAGCCTATCAAATATGCAAACATTATAGTACCGGCTTGCAAAATTGTCAAGAAGTTTTTTGAAAAAACCGCAAAAAAATTCCGGATGAGGAAAACCGTCATCCGGAAGAGAGATTATGAAAATCGGTAGACGCGGAATTCAAGATAGGCACCTTCAGCGTTCTCCGGGAACCAGAGCATCAGATCCGACCAGACACTCTCCGATTCGTCGTAGGCGTTTAAAATCCACGTCCAGAAACGGTTGTAGGCGGTTCCGGCGGGGGCGGCGGCGATCGCTTCGGAAAGCGCGTCGGCCGAGGAAAAGGTATCGGAGGGGAAGGCCGTGTAGTCGGAAACGTTCGGGTCGTCAAAGTCGCAGGCGGAAGCAAGCGCTTCTTTTAGCGCAGCGGACTGAGCGAGAAGCGTTTCGTAAACGGCGTCCGTGTCCTTTCCGGAAAGGTCGATCCGGTAGCGGAGCATGACGCAGGAGCCGGTTTCGTCAAAGGAAAACTGAGGGTGAATGTCCGTCCCGCCGATCGAAACGGTCTCAGCGGCAGCAAGTTCGGTATCGCTTCCGGCGGGGGTAACGGCGGAAGCGGAGGCTTCGTCATAGCCGTAGCGGGAGAAAACTTCCTGCTGGGTATGGTACAGGCCGTTTTCGAGGAAATCGGGGATGGTAAACGGGACAGGCTTTTTTCCGCAGCCGGTCAGAAGGATGAGGGTGACAAGCGCAAACGTGCAGGCAAGAGAAAGAAGTTTTTTCATAGCGGACACCTCCCTGTACGAACAGTATAAGATATCTGTAAAAAAAGTCAAGATAAAATTAGGAAATTTAGATATTTGTCACAAGATCAGAAGAGAAGCATTTCCAACACGCCGAAAAAAGAGCCGAGAAGCGCGCCCGCAAGGATGTCCTCCGGCCAATGAAGTCCGGCGGCCAGACGGCTTAAACCCGTCAGGAAGGCGAGGATAAGCATAACGGCGAAAAGAGCAGGCGAGAGGGAAAGCGCGGTGATCGCGAGGACAAAGGCGCTTGCGGTATGGTTCGAGGGGAAGGAGCGGCCATGAGTATCCTTATGGATCAGGGGCGTGATCGGGAGGGTTTCATAGGGGCGTTCCCGGTTGATGAGCGTGCGCAGGGCTGATGAAGAGAAAAGGCAGAGCGCAGGGCTGAGAACCGCGCCGACAAGGTTCAGACAGGGCGAAAGAGAAAAGTGATTTTGAACGGCGGAGGCGGCAAGCAGGAGCAGTTCGATCCCGTAAACGGCAAAAAAGACGGGCGGAAGAATGCGAACGAATGCCGCAGACAGCTTTTCCCGCCGCGGCGTTTTCCGGAGAAAGGTCAGCAGGCGGTTATACTGTTTTTCGTTCATCGGAATCCACGGCTTCATCCTTCCACCACCCGAAGGATCTCGGGAATGGAGTGCACCTCGGCGGTGATGGGGAGATCGGTGGAAGCGCCTTTCCGGTTGAGCCAGCAGGAATCAAGACCGTAATCGACCGCGCCTTTGAT
The DNA here is from genome assembly GCA_022770625.1 of Oscillospiraceae bacterium. Lineage (GTDB taxonomy): Bacteria > Bacillota > Clostridia > Oscillospirales > Ruminococcaceae > Faecivivens. Next base: position 54,691 of record JALEHK010000037.1, on the reverse strand, counting down.
GTCGCTGGACAGAGAGTCGCCCACCATCAATACGCGGGAGCGGTCGGGAGCTTTAAGCCGAGAGAGTACATAGTCAAAGTATTCCTTCTGAGGCTTCTGGGCGCCCGCTTCCTCCGACACAAAGATCCCGTCGATGATCCCGTTCAGTTCTGAATCGGCCAGACGCTTTTTCTGAACGCGGGTCACGCCGTTGGTCGCAAGGTAGAGCCGGCAGCCGAGCGCCTTTAGGTTCTCACAGAGGGTCAATGCGCCGGGAAGAAGGATATGCTGGCAGGCTAAGCGGTCAAGGTAATCGGAGTTGGCTTTTACCCCGTCACCGGTCTTTCCGATGGCTGAGAAAAAGAGGGAAAAGCGGTTGTCGAGAAGGTAGGACTTGGTGATCTCTGCCCGCTCAAATTGCCGCCAGAGGTCTTCGTTGATTTCCTGATAGCGGCGGAGGTTTTCCGTAGTGTTCGGGATGCCGTAAAGGTAAAAGGTCTCGCGGATCGCGTTTTCTTCCGACTGTACAAAGTCAAAAAGAGTGTCATCGGCGTCTAAAAGGATGATGTCGTATTTTCTCATGTTCATTCTCCTTTATTCACTTTCGGACGAATCCGCTTCGGGTGAAGCGGAAGAAGTATCCGACGCGGCCGTGAAGGGGGCGCATTTGAGGTAGATGTCCTCGGAGGTCTTGCAGTAGATCGTTCCGTCGATCTTAACAAACGGGACGGTTCCGTTTCCGAAATTGCAGCTTCCTTCGGTGAGCGGGAAGGAGTTCTGGTCGCCGGTCGTGGTGAAGGTAAGATCTTCAACCGAGTCTCCTTCCGGCTGAGAGTAGGTCATATCGGACGTAACGGCGTAAACCGTTCCTTCATAGACGAAAAGGGGCGGGTAGATGTAATCAGCGGCAGAGCGGCTGCTGGTGCTTTTAGAGGAGATCAGCGAGTAAACGGCGGCGGTTCCGCTGGTCAGAACCAAAACGGCGACCATGAGGACACAGAGAAGGCGGACGGTTTTCGCCTTGATCTTCTGTTTTTCCGATTCATTTGGCTTATGCGGACGCTTTTTGCGGGCTTCCTCTTCTTTCTGGCGGCGGACGGCTTCTTCACGTTCGGCGGCACGCTTGGCTTCGGTCTGGTAGTTGGCGTTTTTCTTTTGCTTTTTAGCCATGGTGCACTCCTTTCTGGGTCAGTATTTCTATCTCTCATTATAGCGCAAACCGTGGGGCAAATCAACGCACGGCGGAAAATCGGGACAAAAAATCCCCGCTCCGAAGGTACGGAGCGGGGAGAGAAAAGCAAAGATCGATTATGCCTGATCGGGGGTGTACATCAGGTCGCGGATATAGCGGATGGTGTACTTAACGCCCCAATCGCCCTTCTCGCCGAACCAGGTGCGGGAATGAGGCTCGATCGAGAGGTCACCGTCATAGCCGTGTTTATACAGGATGCCGAAGAAGGCTCTCCAGTTGATCGAGTCGATGCCTGCGGGGGGATTGTCGTAGTAATGATCGCCCTGCATCATCTGCTTCATGATCTCGTCCTTCATTTCGGGATGGCTTTCCATGTAGTCGCGCATCTTCCAGGTCATCGGTTCGTCCGACTCGCCCAGCTGGACAACGCCTTTGATATGGACATAGCCGAAGCGGCTTCCCCACTGGAAGGCTTCCTGGAGATAAGCGCCCTTATCGCCGCCGTGGACAAAGCTGTGGGAGGGATCGTACTTGATCGTAAGGCCGGGAACCTCATCGAGGATCAGTTTCCACTGCTCAGGGGTGCGGATATAGTTGCCGCCCATCATGCAGTTGACGATTGAGGTCTCCATACCGGCGTCTTTCGCGGCGGCAACGATCTTTTTCAGAACGGCGATGGCGGCAGTGATGTTTTTGTAATAGGAGAGGGTCGGAACGTAGGCGACGCTGCACAGATAACGTTTCGCGCCGAGTTCCTTGCCCATGTCGATGACGGCCTGAACGTTGGCCCATTCCTCATCATTGACCGAGCCGTCTTCGTTTAAGACGTGGCTGGCCCAGCGGCCGACTGCGCCGACCGGGATACCGGTGCGGGCGGAAGCTTCCTTGAGCTGGGGAAGGATGGAGCGCAGCTCATCGACCGGTTTTCCGAAAAAATTTACCGGGTTGAGGTCAAGCTCGGCAAAGTCAAGACCGAGTTCTTTTAAGTGATCGAATTCTTCGGGTTTAGGCTGAATGATCATACCAAGTCTCATGATGAAGATCCTTTCTAACGAAAATTTTTCCAATGAACCAGAGGGATCACAGGCGGCTTATCTACCGTAAGCACGTCATGTAATCGTTTACATGATTCTATTATATCCACATTCCAGCGTTTGTCAATAGATTTTTTTAAGATTTAGCAGGCTGCAAAAAGGAAGGAAAGCAAGTTTGTGAAAGGTGGATAAGAGCGGATCAGCTCCTTCCGGTATAATCGCGGTCCACGCTGATGACGGTGTAAAGGGTCGGATCTTCCTTCAGCCGCGGCATTTCCTCGCGGATCTTTTTACGGATCTCGTCATCCGAAAGAGAAAGGCTGTGGGGAACCAGAACGTCGAAGATCAGATTGGAATGGGTATCGCCGCTCACCAGACGGACATCGTGGACGCTGCAATTTTCACCGAGCGTTTTCGCGGCGGCGGCTGCCTCGGCGCGCAGGGTGTCCAGAAGCGGGTTATGAGTATCGACCGGATCCATATGAATGGTCGCGACGCAGGAGAGCTTTTCCGAAAGCTCCCGCTCGATATTGTCGATCGTATCGTGCAGCTTAAAAAGCTCGCCGTCTCCGGGAACCTCTGCGTGAAGGGAAACCATCACCCGTTCGGGGCCGTAGTTATGAACGATCAGGTCGTGCAGGCCAATGACCTCCGGGTGGGCAAGGACGATCGACTCAACCTCTTTGACAAATTCCGGGGCGGGGGGCTGACCGAGAAGGGGAGAGATGGTGTCGCGCGCCGATTCGATGCCGGTTTTCAGGATCAGGATCGATACAAACAGTCCCAGCCATCCGTCCAGCGGAAGCCTGGTCAGCTTTCCGATCAGCATACCGATCAGCAGGGCGGAGGTAGAAATCGCGTCGCTTCTTGAATCGGCGGCGGTCGCTTTCATCGCTTCCGAATGGATCAGAACGGCGATGCGGCTGTTAAAGAACGACATCCAGATTTTAATCAGGATCGAGATCAGGAGGATGACGGCCGGAAGTACGCTCAGGGTGACGGGGGAGGGGATGCGGATACGGGAAAAGGAGTCGGTGAACAGCTCGTATCCCATCATGATGATAATGATCGAGACGATCATACCGGCAATATACTCGATCCGCCCGTGTCCGAAGGGATGCTCGACGTCCGGCTTGCGTCCGGCCATTCGGAAGCCGACCAGCGTTACGGCGGATGAACCGGCGTCGGAAAGGTTGTTTAAGGCGTCGGCGGTAATGGCGATCGAGCCGGAGATCAGTCCGGCGGTCAGTTTAATCAGGAAGAGAAGAATGTTTAAGCAGATACCGGCGGCGCCCGCAAGCATTCCGTAGGACTGGCGGACGTGTTCGTTTGTCGTGTCCGCGTAGTTTTTGATCAGGCGGCGGATCAGAAAATCGGTCAAGAAGATTCACTCCAGTCAAAAGATTGTTTCCCTTTATTGTAAAGGCGGGAGCGGCAGTTGTCAATACGTTAGATATGGCTAATTTTGTTAGCTTATAACAACTGGTGGTTAGCGGAAGGCAACGCATATTATAGAAAATGACAGAAATCAGTATCAAAAAAAGACAGCCTGTCACAAGCAGGCTGTCGGGAGATTTTCTCAAAAATCAATCGTAAACGCCGGTCGAAAGATACCGGTCGCCGCCGTCGGGCATCAGCGCGACGATCGTCTTTCCGGCGTTTTCCGGACGGGAAGCAAGCTCTGCTGCAGCGGCAAGCGCGGCGCCGGAAGAAATGCCGATCAGGATTCCTTCGGCGCGGGAGATGTCGCGGGCGGCCTTGCAGGCGAGGGCAGTGTCCATATCGATCACGCCGTCAAGAAGCGTCCGGTCGAGAAGGGAGGGAACAAAGTTCGCGCCGATACCCTGAATGCCGTGGGGGCCGGGTTTGCCGCCGGTCAGGATGGGGGAATCTTTCGGCTCAACGCCGATGATCTGAACGTTCGGATTTTTCTCCTTCAGATAGCGTCCGGTGCCGGTGATGGTGCCGCCGGTGCCGATGCCGGCCACAAAGATGTCCACTGTTCCATCGGTATCCGCCCAGATTTCGGGGCCGGTCGTTTCGTAATGCGCACGGGCATTTGCGGGATTGTCAAACTGTCCGGGGATCAGGCTTCCGGGCATCGAAGCGTGAAGTTCCTCCGCCTTTTCGATCGCACCGGCCATTCCCTTTGCGCCGGGGGTCAGGACAAGCTCGGCTCCGTAGGCGACCAGCATCTTCCGGCGCTCTTCGCTCATCGAGTCGGGCATGGTCAGAATGACCCGGTAGCCCTTGGCGGCGGCCGCAGAGGCAAGACCGATGCCGGTATTTCCAGAGGTCGGTTCGATGATGACCGAATCCTGATTCAGAAGCCCTTTGGCTTCAGCGTCTTCGATCATGTACAGCGCTGCGCGGTCTTTTACGCTTCCGGCGGGATTAAAAAGCTCCAGTTTTAACAGGATCCGGGCGTGAAAGCTTTTCCCTTCGCAGTAGCGCACCGGCTCAAGGAGCGGGGTGTGTCCGATCAGCTGCTGAACAGAATGATAAATCATGGAAAACCAACCTTTCTTTTGAAGTTTATTTATGACCGTCCGCCGGAGGCAAGTTCGAAGCCTTCCTTCAGTTCTCCAATCAGTTCAAAGCATTTTCCGGTTCCGATTCCGACACAGGAAACGGGATCGTCAGCCACGCGGGTGCGGATGCCGGTCGCGTCCTCAATCATCTCGGCGAGTCCGCGGAGCTGGGCGGTGCCGCCGGTCATCAGGATTCCTTCGGTCAGGATGTCGCCCGCGAGTTCGGGCGGGGTCTTGGCGAGAACCTGACGCACGCCCGAAACGATCTCTTCCGCCTGAGGAGCCAGAATTTCGCACAGTTCGTTCTGGGTGACGGTAACCTCTTCGGGAATGCCGGTGATCAGGTTCCGGCCGCGGATGGTGGCCGTGACGCCGACCTGGGGGTTCCAGACGCAGCCGATCTCCTTTTTCAGCTGTTCGCCGACGGTCGTGCCGATCGCGAGCTTATAGGTGTTTTCGATATAGCGCACGATCGCTTCGTCAAAGATATTCCCGGCAATTTTCAGGGAAGCCGAGACAATGATGCCGCCCATGGAAATGACGGCGATATCGGTCGTTCCGCCGCCCAGATCGACCATCATCCGTCCGACCGGCTTTGTGACGTCGATCCCTGCGCCGATGGCAGCGGCGATCGGTTCGTCGATCAGATAGACCTTTCTCGCACCGGCGGAAAGAGCCGCTTCGACAACGGCACGGGCTTCCACCCGGGTGATGGCGGAGGGAATACAGATCGCGACCCGCGGGCGGCTGAAAAAGCCGCCGGAAACCTTCCGGACGAACTCACGGATCAGAAATTCGGTGAACTCGTGGTTGGAGATGACCCCTTCCCGCACCGGACACTCGATCTGGATATAATCGGGCGCGCGCCCCATCATCCGGAGCGCTTCATGCCCGACGGCGACGACCTCGCCCGATCGGATGTTGTAGGCGACGACGCTCGGTTCGTCCAGTACAACGCCCTTGCCGGGACGGTCAATGATAATTTTTGTCGTACCTAAATCTATGCCAAGATCAACAGCCATGGAAAGCCTCCCTATGAAAATCGTATGTTTTAAATTTACTTTGCAAATCCGTTATAGCTGGAAAAGCCGAGCATATAAATAGACATGGCGATTGCCAAGTCTTTATCTTTTATATGACTCTTATCGGCAATTAAACGCAATTCTTCCATAACAGTATCATTTGGAGCTAATTCATTACCGCTTGCTTCTATAACGGTTTTGATAACCCTTGGAAGAGCCATACACATCTGATAAAACGCATCATCCTGTCCGGTCACTAAAGCATAAAACTGATCAAGACTTACCCTGCGAATAAGTCTGTGCCCCATTTTTTGACCATCAACAGAGGTTTCCCATTTAATATTTTGAGATTTTTTAGCAATCGCTTCAACGAGAAAACAGGCGCAGTCATCATCTTTCAAAAGCTGATTTTGCATTTTTATGAAAGTTTTTCCGGCGGCCGATGAATTCATTGTGTTATGCTTATTTTTCATTTCGACATAGACGGTATGAACAACTGTTCCATCTGGCAAGGCAATTCCGCTAGAATTGGTATAGATAACATCCCAACCGCCCTCTTCTCCGTTGGGCGGTACATGGCAATTCTTTATATATTGAAAAATTCGCTGATGAAAATAGCCGATATCATTATTGTTGGATTTGTCACGCTGACGGAAAATTTCATTGCTGATTGTTTCATCCCATGTTGCCTTATATACAGTTTTATCAAATATCAGCTTGACTGGATCGACAATATTTCGATTGAATCGTTTCAGATTAAACGATTCCAATTTATCTCCATATTTTTGAATAGTTGCTCGGACATGATCTGTAAATTCCGGTTCGGTTATAAATGATAAATTCCAACTCATTGCACTTCCAGAGCCTCCTTGATTTTTATCGCTATCTCATAAGCAAGATTTACAGGAACAGCGTTTCCAACCTGTTTATACTGTGAACCGACACTGCCGCAAAATATCCAATCATCAGGAAAACTCTGGCATCGGGCATTTTCCCGTATGGTAAACGGACGGGATTCCAAGGGATGACAGCGATCCGTTTGCTTTTGACTGGGAGAAGTTAATACAGTTAAGGAGGGCTCGTCCATGCTCATTCTTCTCAGGATTCCGGTACGTCCACCGCCCATGTTCCAACAGCTTTTCATGTATTCTTTTGCGATTTCTTCCGGAATATCTCTCCAGTAACCGCCTGGAGGAACGAGATCATAGATTTGCTGTTTGTACTTAGAGTAAGAAGTTCCTTCACTTTTAGGACAATCAATCAAAATGTCCCGAAGGACAGGTTTATATTCGTGCGGTGAGGGAAACTCAAAATGAACTTTATTCAGCAGATCATTTCTAATACCGATGGTAATCAAACGTTCTCGTTTTTGCGCAACTCCGTAATCCCACGCATTCAAAACTTTTTTTTGAATTGTATAGCCAGCCTGTTCAAAAATGGAAACGATGGTTTTGTAGGTTCTTCCCTTATCATGAGAAAGAAGTCCTCGGACATTTTCAAATAAAAACATTTTTGGCTGTAACTTTTCCAGAAAAGTCGCATAGTGGTAAAAAAGCGTACCCCTTGCATCTTCCAATCCGAGTTTTTTCCCTGCATAAGAAAAAGCCTGACAAGGTGCACCACCCGACAGCAGATCAAGCTCACCCTTGCTTAAAGAAAAGTAATCTTCCAGATTAAGACAGGATATATTTGCAATATCATCTTCGACTACTCGCCAGTCCGGCCTGTTTTCTCTAAGCGTAGCACAAGCGTCTTTATTGATTTCAAGGCAAGCCAGCGTATGAAAACCGGCTTTTTCTATTCCAAGAGCCAATCCTCCTGCACCGGCAAAGAGTTCAATTGTTGAAAGCATTCTGCAACCTCATTCTTGACTTTTGGCAGAGAAACATACCACGCAATGATTCCTCTGCTTATTATATTGATGCGCGTTTCTTTTTATCATTATAGCGCAACGAACGGTCAAACGCAAGAAAAAGAAAAAGCATCCGTATCGGTTTTACGGATGCTTTTCTATACCGCCGCCGGAGGGTGCGTATAGCGGCGGGGATGGAAAGGGGGTCAGCGAATAAAGGAAGTAAAGGTGATCGGCTCTTTTTCGGGAAGGCCGTATTTTTCCTTGCCGAGGGCGATCGATTTCATCAGAAACGCCATGTTTCTTCCGAGGGTGCGCATCGTCTGCATCCCTTCTTCGTCTTTGCGGACGTCGTCGGGCGTGTAGCCGTGAACCATGTTCCAGTACTGGCTGGAAGCGACCGGCATACCGGAGATGGTGAAGTATTTGTTCAGCTCGTCAAAGGTTGCGGAGTTTCCGCCTCTTCTTGCCGAGACGACCGCCGCGCCGACCTTCATCGTCTTATCGCCGGGGGTGCTGTAGAAAAGCCGGTCAACAAACGAAACGAGGGTGCCGTTGGCCGAGGCAAAATAAACGGGACTTCCGAGTACGATGCCGTCACAGGCGGCAAATTTCGGGGATACTTCCCGTACCAGATCGTCGAATACGCACTGGCCGGTGGTCTTACATTTTCTGCATCCGATACATCCGCGGATGGCTTTGTTGCCGACGTGGATGATCTCGGTCTCGACGCCCTCCGCTTCGAGGGTGCGGGCGACTTCGCTCAGGGCAGTATAGGTACATCCGTGCGCGTTGGGGCTTCCGTTAATCAGTAAAACTTTCATGAGTCAGACTTCTTTCTGAAACGGTTAGAGTTACGGTCAGTCAGCCGGATGAGCGGATCACCCGGCTGCTGATTTCATCTTGATTACTTAGTCATCCAACGAGATGGCAAGGAATTTTTCCTCCTGTTGGGGGAGGGTCATCGTCCAGAAGCGTTTGCCGTGATCCAGAGCGCGAATCTGAAAGACGCCGAAGCCTTCCATCGGCATTTTGTTTCCGTTTTTCAGCGTGGTAAATTCCATGATGTTTTTTCCTTAAAATCAATAAACGAGAGCGGTAAAGGTGAACTGGATCAGCTTCCAGCTTTCCTCTTTTTTCTGATAGATTTCGGTGACGGCAAAATGATGGGTCGTGGGCTTTCCGTCCAGAAGAAGGCCGTAGTCGCAGTCGGTAACGACAACAGCGGTATCGCCGAAAATGCGCAGCTTCTGGTCATGAAGGGTAACGCCGGTCGGCTTGAAGATGCCGTCCTCATAGAAATGAACCTCTTCATCAAGACTGCAGTTGCCGCCGATATGGACAAACCAGCATTCGGGATCGGCGATTGCACGCATCACAGCGCCGTCGGATTTTTCAATGGCTTTCCAGAAGTTCTTGGAAATGGTCAGGATTTCTTCGTTCATGATGATTCCTCCTTAAAATCGGGTGGAGATGTTATTTTCACACAAATACGTTTTGGCAGACTTGACAAGTTTTGTCTCTGATGTTATCATAGCACTCGGTAGTTACTACCGGTCAATAACTTAAATGTAAATATTTTGTGAACGGAGGGGTGAACCGTGATTTACTCAATGAAAGAGACCTGTCTGGCGGTTGGGATGAGCTATGAAACGCTCAAGTTCTACTGCCGGGAGGGACTTGTTCCGAATGTTCAGCGGGATAAGCTGAACCACCGGGTGTTCGATGAGCACGATGTCGCCTGGCTCAAGGGGCTTCAGTGTCTCAAACGGTGCGGGATGGGGATCAAAGAGATGCACCGGTATATGGAGCTTTGCCTGGAAGGGGTCTCCTCGATCCCCGAACGGAAGGAGATGCTGGATGAAAAGCGGGAGCTTTTATTGATCCAGCGCTCGGAGATCGACGAAAGCCTTGCGTATATCGAAAAGAAGCAGGCGCTTTACGACGATATTCTTGCGGGGAAAGAGCCGTACACGACCAATCTCAGACCGAGAGAAATCCCATTAAAAGAAGTGTCCGGCGTCGGATAAACCGGTTTCCCGGAAGAGATGCCGCAAAAGTGAAAAAGAAGGGAAAAAATCACAACAAATTAAGGATTTGCACCCTTTACTTTTTGCGCAATAGGTGATAAAATTATAATGATAAATTGAGGGTATACTGTTTTGCCCTCAGTTTGTATCTGTGTTTTTTTCACAGCTGAATCCGTATTTTTAATCAAGGAGGATAAATTCCATGCCTAGAGCAAAACAGTCCATGGATGGCAACACCGCTGCTGCTCATGTAGCGTATGCGTTTACCGACGTTGCTGCTATCTACCCTATTACTCCTTCCAGCCCGATGGCGGACTACGTTGACCAGTGGTCTGCTGAAGGCCGTGAAAACATTTTCGGCAACCAGGTCAAGGTCGTTGAGATGCAGTCCGAGGCAGGCGCAGCAGGCGCTGTTCACGGTTCTCTCGCAGCCGGCGCTCTGACCACCACCTTCACCGCATCCCAGGGCCTTCTGCTGATGATCCCGAATATGTACAAGATCGCCGGCGAACAGCTTCCCTGCGTATTCGATGTATCCGCTCGTACCGTTGCGGCTCAGTCGCTGAACATCTTCGGCGATCATTCGGACGTTTACGCCTGCCGTCAGACCGGTTTTGCAATGCTTGCTGAAACCAACCCTCAGGAAGTTATGGACCTGTCCGCAGTTGCACATCTTGCTTCGATCGAAGGCAAGGTTCCGTTCATCAACTTCTTCGACGGTTTCCGTACCTCTCATGAGATCCAGAAGATCGAAAAATGGGATTACGCAGACCTCAAGGATATGGTCAACATGGAAGCGGTCGAAGAGTTCCGCAACCATGCGCTCAACCCCGAGCATCCCGCTATGCGCGGTTCTCACGAGAACGGCGACGTTTTCTTCCAGCACAGAGAAGCATGTAACAGCGTTTACGAAGCCCTGCCTGCCGTAGTTGAGAAATACATGGCGAAAGTAAACGAGAAACTCGGCACCAACTATGACCTGTTCAACTACTACGGCGCTCCCGACGCAGAACGTGTCATCGTTGCGATGGGCTCCATCTGCGACGTCGCTGACGAAGTTATCGATTACCTGACCGCTAAGGGCGAGAAGGTCGGCCTTGTCAAAGTCCGTCTGTACAGACCCTGGGTTTCTTCCGCTCTGCTGAAGGTTCTCCCCAAGTCGGTCAAGAAGATCGCGGTTCTCGACCGTACCAAAGAGCCCGGCTCTCTGGGCGAGCCTCTGTATCTGGATGTTGCGGCTACCCTGCGTGAAGCTGGTCTGAACGACATCGTTCTGGTCGGCGGCAGATACGGCCTCGGTTCCAAGGATACTCCTCCTTCCTCTGTCTTTGCAGTCTACAAAGAGCTGGAGAAGGACGCTCCCAAGGCACGCTTCACCATCGGCATCGTCGATGACGTTACCGGTCTGTCCCTGCCTGAGGTCAAACCCGCTCCCATCACCTCTGCTCCCGGCACCGTTGAGTGCAAGTTCTGGGGTCTGGGCGGCGACGGTACCGTTGGTGCGAACAAGAACTCCACCAAGATCATCGGCGACCACACCGACAAATATATCCAGGCTTACTTCCAGTATGACTCCAAAAAGACCGGCGGCGTAACCATCTCGCATCTGCGTTTTGGCGACAAGCCGATCAAGAGCCCCTACTACATCAACCAGGCTGACTTTGTTGCCTGCCACAACCCCTCTTACGTTGTCAAGGGCTTCAAGATGGTTCAGGACGTTAAACCGGGCGGAACCTTCATGATCAACTGCCAGTGGGACGACAAGGAACTCGAGGAGAAACTCCCCGCAGCTGCCAAGAAGTACATCGCTGACAACGGCATCAAGCTCTACACCATCAACGCAATCGACAAAGCAATCGAGATCGGTATGGGCAAACGCACCAACACCATTCTCCAGTCTGCTTTCTTCAAACTCGCAAACGTCATGCCGATCGACGACGCTGTTCGCTTCATGAAAGAAGCTGCTAAGAAGTCCTACGGCAAGAAGGGCGACGCAGTTGTCGAGATGAACTACAAGGCAATCGATGCAGGTCTTGACGCTCTGCACGAAGTCAAGGTTCCCGACTCCTGGAAGAACCCCGCTCCCGACGCTATGGCTGCCGAGATCTTCGGCCGTCCCGCTGTCGTCGATATGGTTAAGACCCTGATGAACCCGATTGCCAATATGGACGGCGATTCGCTGCCTGTATCCGCATTCACCAAGTATGCTGACGGCCAGTTTGAACTGGGCGCTTCCGCTTACGAAAAACGCGGCGTTGCCGTTATGGTTCCTCAGTGGGATGCTGAGAAGTGCGCACAGTGCAACCAGTGTGCATTTGTCTGCTCGCACGCGACCATCCGTCCGTTCGCTCTGACCGAAGAGGAAGCTGCAAAGGCTCCCGCTACCCTCAGAACCGCCACCCTCAAAGTCAAGAAGGAATACCTCTACACGATGGCTGTTTCTCCTCTGGACTGCATGGGCTGCGGCGAGTGCGTTACCGTCTGCCCGACCAACGCAATCAAGATGGTTCCTCAGGAAGAGGAAGCAGCTCAGCAGCCGGTATTCGACTACTGCGTCGAAAACATCCGCAAGAAACCCGGTCTGCCTGCTGACACCACCGTTGTTGGTTCTCAGTACAACCAGCCCCTGCTCGAGTTCTCCGGCTCCTGCGCAGGCTGTGCAGAGACTTCTTATGCCCGCCTGATCACTCAGATGTTCGGCGAACAGATGTATATCTCCAACGCAACCGGATGCTCCTCTATCTGGGGTGGTCCTGCTGCTACTGCACCTTACACCGTCAACAAAGAATCCGGCCGCGGTCCCGCTTGGGCGAACTCCCTGTTCGAGGATAACGCTGAGCACGGCTTCGGTATGTACCTCGGTCAGAAGACCCTTCGCGAACAGCTGATTAAGAAGCTGGAAGAGATGGCTGCTTCCGAAAAGGCTTCCGCTGAAATGAAAGCTGCTGTCGCTGCGTTCGTCGAGACCAAGGATGACACCAAGAAGAACCCCGCAACGGTTCCCGCTCTGGTTGCTGAGCTTGAAAAAGCTGCTGCTGAGGGCTGCCCCGTTGCTCCTGAAATCCTGTCCAAGAAACAGTATCTCTCCAAGAAGAGCATCTGGATCTTCGGCGGCGACGGATGGGCATACGATATCGGCTTCGGCGGCCTTGACCATGTTCTTGCTTCCGGCGAGAACGTCAACGTCTTCGTATTCGATACCGAGATGTACTCCAACACCGGCGGACAGGCTTCCAAGGCTTCCAACATCGGCGAGGTCTGCCAGTTCGCAGCTGCCGGTAAGGAAGTCGGCAAGAAGTCGCTGTCTGAGATCGCTATGAGCTACGGCTACGTTTACGTTGCACAGATCGCTCTGGGCGCTAACCCCGCACAGGCTCTCAAGGCAATCAACGAGGCTGAAAGCTATAACGGCCCGTCTCTGATTATCGGCTACGCTCCCTGTGAGCTGCACGGTGTCAAGGGCGGCATGACCAACTGCCAGAACGAGATGAAGAAGGCAGTCAAGGCCGGTTACTGGAACCTGTTCACCTTCAATCCCGCGCTCAAGGCTCAGGGTAAGAACCCCTTCACCCTCACCTCCAAAGAGGGCGACGGTACTTACCAGGAATTCCTGTCCGGAGAGACCCGCTACAGCCGCCTGACCAAGGCGTTCCCCGAACGTGCAAAGGCTCTCTTCGAGAAGTCGGATGAGGTTGCTAAGGCTCGCTACGAACACCTGATGAAGCTGGTTGAGCTGTACAAATAAGTTTGACAGAAGCGTTCGTATAACGGGCGCTTGAAAACGCGAAATCCCCCGCTCTCTTAAAAAGTGAGCGGGGGATTTTTGACAGGAGTTTATGATGTACCTTTCGATGATGCTGAAACGATTGTTTGCGATGGGATTCAGCCCGGCGGGACTGGCGTTTAAGACGGGGATTCCGAAGGAGATGTTGCTCCGAATTGCGGAAAGCGGGGAGGTAAACCTCGCGGAATTCGGAAAAGAGATCGGAAGCGAAAAGCTCTCCCGGCTTTCGATTTTGCTGGGGCAGATGATGCTCGTCCATCCGGAAACGGATCCGCACTATCTTTCCGATAAGCTCCGTACCCTTCAATCGCTTTTCGACCTGTCTTATGCGGCGCTCGCAGAGTACCTCGGACTGCCGGAAGAAACGGTTCGGACGGGAATCGAGAGTGGAGATGACAGCTGCTTTTTGGCGGCGGAGCGGAAAATTCACTGGCTGGAAGGGTGCCTGAAAGGTGATCTGCGCTTTTTGGGGATTATGCCGCCCTTTGAAGAAAAATATCCGCGGATCAGTCGGGAAAAGGTGTCCGCTGAAAGGTCAAACGCTTCGCAGACGATCGAGATATAATAAAAGGCACGTCTTTCCGGGAAAGGAAAGACGTGCTTTTTTTATAGCTTTGCGCGGCGGGAAGCGCGGTCGATCTTTTTCAGCAGTGCCGAAAAGGGAACGATCAGCGTTCCGGCGGCGAGGTTGCCAAGGGCGTGTACCGCGTCCCACGGAAGTCCGGCAAGAATCCATGCGATCATACCCTTGAAGGATAAGCCGTACATAAGCGCCTGCGCTGGGGCGTAGAGTGTGCCGAAGGCAAGACCGTGGAGCGAGCAGACGATCATGTAGACGGGGACAGCGACCCTTTTCGGCATATTCTGCGGCAGAAGCATCGTCACCCCCCAGAGGATCGTCCAGAGGTAGAGATAGGGAATCCACCACATCGCGAATCCGGCGAACAGGCCGTTGAGCAGGACGTAGGTATAGATCGGGTAGAGCGCTTTTTTCCGGTAGACGAGGGTATAGGTCATCGTCAGCATTCCGAGAAGATGGACGTTCGGTGCCCATTCCATCAATACTTTTGAGCAGTACATCAAAGCACCCAACATCGCAAAGATGGTCATTTCCCGAAGAGAAAGCCGCATCCCGTTGGACTTGGGGTGCGGCTCTTTTTCATTCCTGTCCGCGTTCGGGGAAGCAGAAGAAGGAAGCTTATTTCTCAACTTTGAAGGAATAGGTGCTGCCGGGAACAACGTCGGTCGAGTCTACGCCGGTAGAAGCATATTCGCCGTCGATGTAGAAAGCCCAGTAGGTTCCGTCTTTATCATAGTCGGCAGTTACGCCGTCAACGGTCTTGACGTAGAGACCGTATTCGCTGTCGTCGCCCGCGATCAGGTTGACGCCCAGAAGCGCTGCGCCGACGGTCTTTTCATCGGTATGAACGTTATAGAGGGTGGTGGTGCCGTCTTCCAGAACGACCTCGAAAGCAAACTCGGTGTTTCCTTCGCCGATATCGGTCGCTTCAGCGGTCTCAGCAGCGGACACTTCTTCGGAAACTTCGGAGGACTCTTCAGAAGACGCTTCTTCGGACGAAGCCTCAGAAGAAGCCTCGGAAGAGGTCTCAGCGCTTTCGGAAACGGAGGTTTCAGAGGAAGCGGAAGAGGAAGAAGAATTGCTGCTGCCGCAGCTGGTTACAGAAACAGCGACTGCCGCAGACAGTACGAAAGCAAGGATGGTGCTGAACAGTTTAGATCTTTTAAGCATAGGGATAGACACTCCTTTTTTCATTTTGCATCCGGGGAAAAGTCATGGCCGGGATACGCGGCGGCTTTTCTAAGGGTGAGTCTTCCGGCTTGGCAGTACGCTTTCCGCGCCTTCTCAGGAAAGAATCCTAATGACTTTTTGATAAACGGAAAAAACCTGCGGGGAAATTTTCGGCGGAAAGCGGTTTTCTGCATACGGCAGCGGCCCTGCGCAGGCGTCTCACCTGCTTCCTCTGCCCCCTGCCCGGTCAGCAAAAGCTATTATAACACGCATAGGGGGAGGTGTCAATTTTTATGCGCAATCTTTGTGCAAAACAAATAAATACCGTCCGGCTTTTCGCTCATGAAATGAAAAGTCGAACGGTATATCAGGGGTATTGGGTCAATGGCTTTCTTCGCCGCTGTCCTTTTCTGTGAGGATGATGGCTTCTTTTTTCGGGAGATCCTTTTTCAGATTTTTCAGGAAACCGGCAATGATGACGCCGATAATCAGCATGATCGGGAAGGCGGCACAGATCGAAAGGGTCTGGAGAAGAGAGAGGGTGGACTGGTTGAAGAGAAGGGCGATCGGGAGAACGATAAAGACGACGCACCAGAAGATCCGGAGCTTTTTACCAGGTTCTTCGTCCTGACCGATGTTCTTGACTGAATAGGAGGCGATTACCATGGTCAGCGCGTCAAAGGTCGAAGCGTAGAAGGCGATCATGGCCAGGACCAGCAGGATCAGTCCGACCGTCGGGAGCGGGAGATGCTCAAAGATAGTGAGGATGGCGGAAGAAGCGCCCTCGGAAGCGGTGAGACCGGCAATATCCGCCTGACCGGTTACCTGAAGGTGAAGCCCGTAGTTACCAAAGACGATAAAGGACATGAAGGTTGCCGACACACCGGCAATATAAGCGCCGAGGATCGTCTGGCGGATGGTGCGGCCTTCGCTGATCTTACCGATGAAGAAAGGGGTCGCGACCGACCAGCTGATCCAGTAGGCCCAGTAGAAGATCGTCCAGTTCTGAGGAAAACCGGAAACGCCGTCGCCCGAAAGACGGAGCGGATCCATCCAGGTGGACATCGAGAGAAAGTTTTGAGCGACCTTTCCGATGGCGGTAAAGCCGGTTTCGATAATGTATTTGGTCGGGCCGCCGAAAAGAAAGAGAGCGGCAAGCGAAAGGAAGAGAACGACACAGATATTCGAGAGGTGGGAGATGCCCTTCATCCCGAACATGACCGCCAGCGTAAAGACGGCGGCGATTGCGACAAGGACGATGATGGCGAGCATATTGCTTTCGGTAAGGCCAGTGACCTTTGCGAGCGCGCCCGAAAGAAGAGGGGTCGCGGTCGAGAAGGTGGTCGCGGTCGCAGCAAGAAGCCCGATGACTGCAAAGAGGTCGATTGCTTTGCCGAGCGGACCGTCCACCTTTTTCCCGAGGATCGGGCGGCAGGCTTCGCTCATCCGCTGACGGGGAGATTTTTTGACGTGCATCATATAGCCGTAGGCCGCCGCGGGGAGGATGTAAAATGCCCACGGGATCGGACCCCAGTGGAAAAGCGGATAGGCGCTCGACCAGTCCTGCTTCTGGGCAAGGGTCATATTTTCCATCGCAAAGGGCATTTCACTGTAATAGTAGCTCCATTCACAGAGCGACCAGTAGAGGATATCCGCCGCCATGGTCGAGGTAAAGATCATCGCGCCCCAGGTAAAGCTGGAGTAGCGGGGCTTTTTGGACGCGCCGAGCTGAATATTCCCGTAGCGGGAGAAAGCAATGACCAGCGAAAGGATTAAAACGCCCAAACCGAAGAGCATATAAACGACGCCGAGATCGTTGACGAGGATCCCGCGGAGAACGCCGATGGCGGCGTTGGCCTGATCGGGGCAGAGCAGAAGGTAGGCGGAGAGAAGAACAATGGCAGCGAGAGGGAAAACGGTGATTCCCCAGTCGATTTTCTGGCCGGGTTTTACGGGCTTTTGCATGATGAATAACTCCTAAAGCAGATGGGTAACGGTTAGAATTTACTTTCCCAGAGGGCAATATTTTTTTGTGCACGGGTGAACCGGTCGTGGCCGTAGGTGCCGAAATCGTCCCCGCGGGACTCCTTGAGCACCGTCCAGATGCTCCAGAGATAGTCCTGAAGGATCTTGAAGATCAGGATCTTCTCCCGCGCGTTTTCGGGAGCGGGGCGTCCTTCGTAGTAGTAATGGAAAAACAGCTCCTCATCCTCCGGGGAAAAGTCGTTTTCAAGAAAGAGTGCCGCAATATCGAACATCGGGTCGTTGGTTCCGGAATATTCCCAGTCGATCAGATAGATCCGGCCGGTAACGCTGTTTTTGACCAGGTTTGCGGCGACGAGGTCGTTGTGGCAGGGAAGCTGATCCCAGCCAAGCTCGATCAGTCTCGGCCGCAGAAGAGCATAGACCTTCCGCTTGAGGGAGGGAAAGCCTTCGTACATCGACGCGCCGCCGAGAAGCGCTTCATAGCGTTTTGCTTCTTCAAAGGCATCGAACCGGTTCTCCCATACGATGTCTGAACGGTGGAGCTTTCCGAGAATTTCCGCCGCGAGCGCCATGTTTTCCTCCAGACGGAGGGTACGCGGAGTCAGCGTTTCGGCGTTTTCGATATAGGCGCTGAGCTTAACGCCGGTATCGGCGTTGCAGTAGACCAACCGGCAGTTAAGGCCGTAGTCGGAAGCAATCTGAGCGTTGCGCTTTTCGTTTTTCCGGTCGATCATCGTTTCGGTCATTCGACCAGGAAGCCGGAGAATATATTTGCCGGAGCCGGCCTTGATCAGATAGTTGGTGTTGGTCAGGCCACCGGCGAATTCGACTTCTTCGATCGGGTCGCCGGGAAGAATCTGCGCAAGGGTATCGCGGGCGAGCTTTTCCTGCATCTGCCGTTCCTTGCGCTCGATGCGGGGATAGGTCAGACGGAGAAGTTCTTTATAATCGGCAGGCGATTCGATCTTTCCCCAGCAGAGGTCATCGACCATAACGCCGGAGAAGCGGTAGATTCGCCCAACGCTTTCCATGACGTATTCGTAGCTGATCAGCGGATTGAGGTTCCGGGAAAAATATTCCAGCATCCGCTGGTAGCCTTCCATCGAAACGCGGGCGATGCCGGTCATCTCGCCCTGAACCCGGTTGATCTGGCGGATATCCTTGGAAAAGCGGAAGATGCTTCCGTCCTCGTCCAGTTCGGCCAGCAGTTCGTCGCTTCCGCCGCCCGGTGCAGTCAGAAGCGCTGAAAACGGAGCGTCCGTTTCCATCAGCGCCGAAACCGCGCGCTGTTCAAAAACAAGGTCGGACTTGAGAACCAGAAAAGAATCGGCGTTCCAGCTTTTGAGCGTATCCTCAGCAAGCGCCAGTCCGCTCATCGTTCCGTTCCATTTATACCGGTCGTTGTGCAGAACGGTAACGTCGGTTCGGCTTCCGATATGGCGGCGGATCGCCTGATCCTGCCAGCCGGTGACGAGGATCGTTCGTTCGATCCCGCAGGAGGATAGAACGCCGAGCATTCGGTCGAGAAGGGTCTGTCCGCTGTCTCCGATCGTCTGAAGGCAGACGGGCATATCGAAGGCCTCCCGCTTTCCGCCGGCAAGAATGACCGCCGCCGAGGGCTTTGCGGAAGGGGAAAGGGAAAGCTTGACGCCGGAGCGTTTGATGAGGGTCGTTTCGAGAAGTTTATGTCCTTTTTCGGTCAGAGTCAGCCGGGATTTTTTTCCTTCCCGTCCGGTCAGAAGATACCCTTCCGATTCGGCCTGCCGGATCAGGGCATTGACCTTTCCGACCGATATGCCGGTGACAGAAGAGAGGGTGCGCTGGTCAACGACCGGCGTAGTGCTGAGTGCGCTGAGCAGAAGAAAAAGCGGTTCCAAAATAAGCCTCCGTTTATGATTAAAAGAATAAAATCAATGAGCATATCGAAACGTTCATTTATTGAACGTTCATGATATGAACAGTATAACCCAGTGAAAATGGTTTGTCAAGAGGTTTTTACTGGAAAATGACTTTTTTTATCAAGAAAAAGACAGGCATATCAGCGTTGTTACATATGGAAAATTTTATTTGAATATGATATAATTTATTCAATCGGTCGCTTTGGAAGAAAGCGGCCTTTTATAGGCGTTTTGCAGTCGGATCAAGAGGAAAGGAGACAAGGCTTGAAGAAAACAAATCAGATTCTGATCGTAGACAGCTTCGAGCTCAACCGTGCGATCCTTGAAGAGATTTTTTCCGGAGAATTTTCGGTTCTTGAAGCAGTAAGCGGTGCACAGGGCGCGGCCCTTCTTCGCCAGGAAAACCGGATCGCACTGGTTTTTCTGTCTCTCGACCTTTTGTCCAATGACAGTATGCTCGTACTGGATGAAATGAAGCAGAGCGGGATCCTTTCCCGGGTTCCTCTGGTGCTGACGCCGGGAAACGCGAACGCTCCTTTGGTCGAAAAGTTCCTTCAGGCGGGAGCATGGGAACTGGTCCAGAAGCCGTTTAACCCCGGGATCATCCGGCGGCGGATTTCCCACCTTCTTGAACTCGAGCGGCTTGAAGAAACCTCGGAAGCGGAAGAGGAAAACTGGCGTCAGACGCTGGTTGAACAGTTGGAAGCGGCCTGCCAGTCGGACTATATCGTTTTCGACCTGCTCGGAGACGTGCTGGAATTCGGAACGGAGGACGCGGGCGGTCATAACCGCCGCATTCGGCTGATGACGAGGCTTCTGATGCGCCGGGCGGCAGAATGCGGCGGCGTATCGCTTGACGAGAATGAGATCCGGACGGTCAGCATGGCGGCCGTTATGCACGATATCGGAAAGATCATGGTGCCCAGAGAAATCCTCGAAAAGCCGGGAAGGCTGACCGAAGAAGAGTATGAACAGGTTCAGCGGCACGTTTTGTACGGAGAACAACTTCTTCGGGAGATGGGCTTTCTGCAATCGGTTAAGGAGCATCAGTTTTACTTTGATATCTGCCGCTGGCACCATGAACGGTATGATGGGAGCGGCTATCCGGACGGTCTGAAGGGAGACGAGATCCCGATCTGGGCGCAGGTCGTCGGGCTTGCCGACTGCTACGATACGCTGGTCAACAAGCGAGTATATAAACCGGCATACGATCATAAGTGGGCGGTGGAGATGATCACGCGGGGCGAACGCGGCAGCTTCAGCCCGTTTCTTCTCGACATCCTCCGGCAGTCGGAGGATGAGCTGTACCGGGTCGTCCGGGAAAACGGGCTTTTGCTGGATCGGGAGGAGGATGTCGGGCAGAAAGTGACGCAGGAAGAGACGTTCGGTTTTCATATTTCCGAGCGGGTACGCCGGCTTTTTCAGGACAAGCTTCTTCATTATCAGGAAATTTCCGATCTGTCACAGGATATAACCTTTGAATGGAAGAAGAGCGACCGCACCCTTCGCTTCTCGCAGGAATTTTCAAAAGTATTCGGGATGGAAACGATCTTTCCGGAATCGCTGATCGCGGTACGGATGCATTCGCTGATTGAGGAAAAGGACGGAGAGCGCCTCACTCATCTGCTTCACAGCCTTTCTCCCGATGTACCGGACGGACGGATCCAGATCCGGATGATCCGGCCGTCGGGGCAGGTGTGTTGGTATGAAGCCGTCTTCCACTCGATCTGGGGAGAGTCGGAAGGCGTTTACGACTGCATTCGCTGTATCGGAAAGCTGAGCTGTATCGACGAGCGGAAACGGCAGATCTCTCGCCTGAAGGACGAAGCCACGAAAGATTTCCTGACCGGGCTTTGGTTGCGGGGAAAGATGGAGCACAGCGTTCAGGAACTTGTGAAAAAAGGAGAAGCGTTCGCTTTCTTTTATATGGATGTCGATCACTTCAAGCAGGTCAACGATCAGCGCGGACATCCGTTCGGCGACCAGTTCCTGAAGATGTTCGCGGAGATCCTGAAGAAAAATCTCCGGACGGACGATATAATCGCGCGGGTCGGCGGAGATGAATTCGTTGCCGTTTTGCGGGGCGTTCGGGAGGAAGCGGTCGCTCTTCAGAAAGCGCGCCAGCTCAGCGAACAGTTCCGGACGATCCCGGATATTGACGGAGTACCGGGACGCTTTTCCGGAAGCATCGGTATCGCCCTTTTCCCGGAGGACGGCCAGACATCGGTTGAGATCGCCGATCGGGCTGACCGGGCGCTTTACAGCTGTAAAAACGATCCCGACCGCCGGTTTGCGCGATATACGGACGGGATGCGGAAAGAACTGGATGAAAATCCTTGAAACAGAAAAATCCCGGCGGGGACTTGATTCGCATAGCTGCGAACGAAACCCTCGCCGGGATTTATTGATTGATTCAGAAAACCGGTCTTGCAGAGCCGGTCGATGGACATCAGCCTTCGATCAGAATGGTATTCTTTTCGGGGAGCTTCTTGACTTCCTTGGGGAAGGTCAGCGTCAGGATACCGTCCTCCATCTTAGCCTTGATGTCCTCAGCGCGGACACCGTCGCCCAGATAGAAGCTACGCGAGCAACTGCCGCTCCAACGTTCCTTACGGACGTAAGAGCCTTTCTCGTCCTCGTCTTTTTCAAGACCCTTTTCAGCAGTGATGGTCAGATAACCGTTTTCAAGGTTTAAGGTGACATCCTCTTTCTTGAAGCCGGGCAGATCAACAAAGACCTCATAGTTGCCGTCCTTTTCGCGGACATCGGTCTTCATGATATCCTTTTCGTGTTTGCCATAAAGGGGATTGCGACCGGAGAAGAAGTTGTTATCAAAGAAGTTATCAAATAAGTTTTCACCAAAAACAGCAGGCATTAACATAAGTCATTCCTCCAAATAGATTCTATGTTGCTGAACGTTCGGAAGAGGTTTTATCGGAGGATTCCTTTTTAGGGGAACCGCTCTGGGGATTTTTCCTCGGAGGTCTTTCCTCTGAGGTGCTATCTCTTTCTTCGTTCTGTCTTTATTATACCACAAGAATTAGCAGAGTCAATACATGAGTGCTAAATTTCATTTTAAATTCATTTTATACATCAAAAATGATGTAAAATACGATAAAAATTAAGTAAGATAGAAATATTTTATAAAAAGATACCGGTATCTTCTATCATAAAATTTATCTAAGCTTTTGCAAAGAGAATATCTTGAAATCGAAAAGGCGGCGCAAAAAGTGCTTGACGAAGGGAAAAAGATGTGCTATACTGAATTATATTTAGAAATATTCTAAAAAGATAAAGGAGCGTTGCTGTTATGTATAATGTAAAGAAATTAAGCGATACCCTCTACTGGATCGGCGGAAATGACCGTCGTCTGGCGCTTTTTGAGAATGTGTATCCGATCCCGCAGGGCGTTTCCTATAACTCTTATCTGGCGCTCGGAGAAGAAACGGTGCTGTTCGATACGGTCGATCATGCGGCTTCGGGCGTTTTTCTGGAGAATATCGCCCATCTGCTGAACGGGCGTAAGCTCGACTATGTGGTCGTCAACCATATGGAGCCGGATCACTGCGCGACGCTGGCCGACGTCATTCTCCGCTATCCGGAGGTCAAGGTCATCGCCAACGCCAAGACGGTCGGCATGATCAAGCAGTTCTTTGATTTCGATATCGATTCCCGTGCGGTTCTCGTCAAGGAAGGGGATACCCTTACGATCGGCGGGCATACCTATGCGTTTGTCATGGCGCCGATGGTTCACTGGCCGGAAGTTATGGTCACCTTTGATACGACCGACGGCGTTCTCTTCTCAGCGGACGCGTTCGGCACTTTCGGCGCGGTCGGCGGAAGCATCTTCGCTGAGGACGTAAACTTTGCGGAAAAATATCTGGATGAAGCACGCCGGTATTATACCAACATCGTCGGCAAATACGGCCCGCAGGTCATGGCACTGCTCAAAAAGGCGGCGGGACTGGATATTAAGATGATCTGCCCGCTGCACGGCTGGGTGCTGCGCGGAGAACTGATCGGCTGGTTTATCGGCAAGTATCAGCAGTGGGCAACCTATACCCCCGAAGAAAAGGGCGTGCTGATCGTATACGGCTCGGTTTACGGCGGAACCGAGAATGCGGCGGAGATTCTCGCCGGGATGCTGGCGGAGAGAGGCGTGAAGAACACCGAGATCTATGACGCATCGGTCACCCATCCCTCCTATCTGGTCGCGAAGGCATTCCAGTACAGCCATATCGTTTTTGCGGCGGCAACCTATAACGCCGGGATCTTTACGCCGGTCGAAACGCTGCTGACCGATCTCGCTGCTCATTCGATGCAGGGACGCACCGTCGGCCTGATCCAGAACGGAAGCTGGGCGCCGATGAGCGGAAAACAGATGAGCGGAGTCGTAGGCGGCATGAAGAACATGACAGTCCTTGAGCCGGTCGCAACGATTCGCTCGACCGTATCCGAAAAGATGCTGGAAGAACTTTCGGCGCTGGCGGACGCGATCGCGGCTTCTCTTGCATAACAATCAAGCGAAACAATGAAAAAAGGACGTGCCGATTCGGCACGTCCTTTTTCTTATAACAGCTAACAGTGAAATTTTATACCCGGATGATCCGACCTTCCTTACGGGGCTTCTGGTGCGGGGCATCGCCTTTGCGGTAGCCTAAGAGGATGTTGCAGACGGGAACCAGTTCGTCCGGTACACTCCATTCTTTCCGCTTTTCCAGTCCGTATTCGGTCGCGAAAACCTCTTCCGTCCGGCCGATGTAGCAGGCTCCGACATCAAGGAAGTGAGCGGCCAGCCAGATATTCTCGGCGATCATCGCCGCATCGTCATGGCAATACTGCCCCGGACGGGTAAAGACGGTCAGAACGACCGGCGCTCCGTAAAAGCCGTCCATCAGCGTGTGGTCATCCTGAATGGAGGGCTGCTCGGCAGAGATCGAGTGGGACATCTTTTTGGGGTCGCCGCCTTTGAACTGCATATACCGGCTCAGTTCACCGAGACGGCGGTTGACCTCTTTATCGGTCGAAACAACGATCCGGGAGTTCTGGTTGTTCCCGGCACTGGGGGCATACAGCCCGGCAGTCAGAATTTCCGACAGGGTTTCTTCGTCCAACGGACGATCCTCAAACCGGCGGATGGCGTGACGGGTAATCATTTTTTCGATCATGGCGTTCATAATAATACCTCCTGAAGTTCAGTTATTTTCTCCGGCGGTCAGCACTCTGACGATTTCGCCGGTATACATTTCGTGAAAATCGCGCTGCGGATAGTTGAAGTCGATCAGTCCCCGTCATCAACCGGCGTCAGTCCTGCGGCGGCGAGCTTATCTCCGTCCCGTCCGGAATGGGAGCCGATGGTGCCAAGCGCTTTCTTCTTCTCTCCTCCGAAACAGGCCATTTTGACGGTGAGTGCCATCCAGTCGTTGGCAAAGGCATGAAACGGCCGGATAAAAAGCCCGGATACCGGTATTTCCTTCATGACGATTTCTCTTTCTGCTTACAGTATAATCGATGCCGGAAAGGGAAACAAGTACGCACTTTTCGGTCGGGATAGTCACCTTTTGGTAACCGCAGAGAAGATTGCAAAGCGGACAGGAAGAGAGTATAATGAAACCGGATATTTTTATGAAAAGAGGGAGAGATATGGTCAAAAAGGAAGAACTTCCCGCCTGTCCGGTCGCAACGACGGTCGGTCTGATCGGGGGAAAATGGAAGCTGCTTATTCTGCGCAATCTCCTCGCCCGCACCTGGCGTTTTAACGAGCTTCAAAGAGATCTTTCGGGCGTCAGTCAGAAGGTGCTGACCGAAAACCTTCGGGAGATGGAAGAGGACGGACTGATTATTCGCACGGTTTACCCTGAGGTGCCGCCGCGGGTCGAATACTCCCTTTCGGGACTTGGCGAGTCGATGCGGCCGATCATCCGCACGATGGAAGCGTGGGGACTGGAGTATAAGCGTCAGTTTGCGGAGGAAGGGTAAGCGTTTCCCTTGACGGAAAGGCGGAAACGTGATACTATAAAGGTTAGAAAGTGCACGGGCACATATAAGAAAAACCGGTGCGGATTGGACGGGGCGGTTCGCAGAAATCCGGTTAAAAAATCCCAGCGCCGCGGGAACCCTGCGGCAAACAGAAAGGGTAACGGTATGCCGGTAACGGTCAAACAGATCGCACAGCTTGCGGGCGTCTCCCGCGGAACAGTCGATCGGGCGCTGAACGGGCGGGGAAATGTCCGCCCGGAAGTGGAAAAAAAGATTCTCGCAATCGCTCAGGAAATGGGTTATACGCCGAACCGCGCAGGCAAGGCGCTCGCCTATCAGCGCAAAAATCTTTCCTTCGGAATCGTTGCAAACGCGGACGGAAACGAGTTCTTTGACGAGGTTCTGCGCGGGGCGCAGACGGCGGTGGACGAATACGCTGACTTCGGCATTACCCTGAAGATCGAGGGCGGTCGGAGATACGATGTGGATCAGCAGCTGCGCCAGCTTTCCACCATGCAGGCGGAAGGAGTCAGCGGAATCGCGGTCTGCCCGATCAACGTTCCGGAGATCGAAAAAAAGATCGACCAGCTGATTGATTCGGGTATACAGGTGCTGACGGTCAACTCGGATATCGAAAACACCCATCGTTTTGCCTATGTCGGCTGCAACTATTATCAGTCGGGAGTCACGGCCGGCGGAATGCTGCGGCTGATGCGCCCGGAAGGCGTCCGCGCCGGGATCGTGACCGGTTCGGTACGGATGCTGGGGCATAACCGGAGAATGAAGGGATTTTCGGATGTCTTAAAGACGATGGAGGATTCCTGCGTCGCGGATATCTGCGAAAGCCTTGATGAGCGGGAGGTCGCCTATCAGGCAACGAAAAATATGCTTTCCGCTCATCCCGAAATCAACACCCTCTATTTCGCAGCGGCCGGTTCGGTCGGCGGAACGCAGGCGGCGGTCGATCTCGGGAAAAAGGATCTGACCATTATCTCAAGCGACGATACCGATGAGATCCGGAAACTGATGGAGGAGAGGTTGATTCAGGCCACTATCTGTCAGGAACCTTACCGTCAGGGCTACCGGTCGATGCAGCTTCTCTTTGACGCGGTTGTCAATAATACTCACCCGGCGGAAGAATTCTGCTATATGGACAACATCATCCGTATCCGCGAAAATCTGTAACTCATTTCATCTATTGATAAGGAGAGATTATTGTGGCATTTTATATTGGAATCGACCTTGGAACATCCGGCACCAAAACCGTTCTTTTTGACCGGGAAGGCCACGCGCTTGCTTCCGCGACGATCGAGTATCCGCTTTATCAGCCGCAGAACGGCTATGCGGAACAGGATCCCGACGACTGGTGGAACGCAGCGGCCGGAACGATCAAGATCGTTCTTGAAAAGAGCGGTGTTTCCGCTTCCGATATCGGTGGCATCGGCATTTCCGGACAGATGCACGGCCTTGTTATGCTGGATAAGGACGGAAAGGTCATCCGCCGTTCGATCATCTGGTGCGACCAGCGCACCGCCAAAGAATGCGAAGAGATCACCGAAAAGGTTGGTGCCAAGCGGCTGATCGAGATCACTGCCAACCCCGCACTGACCGGCTTTACCGCTTCCAAGATCCTCTGGGTCCGCAACAACGAGCCGGAGAACTATGCCCGCTGCGCGAAGATCCTTCTGCCCAAGGACTATGTGCGCTATAAACTGACCGGCGAATTCGCGACCGAGGTTTCGGACGCATCGGGAATGCAGCTGCTTGATATTCCGAACCGCTGTTGGTCGGATGAAGTCCTTGAAAAACTGGACATCGATAAGAACCTTCTCGGAAAGGTCTATGAATCGCCCGATATTACCGGCTATGTTACCGAAGAAGCGGCGGCTCTGACCGGACTGAAGGCGGGAACGCCGGTTGTCGGCGGCGCAGGCGATAACGCTGCGGCTGCTGTCGGCACGGGCGTAGTTGAGGATGGCAAGGCGTTTACCACGATCGGTACCTCCGGCGTTGTTTTTGCCCATTCTTCGACCGTTTCGATCGACCCCAAGGGAAGAGTCCATACCTTCTGCTGCGCGGTTCCCGGACAGTGGCACATCATGGGCGTTACCCAAGGTGCGGGTCTGTCGCTGAAATGGTTCAGAGACAACTTCTGCTGCGCGGAAAAGGAAACGGCTGCGCTGATGGGAGTCGATCCCTACTATCTGATGGATAAGGAAACCGAACAGGTTCCGGTCGGTGCCAACAAGCTTTTGTATCTTCCCTACCTGATGGGCGAACGCACCCCGCATCTGGATCCCGACTGCCGCGGCGTATTCTTCGGACTGTCGGCAATTCATACCAAGCGGGATATGCTCCGCGCGGTCATGGAGGGTGTTGCCTATTCGCTGAATGACTGCAAGAACATCATCGGCGGAATGGGTGTTCCGGTCAACGATATGATGGCCTGCGGCGGCGGCGGAACTTCCAAGGTCTGGAGACAGATGCTGGCTGATCTTTATGGCTGTGAAGTGAAGACGGCCGCCAACCGGGAAGGCCC
Source organism: Oscillospiraceae bacterium (assembly GCA_022770625.1). GTDB lineage: Bacteria > Bacillota > Clostridia > Oscillospirales > Ruminococcaceae > Faecivivens. The sequence goes on along the minus strand of JALEHK010000037.1, from coordinate 27,115 downwards.
GGCGCTCGGCGTTGCGATCCTCGCAATGGTCGGCGCAGGCGAGTATGCGTCTGTTCCGGAAGCCTGCCGCGCGATCATCAAGGCCGATAAGATCCAGGCTCCGATTCCCGAAAACAGCGAAAAATACGCACCTTTCTATAAGCTCTATACCGAGCTTTATCCGGCGCTCAAAGACAGCTATAAGAAGCTGGGCGCAATTTAAAGTGTAGACGATCGATTTTTCTATTCCCGCATTCTCCCTCTTTGGAGGATGCGGGGATTTTCTCGGAATTTTTATAAATAAGCTATGAAAAATAATGGTAAAGTGAAGAAAAATCTGCTATAATAAGAAGCAACAAGTGTTGGAATATTTATCTCGAATACATTTTAAGGAGTGCAGAAAAATGAAAGTATCCTACAAAGTTGACCTTGGCGGAAACGTCCGCCCCTATCCCCATTATTGGGAGATGTGCGTCGGAAGCTGTCATGCGGCCACCATCCTTCGTGAGGACGTAAGAGAGCATATCCGTGCCGCTCATCGCGACTGCGGGTTTAAGTATCTTCGTTTCCACGGACTGTTCGATGATGACATGAGCGTGGTCATCAAGCCGATGATGCCCTGGGGCAAGGTAGAGGTTTCCTTCCTCAATATCGACAGCATCTTTGATTTCCTTCTCGATATCGGAATGAAGCCGTTTGTCGAGATCGGCTTTATGCCGGAGGCGCTGGCGAGCGGAACCCAGACTTGTATGCACTATAAGGGCAACGTTACCCCGCCCGCTGATTACGATAAGTGGGCCGAGCTGATCCGGATGTTCGGCGAGCATCTGATCGAGCGGTACGGCAAGGAAGAGGTCTCCCAGTGGTTCTTTGAGGTATGGAACGAGCCGAATCTGAACTTCTTCTTCTCCGGTACAAGAGACGAGTACTTCAAGCTCTACAAGACGACGGCCGAAACGCTGAAAGCGGTCAGCCCCTGTTTCCGGGTAGGCGGCCCGGCGACCTCCGTTAATGCCTGGATCCCGCCTTTCCGCGCGTTCTGTGAGGAAAACAACGTTCCGCTGGACTTTATCTCGACCCATCACTATCCGAGTGATGATCCGCTTTCGACCTTCGGCATGAACGACGGAACCGCGCCCGCGATGAAGATGCCGACGCCCGAAGAACTGGCGGCGCTTTCCAAAGAAGAACTGGAAAAGATGGCGGGTGGATTCTTTGGCCGCAAGACCGAGAACCCGCGCGACATCCTCTTCCAGATGACCAAAAAGGCGAAAGAAGAGGCGGGAGATTATCCGCTTTACTATACCGAATGGAACGGCGCGGACGAGTACGATACCAGCTATCAGGCCGCCTTTATCGCTCAGACGATCGCCTATAACGAAGGCATGGTCGAAGGATATTCTTTCTGGACAGTATCGGATATCTTCGAGGAGATGGGACTTCTTCCCACGCCCTATAAGAACGCGTTCGGTATGCAGAACAACAACGGCGTTCCCAAGCCCTCCTACCGGATGTTCCAGGTACTGCATGAAGCGGGCGATATGCGTCTTCCTGTTGAAGGAAGCCACCGTACCGCCGAGGTTTTCGCTCTGACCAACGGCCGCCATGCAACGGTTATCGCTTATAACCACGATATCGAGCGCCGGGATGTCGAGACGCAGGAGATGGAACTGACCCTGACCGGAAAGAAGGTCTGCCAGGTTCGCAAGGCTGTTATTTCCGACGGACACTGTGACCCCAAGGCTGCGTGGAAGGCAATGGGAAGCCCGATGTACTTAAAGAAGGACGAGGTAACCGAGCTGATGAAGGCATCCGAGCTTTGCTACGAGAGCCTGCCGGTATCGGAAGGCAATCAGGTTCTGACCTTTACCGCCGAGCCGGAAAGCGTCACCATCTTTGATGTTGAATACGAAGGCTAAAAACTGAAAAAAGCGGGGAATCCGAAATTCGTTCCGGGTTCTCCGCTTTTTTTTCTTTTGGTGCAACTTTTTGCTCCGTTTCTGCGTCTAATGATTGACGGATGAAAAAGGAGGCGCTTCCAGTGAAATCCGCTAAGCTGCAGCAGCAAATTGAAAACGAGATCTTACAGTCTTACCAGTCGCTTTACCGGCTGGCGTACAGCTATGTGAAAAATCCGGACGACGCGATGGACGTGGTGCAGGAAAGCGCATACAAAGCGATCCTGCACGCGGACGAAATGCATTTCCGGGAAACGGTGAAAGGATGGCTTTGCCGGATCGTGGTCAATACCGCGCTCGATCTGATCCGCCGGCGGAAACGAGAGTCTCTGACAGAAGAGATCCCCGAGACCGGGCGGGAGGATACCTACGAGAATATCGATGTGATGCGGGCGCTTGACACGCTGGATGAGCGGGAAAAGACAGTCGTTATGCTCCGATTCTTTCAGGATATGAAGCTGTCGGAGATTTCCTCCATCACCGGCGAAAGTTTAAGCTCGGTCAAAAGCATCCTCTACCGGAGTCTGCGCAAGCTCAAAGTGAAGTTAACGGAAGGAGATACATGATGAAGAGCAGGACGATGCGGGATCTCAGAAAAAGCTATGAGGAAATTCCCGTTCCCGCCGGGCTCGAAGAGAGAGTCCGGGTTTCGATTGAACGGGCTAAGCGGGAAAGCAAAAAGGAGAACCAAGTGATGATGCAGATACGCAGAATAGCCGCAGGTGCGGGCGCAACCGCCGCAGCGTTCCTGATCGGCGTGACCGCGCTTGCCAATTCCGGGGCGTCGATCGCCCACGCGATGGAACAGCTTCCGGTGTTGGGCGCGATCACAAGAGTCGTGACCTTTAGGACTTATGACGATACCGAGGGTGGCGCTTCGGCGCATATCGAGGTGCCGTCGGTCGAGGGCGCGGACGAGGTAAACCATGCGATAGAGGAATATACCGATACGATTATGGAGCAGTATAAAAAGGACGCCGCCGAAATGGGAGACGAAGGCCATTACGAACTGAATCTCACCTATCAGACGGTGACCGATAACGATGAAGTTTTCGCTTTGCGGTTTGACCAGACGCTGGTGATGGCGAGCGGAAGCGAGTCGGTCAGAATCTATGACGTTGATAAGGCAACCGGAAAGATCCTGAGCCTTTCCGACCTGTTCCAAGAGGGAAGCGATTACCGCGGACGTCTGGTCGAAAATATCCAGTCCCAGATGAAGGAGCGGATGGCAAAGGACGAAAGCGCGACCTATTGGCTGAACAGCGAGGCGGGCGAATGGAACTTTACCGAGCTTCCGGAGAACACCGCTTTTTATCTGAACGAAAAAGGAGAACTGGTTGTCGTCTTTAACGCGGGCGATGTTGCGCCGATGTATATGGGCGTATGCGAATTTACGATCCCGTCTGAGGCGATCAGAGATATTGCCAATCCGGATTATCTGAAATAACGGTCTAACGGTCTATCGGCCGCAAATACGCAAATAAAAAATCAGCCCCTTTCATCGAAGCCTTTCGGTGAGAGGGGCTGATCTGTTTTCAGGAAATTCAGGCGGAAACGCCGGAATTATTTGTTCGAGTTGAACAGACCGACAAATGCATCGACAGGGGAAACGCCCTTGAAGGTGGACTCGCCCGCGATCTTTTCCGCCAGCGTCTCAACAACGATATCCTCAGAGGTATACGCGTTGATGTAGGTGGGGATACGGGGAGCATCGAGCAAATGATAGGGATTGTCGATCGAAACCATCATCGTGGGAACGTCGTGGATCATCTGAGGAACGGTCGCGCGCTTGCCGGGCCAGGTGATGCGGGCAGCGGAATCGGAACCGCTGGTCTCGATGTTGCAGAAATAGAGGATAACGTCATATTTCTTCTTAAACTCTTCGATCGGCATCTTTCCGATCGCGGCGTTCTGATCCTCTTCGTCGTATACGGTTACGTTAAAGCCCTTTTCTTCCAGCTTCTGGACAAACAGGGGCGCGTAATCGCCGCGGGCGTTATGATAGCCGGGCTTATCGCCGATGACGACCATATAGATGTTCTTCTGCTTCTCAGGGTTGAGCGGGAGCAGTTTCTGGGTATCCTTGACCAGTGTGATGCCCTTGTCGGCGATCTCTTTAGCCAGTGCGCGGCCTTCGCCCTTTTCAAAGATTTCAAGCGCTTCGACAGGAGGAACGAGGGTGCCGTTTGCTTTCTTGGTATGGAGATGCATCTTGGCTTTCAGGCCGAGAACGCGGGTCAGCGCATCGTCCAGTCTCTCGAGCGTCAGAACGCCGTCTTCGATACCCTGTTTCATGTACGCGAAGTCCTCTGCCATATCGCGGGAGAAGAGGAAGATATCTGCGCCATTGGCAATCGAGAGCGGAACCGCTTTCGACCGCGGGATGACTTCGGTAAAGCCGCCCATGGTGGTTGCGTCGGTAACAATCAGGCCGTTGAAGCCCATCTTTCCGCGGAGCAGCTTGTTGTGCAGGTCGCCGTTGAGCGAGCCGGGGAGGATATCCTCGTCCTTGACATCGGGGTTATAGAAGCGGGCGTAGGAGGGAAGGAGGATATGGGCACTCATCAGTGTCTCCATACCGTCGTCGATCATGCCCTGGTAAACCTTGCCGTAGGTCGCATCCCATTCTTCCATGCTCAGCGAGTTGACCGAAGCGAGGAAGTGCTGGTCGCGTCCGTCTACGCCGTCGCCGGGCCAGTGCTTGATGCAGGGGATCAGGCCGCCGTCGCGCATACCCTGTGCAATGCGGCGGGCAAACTTCAGAACGTTATCGGGGTTGGAACCGAAGGAACGAACGTTGGTGATCGGGTTGAGGGGGTTAAAGTCGATATCGATGACCGGGCCGAAGTTCCAGTTGGTGCCGACTGCCGCGCACTCTTTCGCGCAGATCAGGCCAGTCTTGTAAGCTAACTCGGGATCGCCGGTCGCGCCGATCTCCATCTGATGACCGCAGGCGGTACCGTCCTGGATCATGTTGGAAGCGCCGCGGTCAAGGTCGCCCGCGATGAATACGGGGATCTCATAATAATCCTGGAAGCCTTTGATCTTTTCGCGGATCTCTTTGGAAGCGGCGCCGCGCAGCAGGAAGCCGTTGGGGCGGAGACCGATCTTATTCAGACGTTCGATCGTCTCTTCAGCCGTCTCGACTGCGGGGCTGTTGAAGAGGAAGAGCTGGCCGATTTTATCATCGAGGCTCATCTTGGAAAGGGTATCTTCGACCCAGGCGATCTGTTCATCGTCCAGATAGAAGGGTTTTGCACGCAGATCTACGCGTAAGCTCATTGATAAAACATCCTTTCTGATATTCGATAGCAGGCAAAATAATTTCGTTGGCTATATTATAGCATTTTGGCGGAAATCTTGTCAACCGTTTGGTATAAAGCGCTCCGAAGAGTGACAAAAGTAATCATTTTTTTGTAAAAAATCCGGTCTGCGTTTTCTGATAAAAAAGAAAGTTACCTTTTTCGGATCAAAGAAAATCACAATTCTTATAGACACTCGGTCTGAAAAAGTGGTATAATTAACGCGGTAGTATATGTCGATGATGAAAACAGCTTTTTTTAAGCAGTCGGCACCCTATGCACACTCAAAGATCCAGACAGAATCGGAGGGAAAAGATGTATGTTTGATGATTATGTTCAGCGAAGCATGGAAACCAACAGCTTAAATCTTTTCCCGAAAGAGCCGATGGATTATGCAGAGTTTATCGAGCATCTCAAAAAGACTTCCGCGCAGATTCAGCTTCTCTGCCGGGAGAATCAGCGCCAGCTGACCGGGGAAATCGAGCCGCTTTTGCATACGCCGGATGACCTGACACAGGAACAGATTACGGAACTCACAGCGTTTGCGGAAGCCCTGAAGAAGGCCGGCTGTAATGAACTGTATCTCAGTCAGAAGGTTTATGAGACGGTTTTGTACTGTGCACGCAAACAGGGAAATATCCCGCAGATTATCCGGCAGCTTTATAACTGCGGAATGACCTATTATCAGCGGATGCGAGAAAAGCAGCTGTCTCTGGCCTATGAAGGAACGAAAGTCGGCTATGAAAATCCGTTCTTTTTTGCGATGACCGAATATATGGAGCATTGGAAAGCGCTGATTACCGATTCAGAAACAATGGACTTTCTGATTCGCGGATATGCGAACCGTATACTTGGACTGACGGCAGTGAAATTTTATGAACAGATGATACGGATTGGTCAGGAAACGCTGCATAAGCTCGACGATCCCGAGCTTCCGGTGAAATTTCCCGATCTTCCCTATGACCGTTACCGGCTCGCGATCCACCAGAATATTCTGACGGCCGTAGGCGCTTTTCGCGAAGAGGACGGCCAGGCATGGGCCATCCGGCAGCTTGCGGACTCGACGGCTTTTCTGGATAAGCACATTCCTCAAAGAAAGATGTGCTGCGCGGACGTTTACCGGCATCATACCGGGCTGTACCATACCGGTCAGGAAACCGCGGATCAGTTGGTTGAGAATCTGCTTGCCGTCTGCCGGAAAGCAGACCCGAACGATTTTTCCCGGGAAGGGATCTGGGGAAATATCCGTTTCCCGGCTTATGTGATAGCCTATATTTCCGATACGGATTTTTCTCCCGAAGAGAAAGACCGGATCACCCGGAAATCGGAAAAGGCGCTTTTCAGCTACTGCCTTCGATTTGAGAATCCGAAACTGGAATCCTATTTTCTGAACAGCATCTGCAATATCCTTAATGAACTTCTGAATAAATGCCGCGCCGCGCCAGATAAACTGCTGGTGGATCTGATTATGAAGCGACATACGCCGACCTATATCCATTCGGTCATGGTCGCGCGGCTGTCGCACTATCTTACGCGCGCACTTTATCAGAAGGATCCGGATCGGCTTCGGGAACTGGAAGAAACTTGCGGCGGGAGAGAGCGGATGTTTACCTTTGTCTACCGAGCCGGGCTGTTTCATGATATTGGAAAGGTGCTCTGCATCACAACAGTCGGGATCTATACACGAAAACTCTTTCCGGAGGAATTCGAGATCATCGAGCAGCATCCGCTGAGCAGCTATCTGATCCTTAAAAGCAACAGAAAAACTGCCCGGTATGCACAGCCAGCGCTGATGCATCACTACTGGTATGACCGGAGCCGCGGCTATCCGGAACTGCCGGAGGATTTCTCGGAAAATCCGCTTTTTAACGTCGTGACCGATATCATCAGCGTAGCCGATTCTCTGGATGCCGCTACCGATACCATCGGAAGAAGCTATTCCCCCGGCATCAGCCTTGAAAAACTGGCCAAAGAGATGAGGGCAGGAAGAAATACCCGCTATGCGGGATATCTCGTCGATCTGTTGGACGACCCGAAGGTATACGAAAAGCTGAACTTCCTGACCGGTGAAGGGCGGATCTCCCTTTACCGGAAAAATTACCGCCGTCTTCAGAAAAGAATGCAGATGGAAAATATTGAATGATCAAAAAAGGATTGTAAGTATGAGAGCATTTCTGATTGATTTTGAAAACGTCAAGTCGGCAGGACTTGTCGGCATTGATACCCTTGGAATCGACGATCAGGTCGTCATTCTTTACTCGGTCAACTCCAATACCATCTCGTTTGAGATGCACCAGAAGATCATGAGCTGCGCCGCGAACGTCGAGTATTACCAGATCCGGCGGGGCGGGAAAAATTCGCTCGATTTCCAGCTTTCGACGATGTTGGGCTATCTTCTGGCGAGCGGACTTTATTCCCACCTCTATATCATCAGCAACGATTCGGGCTTTGATGCCCTGTACGATTTCTGGACGAGCCAGTATATCCCGACCGACTGCGTGGTATACCGCCGTCCGAATATCGCTCTTTCGGTCGCCCACAGTCTCTTTACCGGGAAACAGCTGAAAGCGTCCGATGAGGCGGCGGATGGAGCGGTCGATGTCGATGTCACGACCGGAGATTCCGGCGCTTATGATGGATTTGAGATGGGCACGGAGGACACGCTGGCTTCTATAAAACCGATTCATGTGGAAGCAAAGGAAGTTTTCCCTGAACCGGAAGAAAAGCCGGAAGAGCCGTCCGAACCGGATGGAGAACCTGCTGAGGAAAGCAGTTTCTTGGAACAGGCGGGCGAACCGGAGCAGACTGTAGAGCAGGCTTCAGAGCAGGCTCTGGAGCCGGACGACATCGAAACGGCGGCGCTTCTCGGCGCGCTTCAGGCGGCGCGTCTGGATGAAGAGCAGGAACTGAATGCAGTCAATGAGGAACCTGAGGATGAACTCTCCGGGATGAGCGCGGCGGCGCGGATGCGTAAAGCCGAACTGGATGCAGAGGAAGAGGAAATGTATATCCCCGCAGAGATTTTAAATGTTGCTTCCAGAGAGGAAAATGCGGAAGAAGAGCGTCCCCGCAGACGCCGTGGCCGTCCCAGAAGAGGAAGCGTTTCCGAAGAACACGCCGAAAAAGAGCCTTCCTACGAAAAGCCGAAACGGCGCGCCGATCCCGCCGAGGTGGCCGCGCTGAGCGGGAAGCTGGAAGGGGAGCTTGGCGAGCTCTGCAATAAAGAGCAGCTTTCTGCCGTTGCCGAGACGATCCTTCTTTCGGAAGGAAAGCAGGAGTTTTACCGCGGCATCATCCGGCGCTTCGGGCAGAAAAAAGGCCTTCAGGTTTATAAGGCCGTCAAATCCGATTTCTCTGGATTGAAGAAAAAGTAAGCCGCTTTTTTCTCCCGGGAAAGAGAGAAGATGGAGATAAGCGGCTCGAGAATTGCGCGCCCGTTTTCCTCATTCGGATCAACTGAATAATCAAACCCATCTTAATAAGTTTCTGCTCTGAATGAAAAGGGGCAGAAACTTATTCCTTTATGGAAACTGTCTATTGCGGAAAATGGACAAATACGGTATACTATATTCAAAGAAGATATACATATTGCATAAATACAAGGAGCGAAGAACCGATGAAATGGAAAAAAGATATGGGCGCACTGGATATGTCCGCCTATCATGATATTCTGATCGAGGATCTGGAAGGAAATATCCAGCCGATGGATGAGCCGTATCATAAAGCCAAACAGATCGCTCCCGGCACCTGGCAGGTTTTAAGTGATGGAGATTATAGCTACGTGATCGAGGGTGACGATGAAGCGATCGTCATCGATTCGGGCTGCGGCGCGGGCAATCTGAAGGAATTTGTCAAAACGCTCGTCCCCGGTAAGCAGGTATACCGTCTGTTGAATACCCACAATCATTTCGACCATACGATGAACAATTATCAGTTTGACGTTGTTTATATGTCGGAGGAAAGCTATGCCGGACGCTGTGAGCCGTTCGGCGATTATGTCGGGTTGGATATTCCTGATGATTATCCGGTCGTTTTCCTGAAAGACGGAGATGTGATCAACTTAAAAGGCCGCCCGCTTGAGGTCATGGCGGTCGATGAACACCGCAAAGGCTCTCTTCAGTTCCTTGACCGGAAAGAGCGGATCCTGTTCTGCGGAGACGAGTTGAACGGAAACTTTTTCGACAGCCGGATCTCGGTCGAGCATTCCTTCCGCAACCTGACCCGCTGGATGTCGGTGCGGGACGCCTATGATACCCTCTGTGCGGGCAACGGAATCCACGACGCAGTCTATGTCGATCGTTACTACAAAACGGCCAGATATATTCTGGACGGTCACGCGAATGAAGGCGCAGAGTATTTTGTGCCGTATGAGGATCCCCGTCCGTCGGTCTATGAGATCGACGGCAAGCGGGTCAAAAAACGCCGCAGCCCCAATATGGAAGGGCTTTCGGTACCGCTTGCGGCGGCAGGATTTTCCCGCCATCTTTCCTATAACGGCGGAAGAGGATGCTTCTGCTTTTCGAGAAAGCTCTCGCCCGACGGGATTTTTGACCGGGAACTGAAGATCAACGACTGCCGGTTCTGCTATTACTTAAACCGGATCTGGGATAAATAATTCCGAGGGGTCCGGACGGAAGGAGGCCAGAAGATGGAACTGAGAGTGCTGCGGTATTTTCTTGCGGTGGCGCAGGAAGGCGGCGTGACCCGGGCAGCGGAGATTCTCCACCTGACTCAGCCCACCCTTTCCCGCCAGATGAGCCAGTTGGAAGAGGATCTCGGCGTCCAGCTTTTTGAGCGGGACAAGCGGGGCTTTAAGCTGACACAGGACGGGATGCTGCTCAAGCGGCGGGCGCAGGAGATGCTGCGGCTTGCCGAACAGACCCGTCAGGATCTTTCCCACAGCGAGACGCTTTCCGGACGGATCGCGATGGGATGCGGGGAGATGGCGGCGATGGGGCAGGTTTCCGACTGGATCGCCGGTTTTCGCGCTCTTTACCCGCAGGTCAGCTTTGATATCTTTACGTCCGCCGCGGATGAAGTGCGGGAACGGATGGATCGGGGACTCGCCGATTTCGGCCTGCTCTGCGAGCCGGTCGAGGTCACGCCCTACGAATATATCCGTATGCCGCAGAAAGACAGCACCTGTGCCTTTTTCCGTGAGGACTCACCGCTTGCCGAAAAGGAGTTTGTGACGCCGCAGGATCTTGCCCCCTATCCGCTGATCCTGACCCGGCGGGAGAGCGTCCATTCGGAGATTGCTCACTGGTTCGGTTCTCTTTACGACAGCCTGACGATCGCCGCGACCTTCAATCTTGGAAACAATGCCCTTACCCTTGCGAAAAGCGGTGTTGGCGTTGCGCTCAGCTTCCGGCGTCTGATTCCGGGTATCGAGAGCGGAGAGGTGAATGGGCTTTGTATGCGTCCGCTCCGTCCGGCGCTTGAGACGGGAAGCGTGCTTGTCTGGAAAAAGGGGCAGTTCTATTCGCCCGCCGCCAACGGTTTTATCCGCTATATCCGTGAGCAGACCGAAGGCTTGGGCTGATGTTTTCACCGGTACGATCGTAAAAAATGCTAAAATCTCTGCTTTTCGGAGCCGTTTCGAAAGGCAGAGATTTTTTGCTGTGCATTTATGCCTTAAAAGCATGAATTAATATAAACTATAAGTATTTGCTGTTTTATCTTCAAGAGATTAGAATAAAAACATAAGGATCGTATGATCGATACTCGTTTAATGTTGCCAAAGAGGAGAAACAGTTTATGGCGATTTTGCAGGTCAATTTTTTATCGAAAAGCCTTTTCCGGACGGTACCGATGAATGTGGTTCTGCCGGCAGATAAACTAACCGGAAAGACGGAGAATTTGACCTTCCGCTCATTGAAAAGACGGTGGATGTTTTTCTTGAAACCAGATTCAGTTATTTCGATACCTCTCCGGTTTACGGCCGGTGACAGAACTGCTGGAAAAAGTAACGGCTATGTTTTGCAAAATACAATAAAGCACACTTTTCAGTTTAAGACAATATTTTGGGTCACCGTAGGTGACGATTGAAATTGGGACGCTTTTTATCCGTGAAAACGATCCCGATCGTAGAGAATGCGTTTGAAGCGGGAGAGGAAACGGCGATTTACTGGCTGGGCGGAGCGGGCGTTCTGCTTAATATTCACGGAACGATCCTGATGATCGATTCGGTGCTGAGAGGATTTGATATGCCGCTTGAGGGCGCGGTAACGCTCGCAAATACCTACCCGAACGCCGATCTGCTCTGCATCCATTGGGGCACGGTCGATGCGCCGGAGATGACCCCCTTTAACGGCGAACCGAATAAGCTTTTGACGCGGGTCGTCAATCCCGAACGGGTGCTTGCGCTCCTGCCGGGCGAAAAGTATGCGTTGAAGAAAAAATAACCGCAAGAAAAAAGTATCCCTGCAAGTCCGTGCTTACCGGCACCTTGCGGGGAAAATTCTGCATTTCAATTCATGGCCCAATGGGATAGATCACTTTACGATCTCCTTTAGTCGAATAAATAAAAAAACCACCGTCATCCAATCGGAATCACGGTGGTTTTTGGTGGAGACGAAGAGGATCGAACTCTCGACCTTACGGATGCGAACCGTACGCTCTCCCAGCTGAGCTACGCCCCCACAACAAATCTTATTTTATCATATCTTCTCCATTTTGTATATAGTCAAAATAACGTTAATTTCGCCGGATGCTCCCGGTATGATTGTCTATTTTATCCAATGTTTTGCTCTTCGTACCGCTTTCTGGCGTCGCTCACCTTTATGACATAATTAGCCGTTTCGGTATAGGGGATACTGGAAAGGGTCACGCCGTCAGAGGAATAGCGTTCGTCTGAAAGCCATCGGGAAACGATATTCGGGCCGGCGTTATATCCGGCGTAAGCGGTTTCCCATACGCCGAACCGGTCGTATAAGTAGGAAAGATAATAAACCCCGCATCGGATGTTGATCTCAGGGTCGAAGATATTCTTCTCCGTTTCGTTTGGTGTTTCGGAGGAAACGGCCTCCTCTGCGTTGCCTTCCGCCTGACCGAGATCGGACGGAGCGTCGCCGAGCTTTCCGAGGATCCATTCATACGTTTCCGGCATCAGCTGCATCAGTCCGCAGGCTCCGACCGGTGATTCGGCGTTCGGGTCAAAGTGGCTTTCAGTTTCAATTACCGCGTAGACGACTGTTTCCGGGACATCGTATTCTTCCGCGTATCGGCTGACAAAAGAAGCGTAGCTGAAATCTTCCGGGGCGACCGTCTGATGCCGGGTCAGCAGCCGGATGCTTCCCCAGATCAACAGCACCGTTGCCGCTAAGATCCCGAGCGCCGCCGCCGCGACAATTCCTTTTCTGAGCGCGATTCTTCTGGTGCGCCGCTTATCTGCTTCACTTGTTCTCCGCAAGAGACAGTCCCTCCTTTCTTTCCCACCATTATACTCGCCGCCGCTCTTTCTGTCAAATCCGTTTTCCGGGGCATGAACCGTCCCTTCCCGGCATATCTTTGGTGTGCAGGGAGGAGTGGATCGGATGAGGAGACGAAAAGGATGGACGGTTGCCGCCGCTTTGCTGACGCTTTTTCTTCTGGCGGTGCTTCCGCGCGCATCCAAAGACGCCTCTCTTCAGGAAGCCTATCCGGCTATGGGAGAAGCGGAAGAAAAGGTGGTGTATCTGACCTTTGACGACGGGCCGTCGGCGGTCACAGAAGAAATTCTCGATTATCTGGACGGCGAGGGAATTCAGGCGACCTTTTTCGTGATCGGGATGGAGACCGAGCGGGCAGAGAAGCTGCTGAACCGGATGAAGGAAGAGGGACACGCGGTCGGCCTTCACAGCTACTCCCACGATTATGGAAAAATTTACGCCTCTCCGGACGCTTTCTTTTCCGATCAGAAGAAGCTCCGAAGCTATCTGGAAGAGAAAGCCGGGCTTTCTCCGTCAATCTTCCGCTTTCCCGGCGGAAGCCGGAACAGTACAGCACCCGACTGGGTTCTGGCGGAGATCAAAGCCCGCGCGCAAAAAGAAAACCTGAGCTGGTTTGACTGGAACGCAGTCGCTTCCGACAGCGGCTCGTCCGCCGCTCCGGCCGAGACGATGGCGGAAAACATCATTGAAAGCGGGGGAGAGAAGGAGCGGATTCTAGTTTTGATGCACGATAACTCGATCCGGACCACAGCGGTGCCCTGTCTGAAGATCATCGTTCCTTATTACCGCGAAAAAGGCTATCGGTTTGAGAAGCTGGAAAGCGATACGCCGCCGGTACGGTTCCCTGATCCGTGAGCAAAACAACCAATCAACCGTACATTGATTCGTGAAAATTATCCAAAGAGCCGTTTTTTCTCAAATGCTGAAAAAAGGACTTATGCGCCAATGAAAAATGTGGTATAATAAACGCTGCGAAACAAGTTTCGCGGACGCTACCGAGTTTTGCTTTGCAAAACTCAATATGGTATGATAAAAATATAATCAAAAACAAAACGGCGAAAAAAGCCGCATAGATACGAACGGGTTTTATTGGAAACGACACACAAATCTCATTTGTGATAACGAACAACACGGTGAGAATTTCTGTGTGTCTTTTTTTGCGCGCAAAACGAAAAAAGGAGAAATTTTTATGCCCAAAACCCGTTTCCAGAATATAGTCTTTACCCTCCTGATGGCGTTCGTCATGGTTTACGCCATGATCTGCTACAACATCGCCCTGAATACCGGTTCGCTCCGCAACGAAGTGTTTTTGATGGCGTTCCATGAGTTGGTCATTATGCTCCCGGTCGCCTTTGTCCTTGAGTTTTTTGTGGTCGATAAGCTGGCGCACATCCTTGCTTTCAAGGTCGTAAAGCCAACCGACCGTCCGGTCGCGATCAGCGTTATGATCTCATGGATGATCGTCTGTCTGATGTGCCCGGTCATGAGCCTTGTCGCGACGCTCCTCTTTAAGGACGCCGGCGATCAGTTTGTCGCGGTCTGGCTCCAGACAACTGCGTTTAACTTCCCGATGGCCTGCTTCTGGCAGATGGCCTATGCGGGTCCTCTGGTCAGAAAGATCTTCCGCCTGCTCTTCAAACAGAAATAATACCTGCGTCATGCGCCCGGAATCGGTTTCTCAGAGCCGCTTTCGGGCACTTTTTATATTGACTTTTTTCAAAAATGTGCTTACTATAAAGTCAAAAAAGAGAAAGCGCCGCTTGGCGTAAAGGGGGATCTTCAAATGAAAATGATTGGGATTGGAGATAACGTCTGCGATAAATACCGCACACTCGGGACGATGTTTCCCGGCGGGCAGGCGTTAAACGTTTCGGTCTACTGCCGTCAGGCGGGATGGGAGACCGCGTATCTCGGCGTGTTCGGAAAAGATGCGGTCGGCGATTATGTGAAAAAGACGTTGGATGATTTCGGGATCGACCGAAGCCATTGCCGGGAGTATGACGGAGAAAATGGGTACGCCGTGGTCGATCTGATCGACGGCGACCGGTTTTTTGTCACTTCCAATAAAGGCGGCGTCCTTCGGGAGCATCCGATTCGGCTTGAAAAAAAGGACTTGGATTATCTCGCGTCTTTTGATCTTGTCTATACCAGCAACAACTCCTATTTCGATGATGAGCTGAAAAAGGTCAGGCGCCTGAAAGAAGAGAAAAAACCGGGGATGCTGATCTCCTATGATTTCTCTTACCGTTGGTTTGAAAAAGAGCGGTGGGAAAAGGTCTGTCCGAACGTCGATTTCGCGTTTCTTTCCTGCTCGGATCTGGATGATGAAAAGACGGAGGAACTGACTCGGTCGCTTATTCAGGCCGGATGCGGGGCCGTGATCGCGACCAGAGGCGGCAAGGACGTTGTTTTCATGGACAGCGAAGAAACAATCCGCTATCAGCCGAAACTCGTCCAGGCGGTCGATACGCTCGGCGCAGGCGATTCGTTTGCATCGGGGTTTCTGATGGAGTACGCTTCCCGGAGGGCTTCCGGAAAGGAAAAGGGCATCCGCGCCTGTCTGGACGCCGGAGCGGCTCTTTCAGCAAAGACCTGCATGGTTCAGGGCGCGTTCGGCCATGGGACAAAACTGGTGTAAAGATGAGAAAAACGGTCTCTTGACATTTGGCCGGAATCGTTTTATGATAAAAAAAGTTGGGCGTATCACAGAAAAAAGCCCGCATAAAGGAAAGGGGAACGGTAAAATGGAAATTCGTGAAATGATCGCGGAGATCAAGGAAAAGCTGGACGCGCGTGGAGGGCTGAAGGCTGTTATTTTCGTCGGCTGCGGCGGATCGCAGGCCGCGATCTATCCCGGTAAGTATCTCCTCGAGAGCGAAGCAAAAAACATCAGCGTCAAGATCTACAACAGCAACGAGTTTTGCTATGTGACGCCGAAGTGCGTGGATGAGCGCTGCATCGTTATCTGCTGCTCGCTGAAAGCCACCGCCGAAACGGTCAAAGCAGTCGAAAAGGCCAATGCGCTTGGCGCGATCACCATCGCGATGACCGGCTCAATGTCCACCGGAATGGCCAAGGTCGGGCAGTATGTCGTGACCTATTCCAACGGCGACGAGCAGATTTACTCCCAGTCCAACCAGTCGATGTCGCTCCGGATCGGCTTTGAGCTCCTTCATCAGTTCGAGGCGTATCCGCTTTACGATGCGGCAATGGCGGCGTTCGGCGAGATCGACGGGATCATTGCGGAAAGCAAGGAATCGATGCTTCCGGCGGCGAAAAAGTTTGCCGAAGATTTTAAGGGCGATACCCTGTTTCAGGTTCTCGGCGCAGGTCCTCTCTACGGGACGGCCTATTCGCTTGCCAATTGCCACCTGATGGAGATGGACTGGAAAAACGCGATCATGATCCACTCGGGCGAATATTTTCACGGCCCGTTTGAAATGACGACCAAGGATCAGGCAATGATCCTTCTGATGTCCACCGGCCGCAGCCGTTTTCTGGACGAGCGAGTGCTGAAATTCCTGAACAGCTACGCCGGACACGTTCTCGTGATCGACGCCAAAGACACCGGCATCGAAAAGCGGATCGATCCCCGGATCGCCGAATTTTTCAACTCGGTCGTAATGATCCCGCTGGAGCGGTTCTTTGTTTATCAGTTGGCGCAGCTCACCGGCCACAGCTTTGATGACCGGCACTATATGTGGAAAGTCGAATACTAAGGCTTAAAAGCGAAAAAAGATGTATTTCCAATCAAATGGAAACACATCTTTTTTTATATGCCGGTTATTCTTCCGGCTTGGATGCTTCAAACCGCTCGATGGCTTGTTTCCCATCCTTCGCCCAGTCTGCCGTCAGACCGATCGTCTGTAAAAGCTCTATCGCGATCCCGGCATTAAGCGCGTTGTCCTCCGCCAGAAGCACTCGCTTGCCGTTGTAGGACTCCGTCTGATCGTTCTCCTGCTGTTCCGAAACGTCGGCGAGCGTCTTGTCATTTTTTCGGAACGCTTAGCGCGTCCTTTTTCCCCGATATGGGAGAACCGGTATCGGGGGCAATGGCGGTCAGCCCGACTGTCGCGCCGAACGTCGTCTTGGAAACGGTCAGCTGTAAAACGCTTCCGTCGGTTCCTGTCCAGTAGATCCCGACCAGAACTCCGTTTCCCACTTCTTTACAAAGTCCGGTAAATTCGTCCACGCTCATACTCCCTTCGCCAAACGCGTCACAGCAGCTTTTGACCAGTTTTCCGATCCAGTCGTCCGTTTCATCCGACTTCAGGCTGACGGTATATCCCGCCATGTTCAGCCGGTCATCCTGAAAACTGAACGCGAGCGTGCCCTCTTTTCCCTCGATCGAACGAGTCTCGACCGGGCGGAAGGTTCGCTGATCGTCCGCCGTCAGCACCGAGTTGCGCCAGTCCTCAAACTTGTCGCTCTCCGGATCGACCTCGGGAGACTGATACTTTTCATAGACCGTTTCATAGTCGGTTCCGAACGCCAGCCCCTCTGCGGTAAACGCTCCGTCCGTCTGCAAGGAGGAGATCGAGATATTTTTCTGGCCGCCGCAGCTAACGAGTACAACTGTCAAAAGCATCACAAAAAGCACCGGGAAGATTTTACGCATGGTTTTCATATATACGCGCCCCGCTTCCGTAGATGATATGAAAATTACACTTTTTTCATTTTCAGTATAACAGAAATTCCGCACAGAAAACAATCACAAAAACAAACGAATCGCACGTAAAAAAATGTAATTTTGCACAAGCCTCGTATAAAACAAAACCCGCTCCGCCTACCATAGGGTAAGCGGGGCGGGTACGATTTACGTGAAGCGCTTATCGGACGCTTTTCAAAAACCGGAAAGGATTACTTTCTGGGGTTTCTGATAGCAGCCTGAGCAGCAGCCAGACGAGCGATCGGAACGCGGAAGGGCGAGCAGGAAACGTAGGTCAGACCAACGTTGTGGCAGAACTCGATCGAGCTCGGGTCGCCGCCATGTTCGCCGCAGATGCCCAGTTTGATGTCGGGACGGGTGGATTTGCCCAGTTCGCAAGCCATCTTAACGAGCTTGCCAACGCCGACCTGGTCAAGCTTAGCGAAGGGATCGTTCTCGTAGATCTTCTTGTCGTAGTAAGCGCCAAGGAACTTGCCAGCGTCGTCACGGCTGAAGCCGAAGGTCATCTGGGTCAGGTCGTTGGTGCCGAAGGAGAAGTACTCAGCCTCTTTCGCAATCTCGTCAGCAGTCAGAGCCGCTCTCGGGATCTCGATCATGGTGCCGACTTTGTACTTCATGGAAGAACCAGCCTCAGCAATCAGCTTGTCAGCGGTAGTGGTGACAACGCTCTTGACATAAGCAAGCTCTTTGACCTCGCCGACCAGCGGGATCATGATTTCGGGAACGATGTTCCAATCGGGATGAGCAGCAGAAACCTTCAGAGCAGCTTTGATGACTGCTTCGGTCTGCATCTCAGCGATTTCGGGGTAGGTGACAGCCAGACGGCAGCCACGATGACCCATCATCGGGTTGAACTCGTGCAGGGAAGCGATGATCGCTTTGACCTGTTCAACGGTCTTGTTGGTGTCTTTAGCCAGCTGCTCGATGTCGGCTTCCTCGGTGGGAACGAACTCGTGCAGAGGGGGATCCAGGAAGCGGATGTTGACGGGCTGGCCTTCCATGGTCTCGTAGAGCTTCTCAAAGTCGCCCTGCTGCATGGGTTCCAGTTTCGCAAGAGCCGCTTTTCTGCCTTCAACGGTGTCAGAGCAGATCATCTCACGGATGGCTGCGATTCTGTCAGAGTCGAAGAACATATGCTCGGTACGGCACAGGCCGATGCCTTCAGCGCCCAGACGCTTAGCGTCGATTGCGTTCTGAGGAGTATCAGCGTTGGTACGGACGGACAGCTGACGGTATTTGTCAGCCAGGCTCATGATACGGCCGAAGTAACCGGAGGAGACGGAAGCAGGAACGGTGGGGATGATACCGTCATAGATGTTGCCGGTAGAGCCATCGATCGAGATATAGTCGCCTTCGTGGTAGGTCTTGCCAGCCAGCTCGAACTCCTTGTTCTCTTCGTCCATCGTGATGGCAGAGCAGCCGGATACGCAGCAGGTGCCCATACCACGAGCAACGACAGCAGCGTGAGAGGTCATACCGCCGCGAACGGTCAGGATGCCCTGAGAAGCTTTCATGCCTTCGATGTCTTCAGGAGAGGTCTCGAGACGAACCAGAACGACCTTTTCGCCCATCTCGTTCCACTCTTTAGCGTCCTCAGCGGTGAAGACGATCTTGCCGCAGGCAGCTCCGGGAGAAGCAGCCAGTGCTTTTGCAACAGGAGTAGCAGCCTTCAGAGCAGCGGGGTCGAACTGAGGATGGAGCAGAGCGTCGAGGTTTCTGGGCTCGATCATCAGAACAGCCTGTTTCTCGTCAATCATGCCTTCGTCGATCAGGTCGCAGGCAATTTTCAGAGCAGCAGCGGGAGTTCTCTTGCCGTTACGGGTCTGGAGCATATACAGCTTCTTGTCCTCAATGGTGAACTCCATGTCCTGCATATCGTGATAGTGTTTTTCAAGGGTGTCGCAGATGTTTACAAACTGAGCGTAAACTTCAGGCATGACCTCTTTGAGGTGGTCGATGTGCTGAGGAGTACGGACGCCTGCAACAACGTCTTCGCCCTGAGCGTTCATCAGGAACTCGCCGGTCAGAACCTTTTCGCCGGTGGAGGGGTTGCGGGTGAACGCAACGCCGGTGCCGGAATCGTTGTTCTTGTTGCCGAATGCCATCATCTGAACGTTAACTGCGGTACCCCAGGAATAAGGGATATCGTTGTCGCGGCGGTAAACGTTCGCACGGGGGTTGTCCCAGCTGCGGAATACGGCCTTGACTGCGCCGATGAGCTGTTCCTTAGGATCAGAGGGGAAGTCCTCGCCGATCTTTGCTTTGTACTCAGCTTTGAACTGGTTAGCCAGCTCTTTGAGATCCTCAGCAGTCAGCTCGACGTCCTGAGTAACGCCTCTCTCAGCTTTCATCTTGTCGATCAGCTGTTCAAAATACTTTTTGCCGACTTCCATAACGACGTCGGAGTACATCTGGATAAATCTTCTGTAGCAGTCGTATGCCCAACGGGGGTTGCCCCAGCTGGCAATCGTCTCAACGACTTCCTCGTTCAGACCGAGGTTCAGGATGGTATCCATCATACCGGGCATGGATGCACGGGCGCCGGAACGGACGGAAACCAGCAGAGGGTTCTCCTTGTCGCCGAATTTCTTGCCGGTGATCTCTTCCATCTTGCCGATGTGTTCCATGATCTCCGCCATGATTTCGTCGTTGATCTGTCTGCCATCCTCATAGTACTGGGTGCAGGCTTCGGTGGAAATGGTGAAGCCCTGAGGAACCGGCAGGCCGAGGTTGGTCATCTCAGCCAGGTTTGCACCTTTTCCGCCCAGCAGCTCACGCATATTTGCGTTGCCTTCGCTGAACAGGTAGCAATACTTCTTGCCCATTGTTTATTACCTCCAATTATACACATTCCGCGCTCTCTTTTTAGAGAGGCAGGAGAGCACTCACAGACGTTTTTCGGCACGACAAAAACACACCGCAGGAAATACGTCTGGTGTCTTACTCTTATTATAACAAATATATCGCCGTATTTCCAGTATTCTGAGAAAAAAACTGAAAAACTTTTTGCAAAAGAATTGGTGCAAATAAACGGATACTGCCCCTTAACAAATTATCCTGCCATTATTCAGGCAAAATCCATGCCGAAAGGATAATTTATTCATATTTTTCCGGTATACTCTAATCGTCGGCAGGGAAGAGATACGAAAGCCTATCCGCTCTTTAAGATTTTAGAACTCGTCTTAAACGGCAGACGCGATTCAGTGAATCCCCCTTTCGGCAGATGCGATTGATTCCGTTCCCGGAAATGGGGAAACCGGGGCACCCGGATAAAACGGGCAGACGGAATACCGGATACGGGTAATCCGGTTCTTTAAATTGATACCCTCTCCTCCTCATTTTTCATACGCTTGCAAAGGATCTCGTTTCTTATGAAACGGGGTCTTTTGCTGTCTGAGCGCCAAAAACCGCCGCGCGCCTTTAGGGCGCACAGCGGTTTTGCATGAAAAACTTATTTGCCGGAGATCAGCGCTTCGGTATCCTGAGCGATCAGCAGCTCTTCATTGGTCGGAACGATCCAGACCTCAACCTTGGAGTCGGCAGCAGAGATGCGGCCTTCGCTGTGGTTAAGCTCTTTGTTTTTCTCAGCGTCCATCTTGATGCCGAGGAACTCGAGACCTTCGCAGGCGCCTGCACGGATGCCGATTGCGTTCTCGCCGATGCCGCCGGTAAAGACGACAGCGTCCAGACCGCCCATAGCAGCTGCGTATGCGCCGATCTGTTTCTTGATCTCATAGCAGAGCATATCGGAAGCGAGCTTGCACTTTTCGTCGCCTGCTGCGATGCCGGCTTCGATGTCGCGGTTGTCCGACTTGCCGCCGGTCAGACCGTAGAAGCCGCACTGCTTGTTGAGGTAGTTGCTCATCTCAGAAGCGGACATACCGGTTTTTTCCATCAGGTACAGAACTGCGGAAGCGTCGATCGCACCGCAGCGAGTGCCCATGATAACGCCGTCCAGAGGGGTGAAGCCCATCGTGGTATCGACGCATTTGCCGCAGTCAACAGCGGTGATCGAAGAGCCGTTGCCGAGGTGGCAGGTGACCATCTTCAGAGACTCGAGGGGTTTGCCGAGACGGCGGGCAAAATCAGCCGAAACAAAGCGGTGAGAGGTGCCGTGGAAGCCGTATTTGCGGATTGCGTACTTCTCATAGTCGCCGTAGGGAAGGCCGTACATATAAGCCTTTGCGGGCATTGTCTGATGAAAAGCGGTATCGAAAACAACGACCATCGGAACAGCGTCGCCGACGACCTTGCGGCAGGCGCGCAGAGCGAGGACGTGCGCATGGTTATGAAGGGGAGCGAGGGGAGCGAGTCCTTCGATCTGGTCGATGACCTCATCGGTAACGAGAACCGACTTGGAGAAGATGTCGCCGCCCTGGACGATACGATGGCCGACCGCAGAGATCTCGGAGATCGAGTCGATGACCTTGCCTTCGCCGGTGGTCAGGCTCTCGATAACCTTTTCAAACGCTTCGGTATGGGTGGGAAAGCTGCACTCTTCGGCGTGGGAATATCCGGAAGCGGTCTTATGGGTGATGCGGCCGTCGATTCCGATTCTTTCGCAGTTGCCCTTGGCCATGACCTCTTCGTTGTCCATGTTGATCAGCTGGTACTTCAGGGAAGAACTGCCGGCGTTGATAACCAGAATTTTCATGTGATGATCCATTCCTTTCTATTGTTGCCAGATCGGCCGCAGCGGAAATCCGCGCAGGGAATCTGCTTCCGCTCCGGGCAAAACAGCACATCCGGAGCAGAATCTTACAGAATATATATTAATCTATCTTCATGAAGATTTCAAGCACTTTGCCGGATTTTGTGCATTTCGTAGGGAATCGGAAGAAAACAGGCGGACGAGTTGGAAGTTTTGCCCGCCTGTTTTTCTTTTGCTCAAAATCTCTCGACCGCGGCCTTTTCCGCCGGGAGCGCCGCGCGGTAAAGCTCGATATATTTTTCAAAGCCCGCTGTCTCTTCCGGAACGGGAGCCAGCGTTTTCCCTTTGTTTCCGGCAAAGACCTTTTCTGAGAGGTAATGGGAAAGGCTTTCTCCTTCTTCTTTCCGGACGCTGTACGCGGCCAGAAGCGCCATTCCCCACGGCCCGCCTTCGCCCGCCGTTTCCATGACCGAAACGGGGGTGTTCAGCGCCGACGCCAGCAGCTGCTGCCCGACATTCTCCGCCTTGAAGAAACCGCCGTGGCCGTAAAGGGTGTCGATTGCTACCTTTTCCTTTTCGGTCAGGATCTTCATCCCGATCGCAAGCGCCGCGACCGCCGAGGAAAGAAGCGACCGGGAGAACGCGGAGAAGGAGAGAGCCGCGTCCGGCTTTCTGAGGACGAGTGGACGCCCTTCGTCAAACCCCGTCACCGGTTCGCCTGAAAGGTAGCCGATCGAAACGACCCCGCCGCAGTCGGCCGCCGCTTCCTTTGCCGAGTAAAAGATCGCGTCGAGTGCCTGCGGCATCGTACAGGAAACCCCGAGCGATTTTGCGAATCCGATCAGCAGCTCTGCCCATGCGTTGATGTCGGAGGTGCAGTTGTTGCAGTGAACCATCGCGACCGGATGTCCGTCCGGCGTGGTCACCATGTCGATCTCGGGGTAGACACCTTTCAGCGGCCGTTCCAGCACGACCATCGAAAAGATACTGGTTCCGGCAGAAACGTTTCCGGTTCGGGGCGCGACCGAGTTGGTGGCGGCCATGCCGGTTCCGGCGTCCCCTTCGGGCGGACAGAGCAGGATCCCTGCCTCAAGTGTTCCGCTGGGGTCGAGCAGGAGCGCTCCCTCTTTGGTCAGAACGCCTGCCTTCTCACCGGCCGAGAGGACGCGGGGAAGGATCTCCCGCAGCTTTTTCGGAAAACCCTTTTCTGCCGAAAGTGCGTCGAATTTTTCGATCATCTCTTCATCATAATCGCCCGTTCTACCCAGTGGAAACATTCCGGACGCTTCGCCCGCGCCGAGGACCTTTTCCCCGGTTAGCTGCCAGTGAATATAGCCTGCGAGCGTCGTGAAAAAGGAGATCCGGGAGGTGTATTCCTCTCCGTTTACAATCGCCTGCCAGAGATGGGCGATACTCCAGCGCTGAGGAATGTTGAAGTGGAAAAGCTCGGTCAGCTGTTTGGCCGCCGGTTCGGTCATCGTATTGCGCCAGGTGCGGAAAGGAGTCAGCAGCTCTCCTGTTTCGTTAAACGGAAGAAATCCGTGCATCATCGCCGAAAATCCGATGGCGGAAAGACGACGAAGCTTTGCGCCGCAGAGCGCTTCCACCTTTTCCGAGAGCCGGCGGTAACATTCCTGTACGCCTTTCCATGCGTCCGAAAGGCTGTAGGTCCAGACCCCGTTCTCCAGCCGGTTCTCCCAGTCAAAGCTTCCCGACGCGATCGGCGCGTGATCTTCTCCGATCAGAACGGCCTTGATCCGTGTAGAGCCAAGTTCGATGCCGAGAGCCGCGCGCCCCTCTTCGATTTGCTTTTTGATTGCCTCAATTGTCATACGATTTCCTCCTTTTGTGCACGAACACATTCTTGATACGGAAAACGGCGCAGCCGGGTTTTCCCGGACTGCACCGTTTTTACTTTTTCGGGTATCGATAAAATTACTCTTCGTCGGAACCTGCGTCGAGGGTTGCACGGATCGAAAGAGAAACTTTCTTCTTTTCGTAATCGATATCGATGATCATTGCATCGACAACATCGCCGACAGCCAGTTTATCGGAAACCTTTGCGATTCTCTCGTTGGCGATCTGGCTGATGTGGATCAGGCCGTCAACGCCGGGGATGATCTGTGCAAATGCACCGAAGGTGGTGATCGAAACGATCTTGACGGGGCAGATGGTATCGACAGGGTAATCTTTCTTGAAGATCTCCCAGGGATTGTCTTCAGCTTTCTTGTAGCCGAGGGAAATTTTCTTCTTCTCGGTGTCGATGTCCTTGATATAGACTTCAACGGTGTCGCCGACATGAACGACCTCTTCAGGGCTCTTGATGCGGGTCCAGGACAGCTCGGTGATGTGGATCATGCCGTCAACGCCGCCCAGATCAACGAATGCACCGTAAGAGGTGATCGATTTGACTTCGCCGGTGTAGACTTTGCCGATCTCAACGCTGTTCCAGAACTCTTCCTGTTTTGCTTTCTTCTCTTCGGAAAGAACAGCCTTAACAGAGCCGACAGCACGACGGCGGCGGTCATTGACTTCGATGACCTTGAACTGAACTTCCTTGCCGACGAGAACGGAAAGATCTTCCATTCTTCTGTCGGAAGCGAGAGAAGCGGGAACGAAGACTTTCAGGCCGTTGCAGTTGACGAGGATACCGCCCTTGATAACGTCGGTAACCGTACCGGTCATAACGGTGCCTTCTTCATAGGCTTTGCAGATGGCGGTGTAGTTTGCTTCCGCGTCCAGGCGTTTCTTGGACAGGGTGACAACACCTTCCTGATCGTTGACCTTAACGACAACCAGATCGATCTCATCGCCGGGCTTGAAGCTGTCGGGAGTCAGATCGCCGTTTTCGGAAAGCTCGGAAGCAGGAACGATACCGGTCTGCTTGGCACCGATATCGACGTGGATCTCGTTCGGCGTAACGTTGGAGACGATGCCCTTTACCCTTTTCCCGTTATATAATTTTTCAGTCTGAGACTGTTCGAAGAGCTCCGCAAAGGAAAGCTCCTCATCCTGATTTTCCAGAATTTCACTCATGGTTGTTAAAACCTCCTTGATTATATCAGCCGGGGTAGAAGCACCGGCAGTAACGCCAATATTATTATGACGTAAAATCCGCCTTTTGTCAAGTTCTGATTTTGTCTCAATAGCGATTGTTTCGCACTTTTTGGAACAAATTTCGTAAAGTTTTTGTGTATTGGAGCTTTCGCGCCCGCCAATGACGATCATCAGGTCGGATTTTTCCGCCAAAGCAACAGCTTCCTGCTGCCTTAAATTTGTCGCGTTACATATTGTATCAAATTTCTGGACGTTTGTATAGTCCTTTTCAATGATAGTTTGTAAATTTTTCCACAACAATTGCCCGAGTGTGGTCTGTTGGACGACGGCAACCGGCGGAGAGCCGCGTTTTTTCAGCCTGTCGAGGATCTCCCGAAGCGTTTTTTCGTCCTGAAAGACGTGCACCTCTCCTTTTGCGTGGCCGACGATTCCCTGCACTTCCGGGTGGGAAGGATTCCCCGCGATCAGAAGAATGTGTCCCTCTTCGGTAACTTCCCGCGCGATTTTATGAATCCGCGCGACATGGGGACAGGTGCAGTCGATGATCTCCCTTCCGCTCAGCTTCCCGATCACATCGGCGCCGACTCCGTGGGAGCGGATGATGACCGTCTGGCCGGGGCGGGTTTCTTCGGGGCCGGATACGCTCGGCACTCCGAGCGACGCAAGTCTTCCGACGACCTGCGGGTTATGAATGATGGGGCCTAAGGTCACCGCGTTGGTCGAACTTTCTGCGATCGAGAACGCCTTGTCCACCGCCCGCTTTACGCCGTAGCAGAATCCTGCCGACGAGGCGAGGGTGATGGTTTTGTCGGGACGCCCGTTCGGCTGCGGGATACGGATCACTTCAGACATGGATATCCTCCAGCATTCCTTCCAGCGACGCGGTCAGAAGCTTATTCGCGCTCCGGATCTGCGCCGGAACCCGCCCGGTCAGCCCGAGCTGTTCGTGGGTGATGAATTTCCCGTAGCGGATAACGACCGGCGTGCGCAGGAAACGCTTCTCGCCCTTTTTGATGACGCAGGGCTGAAGCCCGCCGCCCGTTTCGGCCGCAATGACGACCGCGCCCGATTTGAGCTTTTGAAGATTTCCGTCCTTGCTCCGGTGGCCTTCGGGGAAGATCGCGACCACCTTCCCGTCTTTCACATAGTTGACCGCCTTTTCGATTGCTGCGGTATCGCCCTTGCCGCGGGAAACAGGGAACGCCCCAAGCCCCCGGATAATCAGGCTGACAAAGGGATTTTTGAAAAGCTCTTCCTTAGCCATAAAAAAGCACTGCGGCTTGAGCCGGACGGCGATCAGGATCGGGTCGAAGTTGGAAATATGATTGGAGCAGAGGATAAAGCCGCGGTCGGTCGGAACGTTTTCCAACCCCTCGTACCGGACTTTATACAGGCACTTGGAGATCAGATGGGTCACGGCGCGCGCGATCTTGTAAAAAATCATGAAAACTCTCCCTTTCTCTGTCTGCTTACATGGACGCTGTCTTTTCAGTGATAATCTTCTTAATCAGTTCGACCGATTCTTCGAGGGTGAGCGTCCCGGTGTCGGCGAGAACCGCGTCGGACGCCTGTTTGAGCGGTGCAACTGCCCGGTGGGAGTCGGCGTAATCCCGCGCTTCCACGTCCCGAAGCACTTCTTCAAAACTCACCTTTTCTCCCTTTTCGATCAGTTCCTTATACCGTCTGCGGGCGCGTACTTCGGCCGATGCGGTGAGGAAAATCTTGACGGTGGCGTCGGGAAGAACGACCGTACCGATATCCCGCCCGTCCATCAGAACGTTTGCTTCTCTTGCAAACCGCCGCTGCTCTTCAAGAAGGAACGCCCGCACCTCCGGCTGAGCGGCGACCGCCGACGCAGCCATCGAAACGGCGGGAGTCCGGATCTCTCCCGAAACGTTTTCCTCCCCGAGATACATCTCTTGAACTCCGTTCTGATAGGCGAGACGGATATGGATCTGCGGAAGGAGTGAAGCGACCGCTTCCCGGTCGGCGGGATCAACCCCCGCCCTCAGGACAAAGAGCGCGATTGTTCGGTAGAGTGCGCCGGTATCGACATAGAGAAAGCCGAG
>JALEHK010000020.1 GCA_022770625.1 Oscillospiraceae bacterium | reverse complement strand
TTTATCTTTGATCTTGCCGTCGGTAATATCGTCGAAATTAATGCCGTCAAAGTCCGCTTTGATGTCGGTGTTATTTTCTTTTACTTCCTCTTTCGGAGGCAGTTCACCTTTGATCTCGCCTTTTCCCTCGGTCGTCGTTTCCTTGGTACCGGGGGTAACGGTCGTGGTGGGGGTAACGGTATTGCCGTTTTCATCGACATAGGACGGGCCGCTGACGCTGGTGCTTGCCTTGTTCTCGTCATACTTCTCGTCGGTAGTGGTTTTACCGTCGGTCTCGGTACGGTTTACGCTGCCGCCCTTGCCGTCCTCGCCGATCTTGCCGGCCGTCTGACCGTTCTCGCCCGTCTCGCCCCAATTGACATTCCCATCGATAACCTTATCGATCACCGCGTCCGCCGCCTGATCGATCGTCTGATTCTCAGAGGTCGTGGTGGTGATATCGGTATCGTTCATTTCTTCTTCCGCATAGGCAGGAATCGCCGCCGCGCCCGCGAGTGCAAGTGCGATCGCCGTTGCCGTTAACCCTTTATACCATTTCTTCGATTTCATGGTGATGCCTCCGTTTCTGATATAAACACATAAAATTAAATCGCGCGTATGAATCATATGACGTTTAATGTAAAAATATACATATGAAGCACGGCTTTTTCTTTTTCTGTATGTACATTATAACATGATACATTCCAACCGTCAACAAAAATAGGAAAGTTTTTAATTAATTTCGTTATGTCATTGCTTTTGCTGCACCGTACTTTTAACTTTTTTCTCCTGACAAAAGAAAAACCTCCCCTGCCCCGTTACAAACGGGAACAGGAGAGGTGATTTTCGAATCGATCAATCGCGGGATTTGTCGGCGATCTTCTGCTTGCAGCAAGCGATAAACTCGTCCAGTGTCATCGTGGACTGACTGCCGTCGCGCGCACGAACGGAAACGTTTCCGCTTTCGGCTTCCTTGTCGCCGAGGACCATCATATAGGGAACCTTCTCCATCTGAGCGGCACGGATCTTGTAGCCGATCTTTTCGGAGCGTTCGTCCATTTCGGTGCGGATACCGGCTTCTTCAAGCGCGTCGCGAACCTTTTCGGAGAACTCAACATACTTTTCGGAGATCGGGAGGATCTTGACCTGTACCGGAGAGAGCCAGAGCGGGAACGCACCGGCAAAGTGCTCGATCAGGATGCCGATGAACCGTTCGACCGATCCAAAGACAACGCGGTGGATCATGATCGGGCGGTGGTTTTCGCCGTCCGCGCCCTTATAGGTCAGGTCAAACCGCTGAGGAAGCTGGAAGTCGAGCTGGATGGTGCCGCACTGCCAGGTTCTTCCGATCGCATCGACCAGATGGAAGTCGATCTTGGGGCCATAGAACGCGCCGTCGCCTTCGTTGACCTCATAAGGAAGGCCAAGCTCTTCGAGTGCGCCGCGCAGACCGTCGGTCGCTGCCTCCCAGTCCTCATCACTGCCCATCGAGTTTTCCGGACGGGTCGAAAGTTCGACATGGTACTTGAAGCCGAACAGCGAGTAAACCTGATCGATCAGTGCGACAACGCCCTTGATCTCGTCCTTGATCTGTTCCTGGGTCATGAAGATATGCGCAGCGTCCTGCGTAAAGCAGCGTACACGCATCAGACCGTGCAGCTGACCGGACTTCTCGTGACGGTGAACCAGTCCCAGTTCGCCGACACGCATCGGCAGATCACGATAAGACCGCGGTTCCGCAGCGTAGACCAAAACGCCGCCGGGGCAGTTCATCGGCTTGATCGCGTAATCCTCGCCGTCGATGACGGTGGTGTACATATTTTCCTTATAATGATCCCAGTGACCGGACGTCTCCCAGAGCGAACGGTTGAGGATGATCGGGGTCGATACCTCGACATAACCCGCTTTCTTATGGATCTGACGCCAGTAGTCAAGCAGGGTGTTCTTGAGGGTCATGCCCTTGGGCAGGAAGAAGGGGAAGCCGGGACCTGCTTCGTGCATCATAAAGATGCCGAGTTCCTTGCCGAGTTTGCGGTGGTCGCGCTTTTTCGCCTCTTCCATCATCGTGATGTAGGCGTCAAGCTCTTCCTTCTTATTGAAAGCGGTCGCATAGATACGGGTCAGCATCTTGTTCTTTTCGCTTCCGCGCCAGTAAGCGCCCGCAATGCTCATCAGCTTGAAGGCCTTGCCGACTTCCTTGGTGTTCATCAGGTGGGGGCCGGCGCAGAGGTCGGTAAATTCGCCCTGTTTATAGAAGCTGATGGTCGCGTCTTCCGGAAGATCCTCGATCAGCTCGACCTTATACGGCTCGTCCTTTTCCTTCATCAGCCGAATCGCTTCCTCGCGGGGAAGTTCAAAACGCTCGATCGGGAGCGCTTCCTTGATGATCTTCTTCATCTCCGCCTCGATCTTCACAAGATCGTCTGCGGTAACGGGGGTTGCGGGGTCAATATCATAGTAGAAGCCGTCGGCGATCGAAGGGCCGATTGCGAGCTTGATCTCCGGCCAGAGGCGCTTGATTGCCTGCGCCATAACGTGGGAAGCGGTGTGACGCAGGGTCGAAAGACCGGCTTCATCCTTTGCAGTGAGGATGTTAAGGGTGCAGTCGTGGTCGATAACCGTGCGGAGATCCATGACCTCTCCGTCGATTTCAGCGACCGCCGCAACTCTTGCAAGACCTGCGCTCAGATCCTGTGCGACTTCATATGCAGACAGCGGAGCGGCATATTCCTTGACCGAACCGTCTTTTAACGTAACTTTGATCATAAATGAGCATCCTTTCCAAAAAGTTGTTTCCGATATTGATTTCCGGCGTGCGGTAATAAAAAAAGCCCCACCCCAGAAACAAAACTCTGGGATGAAGCGAAAGCTCCACGGTTCCACCCGGATTACGCTGTAAACGTCACTCATTTTCGCGGATAACGGCCGCCTCCGTCGCAGTTCACTGCGCCCTCCGGGGTGGTGAGAACCCTTCCTGCCGGAGAACGGTCACAGCTAATCCGCTCTTCTCTGAACCGGCGATCCGAAAGGTCTGTCCCCTTCTTCGGTTATATAGACATGATACACCCGCTTCCCCGCCTTGTCAATAGGCCCGGACAAATTTTTCTCTTTTCCCCGCCATTTTCCCTCTTCTGCGCTAGTCGGCATCCTTCCTATATTTTGCTTAAAACGGTTGATATTTTTATGAATTTATATTATCGTGGTAAAAACGATATTGGGGAGGTTTTCTTATGAGGGCGAAAAAATTATTTTCAGTTGCCCTGTCTATTGCATTACTTTCCGTTTTTCTTTTTCTTGTCCTGTTCATAAGAATCGGCGTCCGTTATCATGAGAATGATGTTCTTACACAGTTTTTAACAGGACATCACGAATTTACCCCTTTTACCACTTCGTTGGAAAAGCCATATAAAATCACGCAGTATCTTCGAAACGTGCCGATGGAAGAAATGGACTTTTCTTCTTATGACGCGCGAATGAAAGTCATTCAGGCGGCCGCCTAGACTGCCAACCCTGCTCAAACGCTGACCCTTCCGTTTGATCTGACCTACTACCGCCAGAGCGGCAATCAAAAGATTCCCGCCTATACGCTGAAAAAGGGAACAGAGATTGTCCTGACGCTCGGGGAAAACTCAGCCGTGTTCGGCTACGGTCTTACCAGCTTCCCGATCTACGAAAAAGGCTGGCGGTACGCGGTGCCGTTTACCGCATCAGACGAGGAGCCGATTCCGACCAGCGGCTCGCTGGACGTCCTCTCTCAGGATGAAGACGAGTAGTATTACGTCCGCCTGCGCGACCTGTACCGAATTGCGGCGGCGCATTTCCGGACGTACCCCGAGTATCACGACCGCGTTTACGAGTTGTCCGTGCGGACGGTTCTCTGGGCAGACTGGCGGCTTTTCACCCAGATGATGTACGATTCCCCCGACCTTTCTCTCTCGCTTTTTGA
>JALEHK010000019.1 GCA_022770625.1 Oscillospiraceae bacterium | reverse complement strand
TGATCGTGCGGGAAAAATAAACGGTTGCACTCATATGTTTTCCTCCTTATTGGCTTCTAAATAATGTTGGGCATATTCATGTGCGTCTTCCGGAATGGTATCCGGTTCCAGTGTCGGATTGCAGGGATGTCCCTTATGGATATCTTCCGTCCCCATTATACATTATTGAGTTTTGCAAAGCAAAACTCGGTAGCGTCCGCGAAACTTGTTTCGCAGCGTTAGGTATCAGTATACAACTTAGAGTGCACTTTATGTCAAGAAGAAAAAGATGAATTTTCTGTGAACTTACTTTCTGCAATTTTTCTCCGATTTTTTTGCAAAAAATGCTTGACAGACACTTCTTCCTGTGGTATCATGATATTGTTCTTAAAAAACACATTGCTCCTTAGCTCAGTCGGTAGAGCGCATGACTGTTAATCATGATGTCGTCAGTTCGAGCCTGACAGGAGCAGCCATTAGAACCCGTTTGGCAAAAGCCGAACGGGTTTTCTTTTTGTCCGGATTGATCGAACTTCCGATAAAAAAGCGCTCCGAAGAGAGTTTCCCTCTTTCGGAGCGCTTTTCATTTTATAAATGTATCTCCATAGATTATAGAGAAAAAATTATAGATTCGAGAGACAAAGGATAGCTTTCGAAAGCAAATCATAGATTTTAGGATCAAACCCTTCTAAAAAGGGTTTGGATAGTCCAGAGACTCTGTCTCTGGTCTCTCATCGCAATGAGCGAAACCTTATCCGCCCAGATAGGCTTTCCGAACGTTATCATCATCCAGCAGTTCCGCACCGGTGCCGGTCGTAACGATCTTGCCGGTTTCCAGAACATATCCCCGGTGAGCAATCGAAAGCGCCATCTGCGCGTTCTGTTCAACCAGAAGGATCGTCGTTCCGGCCGCGTTCAATTCCTCGATGATCGAGAAGATCTGCTCAACCAGAATCGGTGCCAGACCCATCGACGGCTCGTCCAGCATCAGAAGTCTGGGCTTGCTCATCAGCGCGCGTCCCATCGCCAACATCTGCTGTTCGCCGCCGGAAAGGGTTCCGGCTACCTGTTTATACCGTTCCTTCAGACGGGGGAAGCGGTCGTAGACATTCGCGATCGAATCGGCGATTTCTCCTTTCGGGCGGGTGTATGCGCCCATCTCCAGGTTCTCCTGAACGGTGAGCTGTAAAAAGACCCGTCTCCCTTCCGGGCAGAGCGCCATTCCTCTTCCGACGATCTTATGGGCGGGAACGCCGAGAACCGACTGCCCCTCCAGCTCGACCGAACCGGAGCGGGGCTTCAACAGCCCCCCGATCGTATTCAGCGTTGTGGACTTGCCTGCGCCGTTTGCGCCGATCAGCGTGACGATCTCCCCTTCGTTGACCTCAAAGGAAACGCCCTTGATCGCGTGAATGCTTCCGTAATAAACCTGAAGATCTTTTACCTCAAGCAGACTCATCTCTTACGCCTCCTTCTTCTTTCCAAGATAGGCCTCAATGACCTGCGGATCGTTCTGAATCTCCGAAGGAGTGCCCTTGGCGATGATTTTACCGAAGTTGAGTACGGCGATGCCCTCACAGATTCCCATGACCAGATTCATATCGTGCTCGATCAGAAGGATCGCGATATGGAAGGTGTCGCGGATCTTGGTGATGTTCTCCATCAGCTCGGACGTTTCCGACGGGTTCATACCGGCCGCCGGTTCATCCAGAAGAAGGAGCTTCGGCTCGGTCGCAAGCGCGCGGACGATTTCGAGACGCCGCTGCGCGCCGTAAGGAAGCGACCCTGCGGGGACGTTTGCCATATCCTGCATATCAAAGATCGAAAGCAGGTCAAGCGCCCGTTCATGCATCTTCTTTTCGGTAGACCAGTAGCGGGGAAGGCGCAGAACGCCTTCGATCGCCGTATAGGTGTTGTGGTTGTGAAGACCGACCTTAACGTTGTCCTCGACCGTGAGCTTATCGAAAAGCCGGATATTCTGGAAGGTACGGGCAATACCGGCGCGGTTTGCCTGCATACTGTTCATATGCGCGGTGTCCACTCCGTCCAGCATGATCGTTCCGCGGGTCGGCTGATAGACCTTGGTGAGGAGGTTAAAGACGGTCGTTTTTCCGGCGCCGTTCGGGCCGATCAGACCCGCGATTTCGGTGCGGCCGATCGCGATGTTGAAATCATCGACTGCCGTAAGGCCGCCGAAATCGATCCCGAGATGAGCGACTTCGAGGATCGGAGCCTTATCGATATCTCTTTCGGGAATCTTATTGGGACTGGGGACCTGCACCAGCTTGGTTTCTTCGCGTTTATACATGGTTTAAGCCCCTCCTTTTTCAGCATCTTCGTCCCTGCGCCGTCCGAAAATGCGGTGGATAAACGCCTTGGCGGAGGGATTGTTGGTAATCAGCATGACCAGAATCAGGACGATCGCATAGATCAGCATCCGGTAGTCTCTGAACTCGCGCAGCAGCTCCGGCAGAACGGTCAGAATCGCCGCCGAGATGATCGAACCGCGCATATTTCCGATTCCGCCCAGAACAACGAATACGAGGATCAGAATCGAGGTGTTGAAGTCAAACTTCTTGGGAACGACGGTCGAATAGTTGAGCGCGTAGAGCGCACCCGCCGCGCCCGCCATAGCCGCCGAGATGACAAACGCCATCATCTTGTACTTGATGACATTCAGTCCGCTGGCTTCCGCGGCGATCCGGTTATCGCGAATGGCCTTGATCGCCCGTCCGGAACGGCTGTTGACAAAATTCTGGATAATAAACAGTGCGATCAGCACAAGGATAATGCCGCTGACAAAGCCGGACAGCTTGGTAATGCCGGTCGCGCCCATCGGCCCTTTGAGGATGACAAGCCCGTTCTCGTCGAGGTTCAGGGCATTGGCGTCCTTCATGCTGATATGAAGCCCCTTTCCGTCTACACCAACGTAGAGGCAGTTGAGGATGTTCTTGATGATCTCGCCGAACGCGAGGGTGACAATCGCCAGATAGTCGCCGTTCAAGCGAAGGACGGGAACGCCGATGATGACGCCTGCGACTGCCGCGACAAGCGTGCCCGCGACGATCGCCGCCAGAAGGCGGAGAGGGGCGGAAGAGACGCTGCTCTGAAGGCTCATCGAAACGATAACGCCGGTAAACGCCCCGATGCTCATAAACCCGGCGTGTCCAAGGCTCAGCTCACCTGAAATGCCGACGACGAGGTTTAAGGAAATCGCCATGACGACATAGGCACAGATCGGGATCAGCTGACCGGTAAAGTTGTTGCTCAGATTTCCGGTCGAAAGAAGCGTCTGGAAAACGGCGAAAAATACGAGAACAATCGCGTAGTTGATAAAGCCGCTTCTCGAAGCAGGACTTAACTTTTTCATTTTCATACTTCCCACCTCAGACCTTCTCACGGATCTTCTTGCCGAGAAGCCCCGTGGGTTTTACAAGCAGGACGATAATCAGCACCGCGAATACAATCGCGTCGGAAAGCTCGGTCGAGATGTACGCTTTGGCAAAGATCTCGATGAGGCCGAGCAAAATTCCGCCCAGCATCGCACCCGGGATCGAACCGATCCCGCCGAAAACCGCCGCGGTAAACGCCTTGATGCCGGGCATCGAACCGGTCGTCGGCATCAGCTGCGGATAGGAGGTACACAGCAGCACGCCCGCAATCGCCGCAAGCCCCGAACCGATTGCAAAGGTGAGCGAGATGGTCGCGTTGACGTTGATGCCCATCAGCTGAGCCGCGCCCTTATCCTCGCTGACCGCGCGCATCGCCTTGCCCATCTTGGTTTTGGAGGTGAAGAGGGTGAGCGCGATCATGATGATGATGCAGGCCGCGATGGTAATCAGCGAAGGAAGGGTGACCTGCGCTTTTCCGATCGAGAAGGAACCGGTGCCGATCATATTCGGGAAGCTCTTGGGGTTGGACGACCAGATTAAAAGCGCCGCGTTCTGGAGAAAATAGCTGACGCCGATCGCCGTAATCAGAACGGCGAGCGACCCCGCGTTTCGAAGCGGCTTATAGGCAAGCCGTTCGATGATAATGCCCAGCAGCGTGCATACGACCACCGCTAAAAGGATCGACGGAAGCGCCGGCCAGTGGAGATAATAGTTGGTGCAAAACGCCACATAACCGCCGATCATGATAACGTCGCCGTGGGCGAAGTTCAGCATTTTGGCGATGCCGTAGACCATGGTATAGCCCAGCGCGATAATTGCGTACACGCTTCCAAGGCTGATGCCGTTGATCAGATTGGATAACATACGGTGACACCTCGTTTCTGTTTGATAAAAATAAAAAACGCCAAAACGGAAAAGAGGGCTGCCCGCGAAGAACAGGCAGTCCCCTCTTTGTTTCACTCGGTTAAAAAGGGGCTTTGAAGGATCAAGCCTCGGTATAAGCGCCGTCTTTGATGACGTAGACCTTGGGGTCTTTGGTGACCTCGCCGTTTGCAGACCAGCTCATGTTCTTACCGGTCATACCGTCAAAGGTAAAGGAAGGATCGGTGAAGGTGCTGACCAGAATGTCGCACAGATCCGAATAGCTGACGTCGGTTACATCGTAGCCGCCGTTGGCCTCTGCGTAAAACTCCAGCGCGTCATAGATTGCGTATACGCAGTCATATCCGTCAGCCGCGAACTGGGTGGGGGTAAAGCCCTCGTTTTCCTCAAACTTCTGAGTGAACTCGGGAGAATCGGTCGAAGCGAAAGGAGTCATCAGCATCAGCCCCTCAGCCAGAGAGGTGTCGAAGCCTTCCACGCTCAGGATGCCGTCCATACCGTCGGTTCCGAAGAAGGTGGGATCATAGCCCATCGCGGAAGCCTGGGTCAGGATGTTGGAAGCGGGGGTATAGTACATCGGCATGAATACGAAGTCCGCGCCCGCATTCTGAGCGTCCTGAAGCTGAACCGAGAAGTCGGCGTTGCTGTCGTCGGGGAAGGTGGTGACGCTGACGATGTTCAGACCCAGCTCGCCGGCCTCTTTCTCGAATGCCTGATAGATACCGGTCGAATAAGCGTCGGAGTTGTTGTAGATGACGGCGATATTTTCCGCAAGGTCATGCTCCGCAACATATTCCGCCGCGATCTTGCCCTGGTTGGGGTCGGTGAAGCACATCTGGAAAACATTATCCTTACCGTCGGTAACGTCGGTCGAGGAAGCGGAAGGAGTCAGCATGAACATCCGGTCGCTGAACGCTTCCGCGGAAACAGCCAGCGAGGGGCTGGTGGTGGTGCAGCCGACGATTGCCTGAACGCCCCAGTCCTTGAGGTCATTGTAAGCGTTGACGCTCTTTTCGGCGTCATGCTCATCGTCCTGGTTGTTCAGCTCGATGGTAAAGCCGTTGGTGTTGGCCGCGTTGATCTCGTCAACCGCGATCTTTGCGCCGCCGGAGGTCGAGATGCCGTAAACAGCCGCGCCGCCGGTCAGAGGGCCGATGTGGCCGAGCTTGAGGGTGCCGGTCAGGGCGCCGTCCGCAGCGGTCGAGTCGCCGCCTTCCGCGGATTCGGAAACGGAATCAGAAGCCGCGCTGCTTTCCTCAGCCTTGCTCTCCGAAGAGCTGCTTCCATTGCTGCCGCCGCAGGCGCTCATCAGAGAAGCGCACATCATAGCCGAAAGCAGAATTGCAAGTGTTTTTTTCATATGGAATTCCTCCTGAATCTTCATAAACTTGGTAAAACCGGAAAGCCGAATGCTTTTCTCTTTCTCAATCATTCGTGCGTTTTTTCTCTTTCCGATATGAATTATTATAGGAGATGTCCAACAATCTGTCAATTGTATTTTTTGCTAAATTATAAAGACTTTTGCAAGTCTCCATCGTTGAAAAATCAATTTTTGATCTTTTTATGACAATTTTGCAGCAAAAGCGCCCCGAAAAATCGAATTTCTGAAAAGAAAACCGAAATTTCACCATATCCAGATCCTGCATTTTTTCTTCATGCGCGAACCATCAAACCTGTTTCAAAACCTTCTCCCGGATGTAGGAAAATGTTTTCTCTTTTCCTTCGTCCTTCAGCATAATCAGGAGCTTCTCCAAAAGCGCCCGCGTTTCCGGATGGATGATATAGTGATCCTTCGACTTCATATAGTAATCATATGGGTCGCGATCCTGATAGTTTTTGCCGTGATAGTTCTCACAGGCCGCGAGCCGGTCGCAGAACATCTCGACGACATACCGCTCCGGCATCCGCATCCCGCTCATCTTCTCCCCGCTCCCCGGCGCATAGTCGATCCAGTACTCCATATGGTGCTTGTTGCGTCCCTTATGGTGCAGCCACGCACCGGAATAGCCGAGATCGGCGCGCTCTCCGTTATGGGGCGAGCTTTTTCCGGTATAGTATTTGACGCCAGGCAAAAACTCGGCGGGAGAATATTTGGAAAGATCGTGCCAAAGCCCCTGACGGTAAAGCCCCAGCGCAAAGCAGTGCTTCATCACCAGCCATTTATGATGGTTGATGGTATGCAGGTGCCGCATCCATTTCGGACGAGTCCATTCCTTCATTGCTTACGCCTCATGGGTCTGCGCACAGTTTTGATAGATGACCTGAAAGTTCCGGTCGGGAAGCGAAAGGACGCTTGCGACCTGATATCCCGCCTTAAAGAATGCGCGCAAGGTGTAAATCTGTTCGTCAGGGACGTACGCCCAGACCGATTCCGCCGAAAGCCGTTCCGCCGCAATCTTCGATATGAGCGGCAGCAGCTCGGTCAGATACCCCTGTCCCCGGCATTCTTTGGTCAGAGCCACTGAAATCAGGATCTTTTCGGGCAAATCGGGGTCGGGTTTTAACAGAAGGATCCCGGCGTACTGAGAATTTCCGCGGAGGATGATCTTAAGCGCAAGGTTCGGTTCCTTTCCTTCCTCGTGAATAAACTGAACCGCCTGCTCCTCGGTCTCCCGGGTCGAAAGGTAAAGCCCGTTCATCGTCTCTTCATCCGACAAAAGACTGAAAACCGGTTTTGCGTCTCCGTCGTCCAGCGGAAGAAGGATCATCCGCTCGGTGAGCAGTGCGTCCGGCCGGGTTGCGACCAGTTCCGCGCTCCCGGAAGCGCCCATCACGCCGCTCTCATAGTCTCTTCCGAGCGCCATGATCTGCTCAAAAAAGCGGCGGGCATAGGGCGCGAACTCCGGCCCGGCCGCCTCTTCCGCCCAGTCGAGGATTGCCTTTTCCCGTTCGGGAACATAGATCGGAAGGCCGCGCTCTTTTTTGTATTCGGCAACATCGGAACAAAGCTGAAGCCGCTTGATCAGAAGGGACAGCAGTTCTTTGTTGACCCCGTCGATCTCCTTCCGGATCTCGGAAAGATCGAGCTTATTCTCTTCCATCCTGACTGTCCTCCCCGTCATTTTCGTACATTCCGGCCTCCATATTGGCCTTGAACTGCTCCGCCTCGGTCAGATAGTCCTTTCCGCAGCAGGCCTTATAGATCTCACGCGCACGGCTGGCGTAAAAGGTCTTTCCGCCGTCGTCGATCGCGTAGGCCGCGTGCTCCATCGCCGAACGGGACGCGCCGCACTGATGCTCGACCGAAGCGAGCCGGCAGGCCGCTCCAATCCGCGCGAGGGTAAAGGAAGCATTGTCAAAAAGCTCCTCGGCAAGTTCCCGGCTTCTGGTGAGCCGGCCTTCCTTCTGGGTCAGCATCTGGTCGAGAATGACCATAAGCTGCCGCCCGTTTCCGACGTATTTATCCTTATCCTTCATCGAAAGCACCTTTTTGCCGATCTTTTCCTTAATCAGCACCAGCTTTTCGACATTTCCGAGTTCATCGTAGCAGTTAGCCAGCAGATTATAATACTGGAAGTATAAAGCGCTGTCCTCTTTCGGGCGTCCCATCTCCAGAAGCCGGTCGAGCGCGTCCTGAAACCGCCCCTGATAAAAGATCGCGCGGCAGATATTGAAGGTGATCTCGTTGGGGCTGTTGGGATGGGTTTCCATCTGGGTGTACAGCTTCTCGAACTTATACGGGTCGCAGTCCGCCCGAAGGATCTCGAGGTAGCGGGACATCATATACTTCCCGATGTTGTGCACGACATAAACAGCGAACACGAGGGTAATCAGCATGATCACGAGCGCCGTCACGGTGATCGACTCGACGCTGTACCAACTCAGACTCATCAGCGCCATGAAAAGCGCCAGTGAATAAAGCGCCCAGGAAAGAAGCCGGGTGCGTTTGTACTGCTTGACCACCTTTTCGGTGCTCATTCCCTTAAAGGTGATTTTTTTCTTTGCTGCCGCCATTCTCTGCTCCTTCCGCGCGCGCCTCCGCCTCCATACCGGCAGAAAGTCCGTCCATCGCATGAATAATATGAATCCGCATCGCGCTTCTCGCGCCCTCCGCATTGCGGCGGCTTAAAAACTCGATCAGCATCCGGTTGTCCTCGACCACGTTGGCGATAATATCCGGGAAGGTTCCCGAAAGTCGGAGCGCCCGCTCGATCGACCGGTAGATCAGCGGCACCAGTTCACCGATAAAGCTGTTGTGGGTCGCGGTCGCAATCGAGTTGTGAAACGCCATCTCGATCTCAGTGCTGTCCTCACCCCGCTCGATGATCCCTTCCTCAAGCTCGGCGTAATGCCGGATCCGTTCCAGCTCCGCATCGGTCGCCCGCTGGGCGGCGTAAAAAGCGGCCTCCGGCTCAAAGATCAGCCGCATCTCAAAGAGGTCGCGCACATCCATGATCTCGGGGGTCATGCTTTCAAGGGTCAGCTTTGCATCGGACGGATGAAAATCCTGCCGGACAAAGGTTCCTCTCCCCCGTTCGGTCACCAGCACCTGATGCGCCGCCAGGAGACGTACCGCCTCCCGAAGGGTCGTGCGGCTGACACCGAGTTCGCTTGCCAGTTCGTTTTCGCTCGGAAGCCGGTCTCCCGCCGCAAAGCGCTTTTCGATATTGAGCATCGAGAGGATGTCGTCGGCGGTTCGCTCGGCGAGACTCTGATCCCGATTGTTACGCATAAAATCAACTCCTTCCGGCATAAAAAGCAGGAGCCTTTATCCAGGCCTTCAGCCGTGAAAAGGCTCCCGACGTTTTTATGTCCAAACGCTTATTCGCCGCAGATGTCGATGATGACCTGTGCGAACATCTCCGCCGACAGGACAAGCTCATCTACGTTGACAAACTCATCGTTTCCGTGCATATGGCAGTCCTCGGAACCGGGGAACTCACAGCCAAATGCAACACCGTTTTTCAGATGATGGGTATAGGTCCCGCCGCCGATTGCAAGCGCCTCGCCTTTCTGACCGGTATACTCCTCATAAACCGAAAGAAGGGTCTGAACAAAGGGGGAATCGGCCGGTACGCAGTGAGGCGGGTTTAATTTGCAGCGCTCGTCCAGCTTGACGCCGGCCTTTTCCGCCGCGGCTCTGAGCACCTCGGTCACGTTTTCATCGGTCGCGCAGATCGGGCAGCGGCAGTCAACCTCGCCCTCAAAGCCGGTTTCATTCAGGTGGAAGATGTCCAGCGTCGAAGTCATCGCGCCCGACTCCTTGTCCTCCATCGCGATGCCGCAGGCCAGCCCCTGTCCATCGCCGTGGGGATAGAGCTTTTGGAAGGCGCGGAGCTTGTCCATCATCTCGCTCTCAGCCGCAGGAAGCGCCGCGAGAAGGGTCAGAAGGCCGGTAATCGCGTTGTTTCCCTTTTCGGGCATGGAGGCGTGGGCGTCCGTTCCGTGCGCGGTGATATAAGTCTTGCCCGCCTCTTCCTTCAGTTCAAAGGTCACGCCGGTCTCAGCGGTCGTATCCTCCGCGATTCCGCGAAGAACGCTTTCCTCAAAGCCCTCGACGACCGCTTCCGCCTTGTTGGGAACGACGTTGATCTTCGTGCCGCCGTCCACACGGATGATCCGGGGAAGCACGTCCGATTTTGCATAAGAAGCAAGGTAGTGGGGCGCAATCGAACCTTTTTCGATGTTGATGCAGGGAAACTCCGCGTCGGGCGAGAAGGTGCAGGGCGCTTCGGGAACCTGTGCATAATAATGACGGATGTCGCTCGAGCCGCACTCCTCGTCGGTTCCGAGAATCAGCCGGCAGTTGCTCTTCAGCGGAACGCCGAGTTCCTTGACCGCCATCATCGCATAAAGCGCCGCGACCGCCGGGCCTTTGTCGTCGGCGGTTCCGCGTCCGTAGAGCTTGTTTCCGATCAGCTTAGGCTCAAACGGCTCGGTTTTCGTCCAGCCCTCCGAGACGGGAACAACGTCCAGATGCGCCAGAATGTCCAGACCGGACTCCTTGCCGTTCATGTCTGCCGTCATGACGTATCCATCCCAGTTCTTGACCACAAAGCCCTTATCCCCGCAGATCTCCATCGCCTTTTTGAGCGCGGCGGCAGGTCCTTCTCCAAAAGGAGCACCGGGCGCAGCTTCGCCCTTGTCGCTCTTAATCCGAACGAGTGTGGAAATATCCTCGATCATCGCCTCACGGTGAGCTTCCATATACGCTTTAAGCTGTTCTTTCAGCATTTGTCACACAACCTTTCTTCTTGTATGGGTTTTACCTTTTTCATTATATCCGTTTTGAAAAGGGTTGTCAATCAGCAGCGGACGCTTCGCCCGCCAACCTGCCCAAAAATCGAAAAAACTTGCTTTTCCGCCGTTTCACTTTTATAATTAAGGGATAAACCTCCCGGATTCGGAGGCCAGAAAAGTTTAGGTCAAGTCCATCGAACTTCACCCGAAAGGATGTGATTCACGATGCTTTTAACCCATTTTTCCCCCGATTCCCCCGCCGTGATCTCCCCCACGGCTATCATCCCCAAAATCCAAGGATAAAATCGCCCTCCTCGCGGCAGAAGCGGCGATCCGGATCTGAAACAGACGTTTGTATTTCCGCGGCGGTTATGCTATACTGAAAGGTACGATATTCTTAGTGAAAGGCGGAAAGGTTTATGTCATCTCCACTGGCTGACCGGCTGCGTCCGAAAACGCTTGACGAGGTGGTCGGGCAAAAGCACCTTTTGGGCAAAAACGGTGCGCTTTCCCGCATTATTGAGGGCGGAATCATCCCAAATATGATCTTTTACGGCCCTTCCGGCGTCGGAAAAACAACGGTCGCCCGGATCATCGCCCAGAGAGCCGGGAAAAAGCTGCATAAGCTCAACGGAACCAACGCTTCCCTCTCGGACATCAAGGCGGTCGTGGATGATCTCGACTCGATCTCCGGCTATCAGGGCGTCGTTCTCTATCTCGACGAGATCCAGTATCTGAATAAAAAACAGCAGCAGTCGCTTCTCGAGTACATCGAGGACGGACGGATCACCCTGATCGCGTCCACGACCGAAAATCCCTATTTTTATATCTACGGCGCGATCCTTTCCCGCTGCACCGTCTTTGAGTTCAAGCCGGTTCCGCCCGAGGAAATCGAAAAAGCGGTTTTGCGCGGATTTAAAGAACTTGGAGATGAGATGGGATTTTCGGTCGGTCTGGAGGAAGGCGTGTCCGGCTATATCGCACAGGCGGTCGGCGGCGACGTCCGGAAAGCCCTCAATACGGTCGAGCTTTTGACCCTTTCCGCCGACAAAAACGAGGACGGGAGCCGGTTCGTTCCGCTTGAAAAGGCGCGCGAGCTTTCCCAGAGAAGCGCGATGCGCTACGACCGGGACGGCGACGAGCATTACGACATCGTTTCCGCCTATCAGAAATCGATGCGCGGCTCAGACCCGGATGCCGCGATCCATTATCTGGCGCGGCTTTTGGAAGCGGGTGACCTGATTTCCGCCTGCCGGAGACTGATGGTGTGCGCTTGCGAGGACGTGGGGCTGGCCTATCCCCAGATCATTCCGATCGTCAAGGCCGCCTGTGATATCGCGATGCAGGTCGGACTTCCCGAAGCCCGTCTCCCGCTGGCGGACGCGGTGATCCTAGTCGCGACCTCCCCCAAGTCCAACACCGCCCACAACGCAATCAACGAAGCGATGGCGGATCT
Organism: Oscillospiraceae bacterium; assembly: GCA_022770625.1. GTDB lineage: Bacteria > Bacillota > Clostridia > Oscillospirales > Ruminococcaceae > Faecivivens. The sequence goes on along the minus strand of JALEHK010000019.1, from coordinate 28,615 downwards.
CAAAGAAGGAAAGAGCGGCTCGATCCCCCGTCAGCTTCAGAACAAGCATTTTGACGGCGAAGATCAGAAGGTTAAGGGACAGTTTTATCTCTACCCGCACGATTTTCCCAACCGCTGGGTCGAGCAGCAGTACCTGCCCGATGCCTTAAAGGACAGAGTTTATTACCATCCGGCCGACAACAAAAACGAACAGGCCGCCGCCCTTTACTGGAAACGGATCAAAGGCGGAAAATAACCCGAAAATCCATCAAAAGATACACGAAAGGAATACGCATGAACGTAAAAGAACAGCTTGAACCGATTCTGCTCAAGGTTCAGAAACCCGCCCGCTATATCGGCGGAGAGCTTCATTCGGTCGTCAAGAACAAAGACGAGATCGACGTCCGGCTGGCGCTTTGCTTCCCCGACACCTACGAGATCGGAATGTCCCACTTAGGCCTCAAGATTCTCTACAACATCGTCAACCGCGATCCCCATTTCTGGGCGGAACGGGTCTATGCCCCGTGGGTTGACTGCGAGGAGCTGATGAGAAAGCGGCATATCCCCCTCTACGCGCTGGAAAGTCTCGATTCGCTGGACGAGTTTGACCTGATCGGTTTTTCCCTTCAGTACGAGCTTTCCTACACCAATATCCTGAATATGCTCGACCTTGCGGGGATCAACCCCCTTGCTTCCGAGCGGAAAGAGGACGACCCGATCATCATTGCCGGCGGCCCCTGCTGTGCAAACCCGGAGCCTCTGGCCGATTTTATCGACCTGTTCCAGATCGGCGACGGCGAGGATATGCTGATGGATCTGGTCAGGCTCTGCCAGGAGATGAAAAAGGACGGCACCTACTCCAAGTCTGCCTACCTCAAGCGCGCCTCTCAGATCGGCGGCGTATATGTTCCGTCACTTTATGACGTAACATATAACGAGGACGGAACGATCCAGGCCGTCATCCCGAAAGACGGCGCCCCCGCGAAAGTCGTCAAGCGGATCGTCCAGAATATGTCGGAGGCGCCCTACCCCGACACCTTCATCGTCCCCTACATGGAAACCGTTCACGACCGCGCGGTCGTCGAGGTCATGCGGGGATGTATCCGCGGATGCCGGTTCTGCCAGGCGGGCTTTTTCTACCGCCCCCTCCGCGCCAAGACTCCCGACGTCCTCTGCGGACAGGCGAAGGTTCTCTGCGATTCGACCGGATACGACGAGCTTTCTCTTTCGAGCCTTTCGACCTCCGACCACCCGCAGGTCGAAGAGATGCTGAACAAGATCATCGACTATACCGCTGATAAAAAGATCCGGCTCTCGCTCCCCTCTCTCCGGGTCGATAACTTCTCCGAGTCGCTGATGGAAAAAGTCAGCCGTATTTATAAGACCGGTCTGACCTTTGCGCCCGAAGCGGGCAACCAGCGGATGCGCGACGTCATCAACAAGGGTGTCAACGAAGAGGAGATTATGAACACCTGCCGGATCGCCTTCCAGGGCGGCTACACCTCGGTCAAGCTCTATTTCATGTCCAGCCTTCCGACCGAAACGGAAGAGGACGTCCGCGACATCGGACGGCTTGCCCAACGGATTGTGGACATCTATTTCGGTCTGGAAAAGCGCCCCAAAAAGATGGTCAATGTCTCGATCTCGGTCGCGGTTTTTGTTCCGAAGCCCGATACTCCCTTCCAGTGGGTCGGTCAGGACGACTTTGAGACGGTCGAGCGCAAGCAGGCCGCCCTGCTCGACTCAATTCATTCCCGGAAGATCAGCGTCGCCTGGCACGACGTCCACACTTCTGTCCTCGAAGGCGTCATCGCCCGCGGCGACCGGCGGCTGGGAAAGGCGATCTATCTCGCGTGGAAAGCGGGAGCGGTTTTCGACAGCTGGAGCGAATGCTTTAACTTCGACCGCTGGATGAAGGCGCTGTCCGACGCGGGACTTGACCCGAAATTCTACGCGAGCCGTACCCGGAGCGTGGACGAGATTCTTCCCTGGGATCATATCGACATCGGCGTATCCAAAGCCTTCTTCAAGCGGGAATGGGAAAAAGCCCAGCGCGCCGAGGTCACGAAAAACTGCCGGGAGCAGTGTGCCGGATGCGGCGCCGTCAAGCTCCTCGACCGAAAGGACGGTGTCTGCGTTGAGTGAGAAAAATTCGAACGAAAAGCGCAAGGTAGTCGTTGTTCAGGGGCGTGACATCTACGAATACCGCGCCTTTTACAAAAAATTCGAGCGCGCGAAATATATTTCCCACCTCGATCTTTACCGCGCGATTCAGCGTGCAATCGGCCGGGCGAATCTCCCGGTCTGGTTCACCGAGGGGTATCATCCCCACATCTATCTGACCTTCCCGATGCCGATTTTTCTGGGCTGTGAAGGGATTGAAGAGAGCTTTGACTTCCGGACGGTCGAGGACTGCGAACCGGAGGAGCTGATGGAGCGCTTAAACCATGCCTTTCCCGAAGGAATCCGCGTCACCCGGATCGCCGCCCCTGTCCATAAGCCGGCGGAGATCGTCTCGGCCGACTATACCGTTCTCTTTTCGGGCGAAGGGATCGACGGGCGTGCGCTACGGGAAAAATGGGACGAATTTCTTTCCGGAGAAACGATCCCTGCGGTCAAGCACACCAAAAAAGGGCCGAAAGAGATCGACATCAAGCCGATGATTGCCTCTTGTGAAACTGAAAATAACGGAGACGGACTTCTGATTCGGATGCGCACCGCCTGCGGCATTGAGGAAAACTTAAACGTCACCCTCGTGATCGATACTTTCGGTGCCAAAAGCGGAATCGAGATCAACTATCACCTGATCCGCCGGGAGCAGATGTTACTTTCGGACGGAAGCCGGTTCTGCTAAAAGCACAGCCTGTGTGGGAACGATTTTCCGCACAGGCTGTTTTTTTAGTCAAGCGACGTTTTTGCAGGAGAACGTTTGTTTTGTTTCCCTGATTTTGTACAGGATTTCTATTTACAGATGCTGCTTTCCATGGTATAATAAAAGTATAGGGAACTTTTGTTCTTTTTGAAAACTTTCCAATCCGGAAAGTTTTTCGCTTTTTGGGTACGTTTTGGATAAAATCCGACGCGCTTCTCATTCCACGCTGAGTTCCGCTGCGAGTTTCTTCAGGATCCGCTTTTCCAGCCGGGAAATATACGACTGGGAAATGCCGATCGAATCGGCGACCTCCTTCTGCGTATGTTCCCTTTGTCCGGAAAGCCCGAAGCGAAGGTTCATGATCTCCTGTTCCCGCGGCGAAAGTCTCGATACCGCCTCCAAGAGCGCTTCCCGTTCGGCTTCCGCTTCGAGATTTTCACTGACCGCGTTTTCCGGCGAACCAAGCACATCCGACAGCAGCAGTTCATTCCCGTCCCAGTCAACGCTCAGCGGTTCGTCAAACGAAAGCTCTCCCCTTAGCCGCGACGTTTTCCGCAGATGCATCAGGATCTCGTTTTCAATACAGCGGGAAGCGTAGGTCGCAAGCTTGATCTTTTTATCCGGCGAAAAGGTATCGACCGCCTTGATCAGGCCGATCGCGCCGATACTGGACAGATCCTCGAGATTTCCCCCGCTTTCAAATTTCTTTGCTATGTAGACAACCAGCCGCAGGTTTCTGGTAATCAGCGTTTCTTTCACTGCCGGATCGGGAAGCCGGGCAGTCAGCGCTTCCTCCTCTTCCCTCGTCAGCGGCGGCGGAAGCGAACCGCCTGACAGAAACCAGAGCGTTTCCTTTTCCTCAGAGACTGGCCGGCTTTTGGAAGTCAGCATCCGGCAGACCGCGAAAAATTTTGCCGAAAAATTTCCTCCGAAAGACACTTTTCTCTTTTGCAGCCGTTCCATGGCTTTTCTTCTCCTTTCCATCAGCGGATCAGCGGCGCAATCACGCCATCTATTCCCCGCTCCTGATCGTCAAGATGTATCGGAAGCGATTCCCCGGACGCAAAAATGCACCGGTATTCCGCCGCACTTTCATCCGCGACCGTTCCCGGAAAACCGGACAGCATCGTTTCTCCCGCCGCCGTCCGGCAGGGGATCAGCCGCAGTCGCACCTTCCAGAGAGGCGAAAGGGCTGCGGCCGCGCTCCGGTCAAAAAGGCAGGCAGCTGCTTCCGGCGGAAGAAGCCGGGACAGCGCTTCCCGGGTCAGGACAGCCACCGGCGTTCCAAAACTCGTCAGACGGTTTCCTGTATCCACCAGCATCCGCAGCCGCTCTTCCCGGCCGAAAATCCGAACGGTAAAGGTTCGGATCAGCCTATCCGGCATCCGCTTTTCGGTGATCTGCTTCACCGCGTAGGCGGTCAGGCATCCCCCGCATCCGGCTACGATGAGAACCACCGGAGAGACTCGAAAATAGACGATCCCGCCTTTTATAGCTGCATCCGTAGCTGCGTCCGCCGGAAGGGTCAGCGCCATCAGCCCCGCCATCGCGCCCACGATCAGAAAGCTGACCAGAAAAAGGGTCAGGCAGAGCCGGAAAAAGCGCCGCCAGTTTCCGAAGCCGTATGCGATCCAGCCGATCAGCCCGCCGGTCAGGATCCGCAGCAGCCAAAGCAGAACGTTTCCGGGGGAAAACAGCAAAAGCATCGCGCCTGCTCCACCCGCAAGGCTTCCCGCCGCTTCTCTCCAACCGGAAGTTTTCCGCCCGGTCAGGATCCCGGTGCAGCGGATCATCGCCCAGGTCAGCAGGAAATTGAGCAGGAACAGAACATCGGCGTAAACCGTCTGGGGTTCACCTTGCATCCTGCCACCTCCTTTTCTCCGGTGCAGATTCCAGTATACCGCACGGGAAAGGAAAAGTCTGTCGCAATCCAATGCTTTTCGTGAAGGGGGCAGAAAAGTTTAGGTCAAGCCCATTTGATTTTCCTTATTGAATTTGCGCAGCAAATTCGTAATGCCAGCTTGTCTGGCAGAAAGGGCTTGACCCCAAAATCTATTGACCGTTTTTCGGACGGTTTACGCATCCATGTTTTTTCTTTGCGCAGAGCAAATAAAATAACGCCCTATCTTTCCGGAAAAGGAAAAACAGGGCGCATGGCGCATGAGGTTATTTGCGGATGATGTCGCCGCGGGAAACGACTACCTGATAGCCGACCGATTCCATTCGAAGATCGAGGCAGTGGCGGCACTGTGCCGACTCATCGCCGGTACAGATCTTATTATCGTACAGCATATATTTTTTTCGAACATTGGTGGGAGAAAGGTTGGGCATCACGACGTTCGCGCCAGCCTTTGCGCCCATCTCACGGCCGAGAGGATTGATCGTTCCGAGTGCGGTCGTTGCGGGAAGGAGGAGGTTGGGCTGGAGCAGGCGCAGGAGCGAAAGCAGGTAAAGCGTCTCCTCGAGCGTTCCGGCCGGTTCGTTCCGGAAAGGGGTATCTTTATGCGGGATAAACGGGCCAATCCCGCACATCTCGGGGCGGAACCGTTCAATGAACATCATATCCTCTGCCAGCGTCCGGGGCGTCTGATAAGGAGAGCCGACCATAAAGCCGCAGCCGACCTGATAACCGATCTCATGCAGGTCGTAAAGACATTGGATACGGTTCAAAAAAGACATCGAGCCGGGGTGGAGTTTCGCGTAGTGGGCGGGAGAGGCGGTTTCATGCCGGAGAAGATAGCGGTCGGCGCCTGCGTCAAAGTAAGCCTGATAACTCTCACGGGATTTTTCACCGATCGAAAGGGTCAGGGCGCAGTCGGGAAAGCTCTTCTTGATCTTTCCGATCAGATCGCAGAGAATTTCATCGGTATAGTAGCTGTCCTCACCGCTCTGAAGGACGAAGGTTCGGAAGCCCAGTTCATAGCCTTCGGCGCAGCAGTCAAGGATCTGCTCCTCGGTTAAGCGGTAGCGGCTCGCGTTTTTGTTGTCGCGGCGGATTCCGCAGTAGAGGCAGTCGTTTTTGCAGTAGTTGGAGAACTCGATCAGTCCGCGGACGTAGACGTCGGTTCCGTAAATCTCTCTCCGGACGCAGTCGGCGCGTTCGGCGGCGAAGTCCATCGCCTGCTGATCGCGGTGGGCAATCAGGTATTCGTATTCGCCAAGCTCCAGATGATGCTCGGACTCCAGCTTTTCGATCAGGGATTTTGTTTTATCGTGCATATCGATGATCCTTTCTGTTTTTGAGGTTATGAATGAGATTCCAAATGAGAAGAGGTATCGACCCAGAAGCCCTGTTCCGAGTCGAACTCGCCTTTGGGCGCGATATACGCCGCTTCGTCCTTCGGGAAGAGGAAAACCTGGTTGTGATACAGGCTGAAATCGCCCGAAAGGGTAAAGCTGACCGCCGCCGCAAGGAGGAAGTACGGGAGCGCCTGAACGCCGCTCGTGCCGCAAAGCTCCAACCCGATCAGCAGAGCGGTAAAGGGAGAGTTGGTCGCGCCGCAGAAAACCGCCAGCATTCCGACCGCCGCGCAGAGGGAGGGCGAAAAGCCGAGAAGGTTTCCGAAAACACATCCGAAGACGCTTCCGATAAAGAAGGACGGAACAATCTCGCCGCCCTTAAAGCCGGAGCCTAAGGTGATTGCGGTAAAGAGGATTTTCAAGAGAAAGGCTTCCGGGCGGGCGGAACCGTTAAAGCTCTGAAGGATAACGTCCATTCCGGCGCCAAGGTAGTCGTTTGTCCGGAGGATCAGCGTCAGAAGGATGATGATCGCGCCACCGGCCGCCGCACGGAGGTAAGGATTTTTGAAGTACTTTTTCATCAGGTCGGAGACGGTGTGCATCGCGACGCAGAGAAGAATGCTTACGCCCGCGCAGAGCGCCGAAAGGATCAGCACCTTACAAAGCGAACCTGGGGTCAGCGCCGGAACCGAAAGGATGGTAAAATGCTCGGCTTCAACGCCCAGCACCGTGGCCAGACGGCTCGCGGTCAGACCGGCAATGACGCAGGGGGCAAACGCCGGATAGCCGATGACGCCGACGCCCGCGACTTCAAGGGCAAACACCGCCGCCGCGACCGGTGTTCCGAAGAGGGCGGCAAAACCGGCGCTCATGCCGCACATCGCGATCAGCTGCATCTCCCGCTTGTCCAGACGAAAGAGCTTTCCGATCCCGGAGGCGATACTCCCGCCCATCTGGAGAGCCGCGCCCTCGCGTCCGGCTGAACCGCCGAAAAGATGGGTCAGGATGGTCGAGAGGACGATCAGCGGGGCGACGATGATGCTGACCCGCTCGCCCGTCTGAACCGAAAGAAGGATCTGGTCGGTTCCCTTATCGTTCGCGCGGCCGGTGATATGATAAAGCCAGACGATCAAAACGCCCGCGACCGGCAGGCCGAACATCAAGGCCGGATGAGCGGCGATGGTGTGGTTGGCAAATTTCAGTCCGTAGGAAAAAGCCGTTCCCGCAAAACCGGCCGCAAGACCGACGATCATCGAGATCATCACCCATTTGAGGAAAAAAGCGATCTCTTTTCCGGCTGAGCGCGCACCGGTTTTGATCCGGGCAGAAAGGCTGTTCCGGACAGGCAGTCTGTCCTTATGATTCTCCATTCTCTTTCTCCATCCCTTTCCAAAAACATATCGAAAAGATATGTTCGCTATTTTTTCTATGATAGCAAAAAAAAAGCCGCTTTTCAAGGTCAGGAAAGGCGGTTGGTACATTGTACACAAAAATAGAGAAAAAGAATTTACACATAAAAAAGCGCCCCTCCTTTTTGGGGAGAGACGCCTGAGGGCAACGGGAATTATTCGCCGTCATCGCTTTCGGAAGAGGTTTCTTCGGGTTCATCCTCTTTCTCGATACCGTCGGTCGTGAAGATGAACTTGGTGGTGCCTTCGGTACCTTCAGCGATACCGCCGAAGGACTGGTAGTTCTTGGAGACCTGAACGATCGCTTTGAGACGATCGACAATGTTCAGGGCGTCGCCGTCCATCGCACCGACCAGTTTCTGGATACCGTCTTCGTTAAATTCCTTCATGCCGTCGGAGAGCTGCATCGAACCGTCGCGCAGTTCCTTTACGCCGTCAACCAGTGCGCCGGAACCGGTCTGAAGGGAAGCAAGCCCTTCGTACAGGGTATCCGCACCGCTTGCCAGCTGAGACGCGCCGGAGGAGAGCTGAGACGCACCGGACTTTAACTGACCGGAACCGGCCGCCGCCTGAGAAACGCCGCTCGTGTAAGCGATCAGTCCCTGATAGAACTGGTTGTAGCTGTCGAGGCTGTTCAGGAGGGAGGTCAGAGTCTCGGAGCTTCCGGAGTTCTGGGAAACGGCGGCTTCGATCTGAGCCTGAATTTCGGGAGCCTGAAGGTTGGACTCGATCAGCTCGTTTTCTTTCGCAGTGACCGTTTCATTGATCTTCGCCTGAATATCATCGGAGGAGAGCTGTGCCGAAACGGCGGCGTTGATCTGATCGGAGACCTCGGAAGGGATCTGACCGGCCTTCAGAGCGGCGGAATAATCCTCCGCGCTCATCGTCTGGCCGGAAGCCTCAAGGACAGCCGAGAGAACCTGTGCCTGAACGGCGGCGGTGACCTGTTCGCGAATGGTCGCTTCCTGAGCGGTTACTGCGGCGGCAACCTTTTCACGTGCGGTCGCGGTCGCGATCTTGCGGATCGCTTCGGGACTAGTGGAGGAAGCAAGGTTTGCAAGGGTATCGTGGTAGTTATCAATCGTCAGGGTCGTTTCGACACCGGCCGCGTGGAGCTGGGTGTTGGCCTGACCGAGGAGGGACTCAAAGACCTGCTTGGCGCCGGCCACGAGGGTATCGCTGTTGCCTTCCAGAGCGGAAAGTCCGTCGTCCAGAGAGATGATGCCGGCGTTCAGCTGATCGGAACCGGTCTTGAGGGAGCCGGCGCCGGTAGAAAGTTCCTTGGCGCCGGAAGCAAGCGCATCGATACCGGAAATCAGTTCGCCCGATTTACCCAGAAGGGTTTCCAGACCGTTATACAGTTCGCTCGAACCGTCAACCAGCGCTTCGGACGCGTCCGACAGTTCGGAGAGAGAGTCGCTTAAATCGTCCAAAGAATCCACATCGTCAAGATTGAGGTCGTTAAAGAGGTCGTTGGTCGCAAGGGTCAGGGTGGTGGTCAGGGAGAAATCGGTGACATCAGCGCTGATTTCAACATAAGAGGGAATTTCCATCTCGTCGGCGTCAATGTTCAGGTTTTCCTGCATACCGGGGAGAGCGAAGCCCATGACAACGGTACGGTCGCCGTCATTGACCAGCTTGCCGTTGCTGACCTCGACATTGGTGAAGTTCTCGTTATCGAGGATCATGCCGGTGACCATGACAAAGGGAACGTAAAGCTGCTCCTGCTCGCCATCGATCTCAACCGTTTCGGTCTGGGTGTTCTGGTAATCAAAGCGCATGGTGACATGGCCGCTCTTTCCGGCAAGCTCATCAGTGCTGACTTCTTTTCCGTCCAGATAATAGTGGACGCTCACGCCGACCGGAAGGGGCTCATTGGTCGTGCCCTGATAGTAGATGTCGTTTCCGGCGGCGTCCCATACCTTCATGTTGTCGCTGCTTACGGTATAGCCTTCGTCGCCCTTGGTGTTTTCGATGTTCTCAAGGTTGGTCGCGTCGCTTAAAGCGGAAGCGCCGTCGGGGTTTTTCAGCCATTCGCTGACGATGACCTTTTTAACGCTTCCGTCGGCGTTTGCGAGGGCGTAAACGGTTTCGTCCTTACCGACCGTGCGCTCACTGTCCAGAACGGAAGAGACAGTTTCGGTGATCTTGGCGGAGGCGCCTTCCTCTGAAGCGGAGGAAGAACCGGCCGCGTAAGCCGCAGCGCCTACCGTCGTAAGAGAAAGCGCCGCTACCATGCTGAGCAGAATGATTTTTACCGAACGTTTATGAAAATTTACCATCGTAAATCTTTCCTTTCTCAAAATATGGGGGAAGCCGTTTGATTAAACCACGGCTTTTTTCGCTGCCTCTTTTACGGATTTTTTCATGCCGATGGTGGTGTTGCAGATCAGCTTATCCAGAAGCAACAGCATCGAAGGCAGGATGAAGATAACCACGAACATACTGATGATCGCGCCTCTGGCCATCAGGTTGCACAGAGAGCCGATGATATCGACGTCCGAGTAAAGAGCGACGCCGAAGGTCGCGGCGAAGAAGCCAAGCGCACTGGTGACAATCGAGGGGATCGAAACGGTCAGAGCCGTCGTTACCGATTCCTTCTTGCCGCGGCCGTAGACGGTGCGTTCCTTGCGGTAACGGGTCGTCATCAGAATCGCGTAGTCAACGGTCGCGCCGAGCTGAATGGTACTGATGCAGATCGGAGCGATAAAGGGAAGCTGCGTTCCGGTATAGAAGGGAATACCGAGGTTGATAAAGATCGCAAGCTCGATTGCCGCAACCAGGATAACGGGGAGCGAAATGCTCTTAAAGACGATCGCGATAATGAGGAAGATCGCAGCAATGGAGATCGCATCGACGACCTTAAAGTCGTGGTCGGTGATGGTGATCAGATCCTTGGTGCAGGGGGCTTCGCCGATCAGCATTCCGCCCTCATCGTATTTCTTCAGGATCTCGTTGAGCCGGGTGATCTGTTCGTTGACCTCATCGGTCGCGGTCTTGTATTCCGAGTTGATGAGGATCAGCTGATAGTTTTCGCTCTGGAGGACGTCGCGGACGTCCTTGGGAATGATCTCCTGAGGGACAGAGGAACCGACCACGCTCGAAAGACCGAGCGCGTCTTTAACGCCGTCTACGTCCTCCATTTCGTTCAGCATCGCTTCCATATCCTTCTGGCTGACCGAAGAATCAGCAAGGATCATATGGGTGGAGCCGAGGTCGAAGTCCTGTTCGAGCTTATTGTTGGCGACGACGTAATCCATCGTTTCGGGAAGGGTCGAGCCAAGGTCGTAATAAACATCGGTGTTCCGGTAGCCGATAAAGGCGGGAACCAGAAGGATGAAGAAGGCTACAAGCGAAACCCATGCGTGGGAGGTGATCCAGTGCGCCAGCTTTTCCATCTTGGGAAGCAGAACCTTATGATGGGTCTTTTCGATCGCCTTATCAAAGATCAGAAGCATCGCCGGGAGGGTGGTTACGCAGCCGATAACGCCGAACGCAACACCCTTGGCCATAACGATACCGAGATCCTTACCGAGGGTAAAGCTCATGAAGCAGAGGGCGATAAAGCCGGCGATGGTCGTGATCGAGCTTCCGGTGACCGAGGTGATGGTCGCGGAGATGGCGTGCGCCATAGCCCGCTCCTTATCTCCGTTAAAGCGCGCCTTCTGTTCGGTATAGCTGCTGTAAAGGAAGATCGAGTAGTCCATCGTGACGGCGAGCTGAAGGACAGCCGACAGCGCCTTGGTGATGTAGGAAATCTCGCCCATAAAGACGTTGCTTCCCAGGTTCCAGACGATCGCGATACCGATGCTGGCAAGGAAGATAAACGGCACGAGGAAGGAATCCATGAACAGCATCATGATGACCGTCGCGCAGATAACAGCGATTGCGACATAAACCGGCTCCTCTTTTTCGCAGAGGTCGCGCAGGTCGGTGACCATCGCCGACATACCGGTTACGAAGCAGTTTTCGCCGACCGTTTTACGGATCTGGCCGACCGCTTCGATCGTTTCATCAGCCGAAGTCGCGGTATCAAAAAAGACCGCCATCATCGTCGCATCGCCGGAATTGAATACGTCGTAGTATTTTTTCGGCAGGATCTCCATCGGCACCGAAGTGTCCAGAAGGTCGTCGTACCAAACAACCGAAGCGACGTGATCGATTTTTTCGATCTCACCTTTCAGTTTCGAGACGTCTTTCGGCTCCATTCCTTCTACGATAACCTCGGAGAAGGCGCCCAGCCCAAATTCGTCTGTCATGATGTTCTGGCCGACAACCGTTTCGGTCTCCTCCGGAAGGTAGGTCAGGACATCATAGTTGATCCTCGTCTTCATAATTCCAAAGACCGAGGGAATCAGCATCGCAATGCACAGGATCAGAATCGGGATCCGGTACTTGACGACGCCTTTTCCAAATTTCAGCATCTTCCATCAAATCCTTTCTAAAGGTTTTCCGGAAAAGGTGATGCGCTCACCTTTTCCTTTATACCTCTCGGTAATTGTCCGTTTCAATCGTCTTTCTTTCTCTCTCCACATCTTTGCGGATTCCGCCCACGGTTTTAACGGTATAGAGGACAACGCAGAGATTCTGTATGCCGTCGATCATCATGGTCGCGCCGAAGAAGATCATCAGCGCTTTTCCGCCTGCAAACGGATCAATGATCAGAAGCAGTCCGAAAACACAGGTAACGGCTGCGAGAACCAGAATCGCGTACCAGCGCTTTAAGCCGAAGCGTTTTGAATCGATAGCGGTCTGCATTTTGAAAACGCCGTCGATGGTAACGAACAGGCCAATGATGACGGGCAGGAGCTTCATGATGTTGTTCGGGTGAACAAGGATCACGATGCCCGCGAGCATACAGAAGATTCCGAGCGCCAGATCAAACTGGAACGCCAGCCGGAAAAGATCCTTGGAAAAATACCCGACGAGTCTTGTGATCCCGAAAATGACCATCAGACCGCCGATCAGGTAGCAGAGCGTCAGCATCGACAGTCCGGGATTGAGCATCAGCACAGCTCCCAGAATCACCATAATCACCGACACGGCAATGTAGGTGCTTTTCGCACGTTTAATCCATTCCATAGCATTTCCTCCTTTCCTTTTTCCAAAAATTATTATAGCTGTCCATCCCCTTTTTTCCAATGGACAGAAAAAACCCCGTGCGCAAACTTTTCGCACGGGGCTTTGACTGTCTGATTTTCAGGCACGGAGGCCGTTTTGTCTGATTTTTTATTTTAAGCGGGATTTTTCTCGGCGCGCTCAAGGATCATCCGGATATTCCCGTCAAAGAGAACGCCCAGCCGGTCGAGATAATCTTTGGGCTCTTCCTTCATTCCCTTTCCGACCCAATCAAGGAGCAGACCTTTGATCGCATGCTGATAGAAAAGGGTAATAAGGTCGATGTCCGACTGGGAAACATGGAGTCCCTGCGTCTGCGTCTGGATGTACTTTCCGACGACCCAGCCGATCGTTTTGCTCAGATACTGCTCCAGTTCTTCACGGCTCCGGGAGTTATAGACGTGGAAGATCATCCGCTTGTTCTTCATGGCAAAATTGGTCGTTCGGTAAACGCCTTCCTGCCAGGACTGAATCTCAAAATCCGCCGAGAGCGCCTGCTGCGTCTCATCAATAAAGACCTCTTCCAGAAGCGCGTAGATGTCCTGATAATAGTAATAGAAGGTGTTGCGGTTGATCCCGCAGTCCTCAACAATATCCTTGACGGTGATCTTATCCAACGGACGTTCATTCAGCAGATGAACAAAAGAAGCCTTGATCGCTTTTTTGGTAAGCTGGGACATTGGTTTCCCTCCCCTATCGGGCCGCAGACGGAAGCCCTGCGGCTTAACCATTTCCTACATTTCTCGCATTTTGACCTTATTATAGCAAAAAAAATTTTTTCCTGCAAGCGAAAACTCCGTTTTTACGCGGAAATATATGAGAATATTCACCTGTGCAGACCGGCTATATGAAAAATTTACATTTACTTCAGACACCAAACCGACAGAATCTACACACGCGGCGCAGTATACTGGTAACAGTCAAAACGCGAGAAGGAGAGATCTTTATGCTTCCTTGCCAGAATAATTGCCCCGTATTTACCGACGGATGCCACAAGAGCTGTCCCAAATGGGCGGCCAGACGTCTTTTGCAGACAGAGGAAAACCGGAAAAAGCGGGATTTTCTCCGGATACATAACGCCCTTTCCGCCGAACTTCTCCGGCAGTACAGGGAACTTTCCCCGCTCAAAAAAAGATGACGAAAATTGACCCGATCACTGGACAAAGGGCGCGCGCTATTGTATACTGATACCATAAATACAAATGGTACTTCCCGGTACCGAAAGGATGCGTATCAGAAATGTGGAAAGAATTCAAGAAATTCGCGCTCAAGGGCAACATGATCGATCTTGCTGTCGGCGTTATCATCGGCGGCGCGTTCAATTCACTGGTCAACTCGCTGGTCAACGATATTTTCATGCCGGTTTTAAGCCTTGTGGTCGGCCGGCTGGATTTCACCAACTGGTTCATCGCTCTGGACGGCCAGAAATATGCAACCCTCGCCGCCGCGCAGGAAGCCGGTGTGGCTACGGTCAACATCGGCACCTTTGTTTCGGGAGTCATTAACTTCCTGCTGATGGCGTTTGTTGTTTTCCTCATTGTCAAGGGCTTAAACAAACTCCACCACGAAGAGCCGGCACCCAAACCCGCTCCCACCACCAAGAAATGTCCCTTCTGCTGCTCGGACATTCCGATCGAAGCCAAGCGCTGCCCCAACTGCACCAGCCTTTTGGATGTTGATCCTGAAAAAGAAGCGTAAATCACAAGACAAACCGCCCTGCCTCCGAAAAAGGAGACAGGGCGGTTTTAGCTTTACTTTTTAGCGTATTTTTCAAACCAGCCGGTGATTTCTTCAAGCCGTCTTAAACGGTGTTTCGGTTTTCCAGAGCGGGAAAGCTCATGGTTTTCGCCGTGGAAAAGGACGAGCCGGGAAGGAATACCGCGGGAAGCGATGCTTGTATACATCTGGAGTCCCTCAGCCATCGGGCAGCGGTAATCCTCGTCCGAATGGATAAAGAGCGTCGGGGTCGAGACGTTTGCGGCATAGCGCATCGGCGACTGCTCCCACATCTTTTCGGGAGAATCGAAGGGGTCGGCACCGCACTGATCGGAGCCGAACGTCACGCCGATATCCGACACGCCGTAAAAGCTCAGCCAGTTGGCGATCGAGCGCTGAGAAGCGGCGCAGACAAACCGATCGGTATGGCCGATGATCCAGTTGGTCATGAAGCCGCCGTAGCTTCCGCCGGTCTCGCAGACTCTAGTCTGATCGATCGCGGGATACCGCGCCAGAACGGCGTCAGTAAAGTCCATCAGGTTTTTATAATCGGTCTCGCCGTAATGACCGCGGATGTCCATAAAGAGGTTGTCGCGGCCATCGCTTCCTTTGGGATTGCAGAAGAAAACGAAGTAGCCCATCCCCGCCCAGACCTGCATCTCGTGATAAAAGACAGAGCCGTACACGGTTTTCGGGCCGCCGTGAATATCGAGAACGGCGGGATATTTTTTGCTCGGATCGTAGTCCTTGGGAAGCAGAACCCAGCCGCCGATCGGCAGGCCTTCGCTTTCGATCTGAAGCGGGATCGGAGAAGCGACATATTTCCCTTCGAGCGCAGAATCGTTAAAGTGGGAAAGCTGTCTGAGATCGCCGGAGTCGAGATCGGCTTCATAAAGCTCCTGAAGCTTCATATCATACATAGCGACGATCAGCGCTTTTTTATGATGATCGGAAACCGCCAGCAGGTCGATGCTTCCGTCCTTAACGACGATCGGACGATCCTCTCCGTCGGGCGTCAGCGCATACAGGCAGGAGTTTCCTTCACGGGTTGTCAGATGATAAAGGGTATTGCCCGAAGCGGCCATCTGCGCTCCGCCGCCGAGACGGCAGTCGCTTCCGACGCTCGAGTAACAGCTGTACTCCTCGGCGCGCAGGACGCTTAAGCTCCCGTCCTCGGTCGAAACACGGTAGAACCAGCTGTTTTCGTTCAGGCCGTGCCGTTTTCCTTCGGAAGCGACCAGTAAAAGCGTATCTCCCGCCGGAACCAGACTCTGACCATAAAAATGCTCATAGGCGCGGATCTTACGAAGCTCTGCCTTTTCGATCCCATCCGAAAAAGTCAATTCGTAAAGGGAAAAGTGGTCGCGGATGCCGGGAGTATTCTCCGTTTCGCCCATGATGTACAGCCGTCCGTTAAAAAGCTCAAAGCTGTCCAGATCAAAGCCCGGCTCGGTCATTCTCCGGCAGGTATTCGTCTTTTCGTCGTACAGGAACAGGCCGGTGCGCATTCCGGAGGTCACGCCGCCGCCGTTTGCCCAGAAGGGAGTCTCGGTAAAAACTTCATAGTCTTTTTCATCTTTTTGCGCCTGATCGGCCTTTTCACGGCCTTCCTTATCCATCGCGTAATAATCGGGAACCGCGCAGTCAACCGTACCAGCTACCGCCCAAAGACCGTCCGAGAGCTTTTTCATCTGTCCGGCGGCGAAAGGAAGGGTAAAAGCCGAAAGTGCTTCCCCGCCGCAGCTGACGCAGAGCCGGTAGTACGGAGTAAATTTTTCACCGGAAGAGGCGCGCTTTTTTTCAGATGAGGAGCGAACCGCCGGGAAAAGGATATGGGTATCGTCCTCCCAGACAAAGCTATCTTCCTTTCCGATATCCGTCAGCTGATGAAGAGAGCTGTCCGCGCATTCGTACAGCCACAGTCTCCGTTCATAGCAGTTATCTTCTTCATTAGATTGCGCTGCGACAAAAGCGGCGCGGTTTCCGTCCGGCGAATACTGAACACCGGAGAGAAAACGATAGCCGAGAATATCGCGAATATTGATCGATTCCACAGGTATGACCCCTTTCGCTTTTTTCTTTTTCCTTTATTGTACATGATTGAATGAAAAAAGTAAATATAAAGTCGGATATTCAGACAAAAATATACAAACAGCCCGGATTTCCGGGGATAGAAATCCGGGCTGTACTCTTTCGCTGTACTTTTTATCGGAGCGATTTTTCTTCTTTTTTATGCAGACGTTTTTCACGTATCCGGTCGATCCATTCGACCAAAAGCGTCAGATACCGGAAAACGGATTCTGCGGCAAAGGCGAACACGATCATCAAAAGGACGCAGATGCTCGACATCTCGCTCATCGCAAACAGCTGATGCAGGAAAATTCCGCAGAAGATCAGCCCGGCAATATTGAAAATAAGGATCGCCCATTTAGTCTTGGTAAAGGGGTGGCTGATCTTAATCAGGATCATAAAACCGACGACCGACAAAAGCATCGTCGAAGCGGTCGCGATCGCAGAGGACGGGATCGAGAAAACGTTTCCGCATACGACCAGTGCGCCGACCGCAAGCAGATCGGTGATTCCAGCGGGAAGAGAACGGAAAAGAACTCCGCGCAGGAAGTTTCCTTTGATCCGTTCGCCGTTCGGCTCAAGCGCAAGCAGGAAGCCGGGAATGCCGATCGTAAACATACTGATGAGGGAAATCTGAGCCGGTTCCAACGGATAGGTCAGCATGAACACCGCCGAAAAGACCGAAAGAAGAAGCGAAAAAATATTCTTGACAAGGAAAAGGCTCGCCGAACGCTGAACGTTGTTGACGACCCGTCTCCCTTCCAGAACGACACTGGGCATATGGGCAAAATCTGAGTCGAGCAAAACGACCTGCGCCGCCTGTGCCGCCGCTTCGCTTCCCGATGCCATCGCAACGCTGCAATCGGCATCCTTCATCGCGAGAATATCGTTGACGCCGTCTCCGGTCATCGCAACGGTATGTCCCTGAGCCTGAAGTGCCCGGACAAGCTGCTGTTTTCTGGCGGGGGTGACCCGTCCGAAAACGGTATATTCACCGGCGGCTTTCTCCACTTCTTCGTCTGAATCCAGGAAAGACGCATCGATATAGCTTTCCGCATTTTCGATCCCGGCCTGCTGGGCGATCTTCGAAACGGTTTCCGGATTGTCGCCGGAGATAACCTTGACCCCGACGCCCTGCTCCCGGAAATAGGAGAAGGTTTCCGCCGCGTTTTCACGGATCGGGTTCTGGAGGATGATGAGGCCTAAAGGACGCGCCTTTTCGGTCAGGCCGCCCGAAAGATCCTTTCCTTCATATTCTGCGAGCAGCAGCACACGGCTTCCCTTTTCGGTGAAGGGAGCGGTCTGGGAAGAAACGGTTTCAAAGTCCTCCCGGAGGATAAACTCCGGCGCGCCAAGCAGACAGGTCTTTCCGTCAAAGGCGACACCGCCGTATTTAACGGAAGAGGAGAAGGGATAAACGGCGTCCGCCTTTTTCGCATGGCCTTTTTCCGAGACGGGAAGAGACTGAACATAGGCGGAGAGGGCTTTCATCGTCGCGTTGTTGTCGGAGGAGGCGCGGACATAAGCGCTGAGAAGCGCGGTCAGTTCTTTTTCGGACAGCGCGTCCTTCCCGTCTATCTGTACCGGCACGACCAAGTCCACCTTCATCTCCGGCTCGGTGATCGTTCCGGTCTTATCGACGCAGAGGACATCGACCCTTGCAAGGGTTTCAACGCTCTTCATATCGTGGAGCAGGACTTTTCTCCGGGCAAGGCGGATGGTCGAAAGGGCAAGCGCCGCCGTTGTCAGCAGGTAAAGCCCTTCGGGGATCATACCGATCACGGCCGCGACCATCGAGACGATGCTTTTACGGAAAGGTTCATCGTTGAAGAAAAAGCTCTGAACAAAAAGAATGATTCCGATCGGGATAACGGCAATCCCCATCCACTTAACGATCTGGTTGATCGAGCGGATCATTTCCGACTGCTCGCCGTCTCCCATCACCTTGGCCTCTTCGGTCAGGCGGGAGATATAGGAGTCCGCGCCGACATGGGTCAGCACCGCGCGGCAGGTTCCCGATACGACAAAGCTGCCCGACAAAAGCTCGCTTCCCGCCTCTTTCCCGACCTCGTCGGCTTCGCCGGTCAGGAGCGATTCATTGACCTGAATACTTCCGGAGAGAACCTGCGCGTCGGCGCAGATCTGATCTCCCGCCGACAGCACCACCGTATCCCCTTCGACCAGTTCTTCCGAAAGAATCCGGGACTCTTTTCCGTCGCGGATGACCTGCGCGTGGGGGGCGTTTAGGAGGTTCATTTTATCCAAGACCTTTTTCGCGCGCACCTCCTGAACAATCCCGATCAGGGTGTTGCCGATGATGACCGGGAGAAAGGTCAGGTTGCGGAAGGAGCCGACGACGCACAAAAGGATCGTGATAATCAGAAAAATCAGGTTAAAGTAGGTCAGCAGGTTGGAGCGGACGATCTCCTTGACCGTCTTTCCGGTGGAAATATCGGTGCGGTTTACCTTTCCCGCTTCGATCTTCTGCTGCACCTCGGCGGAAGAAAGCCCCCGTTCCTCCGGGGAGAATTGGACATTCATTCTATATAGCCTCTCTTTTTTGACATATCTTTCTATTATTATAAGGCAGAAAAAGCAGACAGGAAAGGAAAAGTTGTGAGGGAGGTGTGAATTTTTTATGCGGCGATATCAGGAACACGCCTTTTGGTTTAGGACAATATTTTGGGTTCCGCTTTGCGGAACAACGCAGACGGGAACATTTTTGAAGCTGTGAAAAAGAGTGAATATCGGCGGAGGGTGCAGGCAAAGGACGCTGTCCTTTTGAATCCTGCAAGCCTTTCTGCCAGACAAGCTGGCATTACGAATTTGCTGCGCAAATTCAACAAAGAAAATCAAATGGACTTGACCTAAACTTTCCTGACTGTCTCAGGAGTGGATTGGGCGCTAACGCGAGAGTTTTGACGGTTTTCAAACCCCGCAGAGGACGCTTGAAAAGGGCGTTCGCTCCGACCGGCAAGTCAAAAGCAAACATCGTTTTCTCAAATCTTCATCTTTATTCCTTCATTTTTCATTCTTCACATGAAAATTGGTTGAAAAGCCATTTTGTTTGTGTTAAGATAAGACTATCAAAAACGGCGCCCGAAAAAAGGCGTCCGAATGGAGAAAGGGGTTTCTATCATGAAATACGATTTTACTACGATCATGGATCGTGCAGGCAAGGATTCGATTGCCGTCGATTCCATCCCGATTCCCGGTGCGGAGATTTCCGAGGGTTATTCCCGCATTCCGATGTGGGTCGCAGACATGAACTTTGCCACCGTCCCCACCATTCAGGAAGCCATCATCGAACGCGTCAAACACCCGGCTTTCGGCTACTTCCGTCCGACGAAGGAATACTTTGACTCGATCATCCACTGGCAGGATGTCCGCAACGGCGTTAAGGGTCTGACTGCCGACGACATCGGATATGAAAACGGCGTACTGGGCTGTGTCTCTTCCGCCATTCAGGCATTTACTGCGCCCGGCGAAGCGGTTCTGCTCCACTCGCCTACCTATATCGGATTTACCGGCACGATGAACAATGCCGGACGCAAGATCGTCCACAGCGACCTCTACCGCGACGAAAACGGCGTATGGCGGATGAACTATGAGGACATGGACAAGAAGATCAAGGAAAACAACATCCACCTCGCGATCTTCTGTAGCCCTCACAACCCCACCGGCCGTGTCTGGACCCGCGAAGAGATCGAGAAAGCGATGGAGGTCTATAAGAATAACGACTGTGTTGTTATCTCGGACGAGATCTGGAGCGACCTCACCCTTTCCGGCTATCAGCACATCCCGACCCAGTCGGTCAGCGAGGACGCAAAGATGCGCACGATCGGCGTTTATGCTCCTTCCAAGACCTTCAACCTGGCAGGGCTTATCGGTTCCTACCACATCATCTACAGCAAATATCTCCGCGACCGGGTAAACGCTCAGTCCCGCACCAGCCATTACAACTCGATGAACGTACTGAGTATGCACGCGCTGATCGGCGCTTACAAGCCGGAAGGCGAAGAATGGGTTAATGAGCTGCGTGAAGTTCTGACCGACAACGTAAACTACGCCTACGATTACATCACCACCCACTTCAAAGGCGTCACCCTTTCCAAGCCGCAGGGCACCTATATGCTCTATCTGGACTGCGAAGAGTGGGTCAAAGAGCATAACACCGATATGGATACCCTCTTAAAGGCAGGCGTCGCGGTCGGCGTTATCTGGCAGGATGGCCGCCCCTTCAACCGTCCCTATGCGATCCGCCTGAATCTCGCGGTTCCGCACAGTCTGGTTGTCGATGCGATGGATCGTCTGGACAAGAATGTTTTTAATAAATAATTGAATAAAGGAAAAAGACCCGCAGTCACAAAAGCTGCGGGTCTTTTTTGATTATTTTTCAATATTCATTTTCTCCTACTGGAAAAGAAGCAGATTTTGTTGTATAATAAACGCTACGGAGCAAAGCTCCGCGGACGCTACCGTATTTGTCCTTAACGGACAAATACAACAAGGTAGAATTTAATGCTGCGAAACTTAACAGCATCATTACGCTTTAAGGAGTTAACGTCTCTTGGAAATTTATCTGGATAACTGTGCGACCACGCGGGTCTGTCCCGAAGCGGCAGAGGCTGCAATGAACGCGATGGTGCGTGACTATGGAAACCCCTCGTCCCTTCATAAGAAAGGGCTGGACGCCGAGCATATTCTGACCGCCGCGCGGAAAGAAGCGGCGGCGCTTCTGGGATGCGCATACGACTGCGTTTACTTTACCGGCGGTGCGACCGATTCCAACAATATCGCCATTCAGGGCGCTCTCGCCGCGCGCCCCCGCGCCGGGAAAACGATCGTCACAACGACCGTCGAGCACTCTTCGGTCGGCGCGACGATCACCGCAATGGAAAAGCGCGGCTACACCGTCAAGCGGGTTGCTCCCCGAGCGGACGGGCATTTTGACCCGTATGACTTTCTCGACGCGGTTGATGAAGATACCGTTTTACTGAGCATGATGATGGTCAACAACGAGATGGGAACGATTCTTCCCTACGATAAGGTCATCCCGGCGGTCAAAAAGCGCTTTCCGGAACTGATCACGCATATCGACGGGGTACAGGGCTTTACCAAGATTCCTCTCTCGGTCGAGCGTCTGGGAGTCGATCTGTTCTCTTTTTCGGGGCATAAGCTTTATGCGCCCAAAGGGGTCGGCGGACTTTATATCCGAAAAGGCGTCCGGATCCTTCCGGTCGAATACGGCGGCGGACAGGAGAAAAATCTCCATTCGGGTACCGAAGCGGTTCCGATGATTGCCGGTATGGGCGCGGCTTTTTCGATGATCCGGAAGAATCAGGCGGCCATTGCCCGGAACTATCGGGAGCTTAATGCACAGCTCAGAGCGCGGATGGCAGAGATCCCCGGCGTTGTCATCAATTCCCCCGCAGACGGATGCCCCCACCTTCTGAACATCTCGGTTCCGGGGGTTCCGTCCGAAATCATGCTTCATGCGCTTGAGGAGAAAGAAATCTATGTTTCTTCCGGCTCGGCCTGTTCCAAAGGCGCGCAGAGCAGCACCCTTGCCGCTTTCCATCTCCCGCTCGAACGGGTACGTTCGGCGCTCCGGATCAGCTTTTCCCGCGAAACGACCGCTGAACAGATCGATTGTTTTGCCGATGCGCTCCGGGAAGTAACCGAAAAGCTCAGAAAGGTCGTCGGTGTTGACTGACGTTATTCAGAAAGGAACTGTTTATGAAAGAAATTATCCTCGCCAAAAACGGCGAGATTGCCCTCAAGGGCTTAAATCGCCGCAAGTTTGAAGAGATTCTGATGCGCAACATCAAGTGGCGCCTTCAGGAATTCGGAAAGATCTCCCTTTCCTGTATGCAGTCCACCATCTATATCACGCCTGAGGACAGCGCGTTTTATGATTTTGACGGAGCAATTAAAGCGCTCCGCCATGTCTTTGGCATCGCGTCCATCTCGCGGGCGATTGTTCTGGAAAAGAACATGGACGATATTCTCTCTCATGTCTGCGACTACATCGAAAACGATCTTTTCGACGCTTCCACCTTCAAGGTCGAAGCCAAGCGCTCGGACAAGAGCTTTCCTCTGACCTCGCCGCAGATTTCGGCAGAAGTCGGCGGGAAAATTCTTTCCCGTTTCCATCGTCTGAAGGTCGATGTCCACAACCCCGATGTGACCGTTATGGTCGAGATCCGCGACCGCGGCGCCTATATCCATGCCGGTAAAATTCCGGGAGCAGGCGGTATGCCGGTTTCCTCATCGGGCGAAGCGATGCTTCTGATCTCGGGCGGAATTGATTCTCCGGTTGCGGCGTATATGATGGCCAAGCGCGGACTTGCCCTCTCGACCATCCATTTCCAGAGTCCGCCCTATACCAGCGAACGGGCGCGCGAAAAAGTCGAGACGCTCTGCCGCAAGCTGGTTCCCTATACCGGACGGCTTCCTTTTTACTGCGTTCCCTTTACCGAGCTTCAGGAAGCGCTCAAGGAGCATTGCCCCGAAGAACTGTTCACCGTCATGATGCGTCGGCTGATGATGCGGATCGCGACCCGCATTGCTCAGGAAAAAAAGATCCCCGCGCTCGTCACCGGCGAAAGCCTTGCACAGGTCGCTTCCCAGACGCTTGAGGCGCTTTACTGCACCGACAACGCGACGCCGCTCGTTGTCCTTCGTCCGCTGATCGGCATGGACAAGGGGGAGATTATCAAAATCTCCCGCGAGATCGAAACCTATGAAACGTCGATCCTTCCCTATGAGGACTGTTGCACCGTCTTTACCCCCAAGCATCCCTGCACCAAGCCCAAGCTCGACATTCTTGAACGGGCGGAAAGCCGGTTTGATTACGAGCCTCTGATCGAACGGGCAATCGCCGGAACCGAGTTCAAGATGATCCGCAGCGAGGAATGAACCGCCCGCATTTTCGTAAGAAGGAGCGTGCACGTTTATGGAAAATCTTCAGAACCTTTTTCAGCAGGCGGATGATCTGCTGAAAAAGAAAAAAACATCTGCCTCTCTTCGGTTCCCTTCCGATCTCAAAGATAAAATGGCAGGCGCGGCGGATAAGTCTTCGAAGCTGCGGCTGATCACCGGAACGCTTCGTTCTCTCCCTGCATCGTTTGAGAGAAAATACGGAGCCGTTTCGAGAGAAGCGGCGATTGTCCGGGCGATGCAGACGAGATTTGCGGGTGGAACCGAATGGGGCGCCGCCGTCACCGGTCCGACCCTTCTCCCCTCTCCCCTTTCGGGCGACCCCTCAGCCGACCGGGACACCGACACCTCGACCCTTTTCATCGCCGTTACCAACGGCAAAAAAGCCGCTGTCCAGCAGATCGCCTGCCCCGGAGATCTATCCGATCCGGCGCTTTTGGAGGCGATGACCGAACGAGCGATCGAACAGGCGGTTTTGCTTCTGATTGGGCTCCTCAGCGAAGAGCCCTCCGCACGTTCGCTTCTGACACCTGCGGCTCGCTATAAAAAATACGCCCGCTCACCGCTTGTTTCGTTTGCCGCTTCCATCCTTCCGTGGAAGGGAGACGGAATCGGCGACGCGCTGATCAAAACGGCGCTGATTGCGGCACTGGCGGTGCTCGTCGTGACCAGCGGGATGACTGTATCGGAGCAAAACGCGATTCAGCAAAACGTCAAGGATATTCAGAAAGCGGTAGAAGTCTATACCGCCCCGCCGACCACTGAAGAAGAAAGCGGGCTTCCGGAAGGATATCTTTCCAAGTTTGCTTCCCTGTATGCCGTCAATTCGGACGTGACCGGATGGCTGACCATTCCGGACACCAATATCGACCTCCCGATCATGCAGGCGGAGGACAACGACTATTACCTTTCCCACGATCTTTACGGAGAGAAAGACCCATACGGGCTTCCCTATATCGACTATCGGGTTCCAATCCAAAAAGACTACTGGGCGAAAAACACGATTGTCTATGGGCATAACATGAACGCCGGATATGTTTTTCATCAGCTGATCGGCTATCGGGACGCTGATTTTTACAAAGATCATCCCTTTCTCACCTTTGATACCATTTACAACGAAAGCGAGTGGGTCGTCTTTGCGGCGTTTGAAGCCAATACCGACGCCGGGCGCGGAGAGGTTTTTGAGTACTATAACTATGTCACCTCCACCTCAGAGGAAAAGGCTCAGTGGTACATCGACGAGGTAACCGCACGAAGCTACTTCACCAACCCGGTGGACGTGAACACATCCGACACCTTCCTGACGCTCCAGACCTGTTCCAACAACCGCGCCGACACCAAGCTGTGCATCGTTGCGCGAAAGCTCAGGGAAGGCGAATCAGAAGCGGATTTTGACTTTTCTTCCAGTGTCAACAACACTTCCCGCGTCAAGCCGACCTTCTATTGATTGATCAATTGGATCCCGCAGAAAGGACAAACGCCATGAAATTCTTTTTTCGAAACTACTGGGTACAGGTGATCGCTGTTTTCGCCGCCCTCTTTTTAAGTTCCCGCGTGGTTGCGGGCGCACTTTCCGACGTACAGGGCACCGGCCGCCTTTCGACTGCGGGGGATGCTTCGTCGGGAGAAGCTGCTTCGGGCGAGTCGGGCTTTACCTCGGACATTTCTGAAAATACCGCTTCGGAAAGTTCTGAAAGCAGTTCAGAAAATCCTCTGGACGAGCTTTACGAATCGACCGACTGGAGCGACGGGCTGGACACCTCCCACGCTTTCTCCGGAACTGGTTCTTCTTCCGGCTCCGCATTCCAGAGCAGCACGACGACCTCTACTTCCAACCGCAACAACAGCACCTCCTCCAGACGCCCGAGTGCATCGGTTTCCGGAAATACCGGAAGCAGCAGTTCCTCCACAGGAAACACCGGTTCTTCCGGCAGCAGTTCGGGCAGCAACTCGAACGGTTCTTCCGCACAGGGAGCTTCGTCTGCTCCTTCTGAAAGCAGTTCTTCTTCCTCGAGCACCAGTTCCGGGCCGAATCTGAACCATGATTTCAGCACCGGCGGCGAGACTGATCCTACCGGCGGAAATTCTTCCCAGACCTCTCCTTCCGGAAACAATGAATCCTCTTCCGGCAACAGCGGTACGCTCGGCGAAGAATCCTCCGAAATTACCGCGCCGACCGGCGATCATGTCGGTGAAACGGCTACCAACAAAGGCCCCGGAGACTGATTGTAAAAAAAGCCTGTTAAAAAGATCGTTTTTTGGCGGCAAAGGGCTTGACTTAGAGTATGCTCAAAGTATTATACTATAAGCAACACCTATCTGTAGATAGAAAGAGAAATTTACCCACCTGATTCAAAACGCGTGTCATGAAGGCCGCCACGAAGGTTTTTTAGTTCTGCCCCAAAAGGGGCGGCTTTAGATCTTCGTGGCTTTTGTTTTGAGAAAGGAAAGGACTGTAATTGTAAAGGACGGTACAAAAATGACGATTCAGGAAAAAATGGACGCACTGAAAAGCTACTTTGCCGCTCACCCCAAACTCGTTTTAGGCTTTTCGGGCGGTGTCGATTCCTCGTTCCTCTTTGCTGCGGCAAAGGAAATGGGCGCGGAGATCACCCCAATTTTTGTCAAGACCGTTTTCCAGCCGGATTTTGAACTCGAGGACGCCCAGAAGATCTCGGAAAAGATCGGCGTACCGTTTGAGGTACTCCGCGCCGATCCGCTGACCAGTCCTGATGTCGTGCGCAACGATGCCCGCCGCTGCTACTACTGCAAGCAGACGATCTTTTCTCTTCTGCGTGCCCGTGCCGACGAGCTTGGCGCAACGCTGATCGACGGCAGCAACGCTTCCGACGCTGAGGATGACCGCCCCGGCATGAAAGCGCTCCGGGAGATGAAGGCGGAATCCCCGCTCCGGCTCTGCGGGCTGACCAAGGCTGACATCCGTGCCGAGAGCAAAAAGCGCGGACTGGTTACCTGGGATAAGCCCAGCTACGCCTGCCTCGCGACCCGCGTACCGACCGGAACCCCGATCGATAAGGAGACGCTCGCGAAGGTCGAAAAAGCGGAAAACGCCCTTTTTGCCCTTGGATTTACCGATTTCCGCGTCCGCGTTTTCCATGGCGCCGCCCGGCTTCAGCTTACTGAAAGCCAGTGGGAACTGAACAAGGAAAGACGGGAGAAAACCTTTGCGACGCTTCACGAATCCTTTGACACCGTTCTGCTCGATATGCAGCCGCGTCTCCCCCGCGAATAACATAAAAAACTTTCCGAAAGGATGATTCCAATTGACCACCAGCGAGATCCTTGCCGCTGTCCGCGACGGAACCATGACCGTCGATCAGGCGGCGCTTCAGCTCAAGCTCGAACCGTTTGAGGAGATGGGCTTTGCCAAGATCGACCATCACCGCGCGCTTCGTCAGGGAAGCGCGGAGGTCATCTACGGCGCGTCCAAAACTCCTGAACAGATCGCGTCCATTGCCGCCGCAATGTCCGCCCACGGAGGGAGCAACATTTTGATCACCCGGATGCATCCCGAAGCGGAGGAAACCGTCCGGGCCGCCAATCCGAGCCTCTGGTACGATCCTCTCTCCAGGATCGGTATCGTCAACAAGGTGGAACATATCGACACCAACGGCTATATTGTCGTCGCATCGGGAGGAACCTCCGATCAGCCGGTCTGTGAAGAGGCGGCGCTCACCGCCGAAGCGCTCGGAAATAAGGTCGTCCGGCTGTACGATGTCGGCGTGGCGGGGCTTCAGCGGCTTCTATCCAAACTGGACATTCTGATGCAGGCCAACGTTGTAATTGCCGTTGCCGGAATGGAGGGCGCGCTTGCAAGCGTTGTCGGCGGGCTGGTCGATTGTCCGGTCATCGGTGTTCCGACCTCGGTCGGATACGGCGCGAGCTTTAACGGCCTTTCGGCGCTTCTCAGTATGCTCAACAGCTGCGCCAGCGGCGTAAGCGTCGTCAATATCGACAACGGTTTCGGCGCGGGCTTTCTCGCCAGCCGGATCAACCACCGCACCACCGGGAAAAGCCGGGATGAACGGTCTTTCTCTGAATAAAAATTATGGATACAGAAAGGAAGTTTCCTCATGAAAACACTTTATCTTGAATGCGGGATGGGCGCGGCCGGCGATATGCTGATGGCGGCGCTCTCCGAACTGGTCGATACCGATGCGTTTCTTAAAAAGATGAACGGGCTTGGACTTCCCGGCATCCATGTCGCCGCGGAAGGAGCCGATACCTGCGGCATCCACGGTACACATATGCGGGTCACGGTCGGCGGAGAAGAAGAGATCAGCGAGGACGTGAATCTTGCCTCCGATTCTGTTGAAGAGCACATTCATGACCATCATCATGACCATGACCATGAGCACGAGCATGACCATGAGCACGAACACGAACATCATCATGACCATGAGCACGAACACGAACATGAACATCATCATGACCATGAGCACGAACACGACCACGAACATACGCACCACCATCATCACACCAGCCTGGCAGATATCCGCCATATCGTCTCTCATCTTGACCTTTCGGACAAAGTACGCGCGGATGTGCTTGCCGTTTACGAACTGATTGCCGAAGCGGAAAGCCGTGCCCACAACGCGCCGGTTGACCAGATCCATTTTCATGAGGTCGGAAGCATGGATGCGGTCGCCGACATCACCGGCGTCTGCCTGTTGATGGAGATGATCGGCGCGGACGAGGTCGTGGTTTCGCCGGTTCACGTCGGAAACGGACACGTCCGCTGCGCACACGGGATCCTTCCCGTTCCCGCTCCTGCGACCGCCTATCTGCTGCACGGAATTCCCAGCTATACCGGCTCGATCCAGGGCGAACTCTGCACCCCGACCGGAGCTGCGCTGCTTCATCATTTCGCGACCCGGTTCGGCGAGATGCCGGTCATGGCGACCGAGAAAATCGGATACGGCATCGGTACCAAGGTCTTCCCCGCCGCCAACTGTCTGCGCGCCTTCCTCGGTGAAACGGAGGATGCCGGAGACCGGATCGCCAGTCTTTCCTGCAATATCGACGATATGGACGGGGAGTCGATCGGCTTTGCGGTCGATGCTCTGCTTGAAGCCGGAGCACTCGACGTTTTTACCCAGCCTGTCCAGATGAAGAAAAACCGTCCCGGCGTCCTGCTGACCTGCCTTTGCCGTCCGGAAAACGCGGAGACGTTTGCCGCGCTGATCTTTAAGCATACCTCGACGATCGGCGTGCGCAAGACCTCCTATGACCGCTACACCCTTTCCCG
>JALEHK010000002.1 GCA_022770625.1 Oscillospiraceae bacterium | reverse complement strand
GTTGGCTTTCCTGAGAAGTCTGCTGACGTCCGATTGGCTCAGTATGAAACCGGGACAAGAACACCAAAAGCGGAAATGACCGCTGCCCTTGCTAATATCCTTGATGTTTCTCCGGCGGCGTTGTCCGTACCGGATATTGATTCCTACATTGGTCTGATGCACACGCTGTTTACACTGGAGGACAGATATGGTCTAAAGGTCTGCGAATGTGACGGTGAGGTTCATCTCCGGGTGGATGTGTTTCAGGGGAAGGATGCCGCTGAATTGAGCCGTTCTCTCATTGCCTGGAGGGAACAGGTTGCCAAACTGGAAGCAGGTGAGATCACAAAAGAGGAATACGATCGTTGGCGTTACCGCTACCCAGAATATGATACCTCCCGCATCTGGGCGAAAGTCCCCTCTCAACAGCTCAGCGACTGGCTGACAGAAGAACTTAAAGTGGACAAATAAAAAAGGTCTTACCGACAACAAAAATCGGTAAGACCTTTTTAATATTTAGGATAATGTTCAGCACACCTGCAAGCCAGCGGTTACCTTCACGATAACTCAAAAAGCCTGATTTTAAGAAGTGCTATCAATCTGCTATCAAACGTGTCTGAAAACCTCTCCGTTTCGCCACTTTTTCGGCTCAAGAGCCGGAGAAAACGGCATCAGGATAAAATTTTCTTATTCCCACTCGATCGTTGCCGGGGGTTTGCTGGTAATATCATACACAATGCGGTTGATCGAACGAACCTCGTTGACAATGCGGACAGAGATCTTGTCGAGAACCTCGTACGGGATCCGCGCCCAGTCCGCCGTCATAAAGTCAGTCGTGGTGACGCCGCGCAGCGCCAGCGTGTAGTCATAGGTGCGTCCGTCGCCCATAACGCCGACCGAACGCATATTAGTCAGAACCGCGAAATACTGGTTGATCGAATACTCGAGTCCCGCTTTGGCGATCTCGTCGCGGAAGATGAAGTCGGCGTCGCGCAGAATCTCTAGCTTCTCCTTGGTGATCTCGCCGATGACGCGGATCGCAAGACCGGGGCCGGGGAAGGGCTGACGCATGACCAGGTATTCGGGCAGTTCAAGTTCGCGACCGAGCTGTCTGACTTCGTCTTTGAACAGAAGCCGCAGCGGCTCGATGATCTCCTTGAAATCAACATAGTCGGGAAGACCGCCGACGTTGTGATGGCTCTTGATGACAGCGGCATTTCCCGCGCCCGATTCGATAACGTCGGGATAGATCGTGCCCTGAACCAGATAATCGACCCGTCCGATCTTCTTGGCTTCGTCCTCAAAGACGCGGATAAATTCTTCGCCGATAATTTTGCGCTTCTTTTCCGGCTCGGATACGCCCGCCAGCTTGGAAAGGAAACGTTCCTCTGCATTGACGCGGACGAAATTGATGTCCTTCGCACCAAAGATCGCTTCGACCTCGTCGCCTTCGTTCTTGCGGAGCAGACCGTGGTCAACAAAGATACAGGTCAGCTGAGGACCGACCGCTTTTGCAAGCAGCGCCGCCGCGACCGAAGAGTCTACACCGCCCGAAAGAGCGAGTAAAACCTTGCCGTCGCCGACCTTCTCACGGATCTGGGCAATCGCCGTTTTGAGATAGTCGCCCATCGTCCAGTCGCCCTTCGCGCCGCAGACCTCATAGAGGAAGTTGCGGATCATCTTGACGCCGTTTTCGGTATGGTTGACTTCGGGGTGATACTGTACGCCGTAAAAGCCGCGCGCTTCATCAGCGATCGCGACGTTGGGGCAGGCGTCGGAATGCGCGGTCAGCTTGAAGCCTTCCGGAACCTTTGCCATATAATCGCCGTGGCTCATCCAGGAGATTCCCTCTGCGGGAAGCCCTTTGAACAGCTTGCAGTCGGTATCGTAGTAGGTCAGCGTCTTGCCGTATTCGCGGGCGGAATCGTCCTGCGCTTCGGTGACCTTACCGCCCAACGTATGCGCCATCAGCTGACAGCCGTAGCAGATACCGAGGATCGGAACGCCGAGGTTAAAGATCTCGGGGTCATAATGAGGAGACGTTTCAAGATAAACACTGTTCGGGCCGCCGGTAAAGATGATACCGATCGGGTTCTCCGCTTTCAGCTTTTCAATCGGAGTCGTGTAAGGAAGGACTTCGCAGTAGACGTTGCATTCGCGCACTCTGCGTGCGATCAGCTGGTTATACTGTCCGCCGAAATCGAGGACGATGACCTTCTGGTTTTCCATGATAACATCCTTTCGTTTTAATGTTTAGTACCCGACGCTTTCCTGTGCATCGCCGGATGAATACTTCTCTATTATAAGATAAAAACACAAAAGAGTAAAGCGTTTCGGGAAAGAAAAACCGCGGAAACACTTTACTCTTTTTGATGCAATTTGATTAGGAAACTCAGTTGGGGGTATAGAGCTGCTTATAGGGGTTAGCGCTGTTCGGGGTCAGGACGATATAATGATGGGACAAAAGCTCGTCCGCGTCATATCCGAACGCTTCGGCAAACTCCTCCGCATAGCCCCGGATCGACTCCAGATCCTCCTTCTCGGCATCTCGCCAGCTGACCTGAGCGGGAAGATCACGCGGAGGGGTCGAGCAGCGCAGGAAGATCCGTCCGCCGTGCATACCGGTTCCGCAGAAATACCCGACCGGCGCTTCTTCTCCGCCGTCGATGTTGAAAATAACGATCAGACCGCCCGCCTGATATTCGCCGAGGAAGGAACCGGCCTTCCCGCCGACCATCAAAACCGGGATCTTGTCCTCATATTCCTTCATGTGAATCCCGGCGCGGTATCCGGTATCGCCCTTGACGAGGATATGCCCGCCGCGCATCGCATACCCGGTCGCGTCTCCGGCCGAGCCGTGGATGCAGACCACGCCGTCGTTCATCGTATCGGCGGTCGCGTCCTGCGCGTTTCCGATAACGGTGATGGTCGAGCCGTTCATATACGCCGCGAGCGCATTTCCGGGGATTCCGTGGATGGTGATGTTTTTGCCGGAAAGTCCGGCGCCGATATACCGCTGACCGATGCAGTTCTCGATCGTGATAACCGGGTCGCTCGTTTCGCGGATCTTTTCGTTCAACTCTTTATATCCGAGTTCTTTGGCATCGATAATCATGTCCCTTTCCTCCTTCAGGCGCTCTCAGTGTGCCTTTGCAAGCATCTCTTTCCGGTCGGCGCGTGTAAACGCCATCAGCTGCGGCTTTTCAAGCAATAACTCAAAA
Organism: Oscillospiraceae bacterium; assembly: GCA_022770625.1. Taxonomy (GTDB): domain Bacteria; phylum Bacillota; class Clostridia; order Oscillospirales; family Ruminococcaceae; genus Faecivivens. Next base: position 12,565 of record JALEHK010000002.1, on the reverse strand, counting down.
TCGACCGAATCGATCGGACGCTGCGTGCGAATCATCGAAGTGTAGATTCCGGCGCGCGCGACGTCGCCGATCAGGATAAATCCGTTTAAGTGCCCGTCCTTGACCGCAAAGAGCCGGTAGCTGTCCTCACCCGACTGAACGGTGACTTCTCCGTCATAGCTTCCGGCCGTGACCATATGCAGTCCGAAGAAGCCGATGGCGTTGAGCGGGATCGCCGTATCAAACAATTTTTCTTCGCCATTCACACCGCCCGCCATGTTGATGCCGGCTGTCTCTCCCTGCAAATAAGCGTTGGGGAGAAGAGCGAGAATGCGGGTTCCATCGATCGTGATATCATGGCATTCGGTGCAGTCGCCGCCTGCGTAAATATCAGGAAGAGAGGTCTCGCTTTTTTCGTTTACCGTGATTCCGCGGCCGACCGCTCCGCCCGCTTCCGAGATGAGCGCGGTATTCGGACGGACGCCGACACAGACACAGAGCACATCAAACGGAAGCTCTTTCCCGCTTTTCAAAACGGCGGTATTTTCGGTAAAACGCGCCGCCGCGTCCCCGAGGACAAAGCGGATAGAAGAATGGGATTCGATGTATTTCTGAACAAGCGCCGCGGGTTCCGGCTGGAGGATGGAAGGAAGAATGTGATCGGCAAGATCGACGACCGTGATCGAAGCGGCTTTGCCTTCGATTCCTTCGGCGCATTTCAGCCCGATCAGCCCCGCGCCCATGATCAGTACGCGGGAGGAAGGGGTGAGCGCGTTTTCAAGCGCGTGCGCATCGTCGAGCGTCATAAAGGTAAACTTGTTCTTTACCTGATCCAGCCCGTCGATCGGCGGAACAAAGGGGCGCGAGCCGGTCGCGACCATCAGTTTGTCGTAAGAAATCTGCTCTCCGTCCGAAAGGGAGACGGTTTTCTTCTCCGGGTCGATCGCAGTGACCGTCTGACCGAGAAGCGCCTGAACACCGTTTTCCTCATAAAAGGAATCCGGGCGGTATTTCATCCGCTCCTCATCCGTTCTCCCGCAGAGAAGATAGGAGATCAGCGGGCGGGAATAGGTGTGGTGCGGTTCGGACGCGATCAGCGTAATGGGGGATTCCCGGTCGATCTGACGGATCCCCTCGATACATCCGACAGCGGCGGCAGAGTTGCCGATGATCACATATTTCATGCCAAATTCAATCCTTTCTTTCAAAAGCGCTCTTCTGGCGCTTCCCCTGATCGGGCTTATCTTTCTTCGTAAACGATCGCCTGGTTGGGACAGTGTTGGACACAGACCGGCGCGCCGAAGGAGTTTTTCATGCAAAGCTCACATTTCTGTACCACACTGTCGTCCGAAGGCATGATCGCGCCGTAGGGGCAGGAGAGGACGCAGGTAAAGCATCCGACGCATTTGTCGTGATTAAAGACGACTGCGCCGTTTTCTCTGGTCAGAGCGCCGGTGATGCAGCTCTTGACACAGATCGGGTCGTTACAGTGCCGGCAGGACACCGCAAAGCTGACGCCGTTTTCCTCTTCGATGCGGATACGGGGATTGATCCGGACGTTTTTCAGCGCCTTGACCATGTCGGAAACGCCCGAGTTGGCAAAAGCGCAGTAATACTCACACAGATGGCACCCGAGGCACCATTCCTCGTTTACATATACTCGTTTCATGAAAGTTCCCTGCCTTTATAATTTGGGTGTTTACCCGTTTTCCCCCGTAGGGGCTCCCTATAAGGCTCCCTAAAAGGCTCCCTAAGAGGGAAGGAAAGCCCGGCTGGCTTTTTGCCTTTTTCTTTTTACCGGGGCTTTCCTTTTAGTATTCAGCTTTTAGAAATAATTCCCACGCTCGCTAAATCGAAAACGTATTTTTCAATTTAGCGAATGACCACCTGTTCTCTTTCAGCGCCGACCGAGATATATTTGATCTTGCAGCCGACAGCCTTTTCCAGATAGGTGACATAGTTCTGCGCCGCTTCGGGGAGATCTTCCCACTTGCGCGCGGAGGTGATGTCGCACTTCCATCCGGGGAGATACTCGACGACCGGTTTTGCACGGTTGAGCGCTTCGCCCATCGGGAAGTAATCGATGATCTCACCGTCTACGTCATAGTGGGTGACGACCGGGATGCGATCCATATAGTCCAGAACGTCGAGCAGCGTCAGTGCAAGCTCGTCCGCGCCCTGGCAGGAAACACCGTAACGGGAAGCAACGATATCAATCGGGCCGACTCTTCTCGGGCGGCCGGTCGCAGCGCCGTATTCGTGGCCTGCTTCGCGCAGATCATGCTTTTCTTCCTCGGTCATTGCCTGCTCAGTCGTAAAGGGGCCTTCGCCGACACAGGAGGAATACGCCTTCATGACGCCAACCGATTTGTCCAGCTTCTTGCCGGGGAGACCGGCGCCGATCGGAGCGAACGCGCCGATAACGTTGGAGGAGGTGGTCATCGGGTAGATGCCGTAGTCGATGTCACGCAGCGCGCCCAGCTGAGCCTCGAACAGGATCTTCTTGCCTTCGCGGTCAGCCTTGTTCAGGTACTCGCCGATGTCGCAGATATAGGGTCTGAAGATAGCCGCGTATTTTTCCAGCCAGCCGTAGATCTCATCAAAGCTTAACGGATCGCAGCCATAGATGCTGGTCAGCGTCAGGCTCTTCCATTCAACGATGGTGCGCAGACGATCCTTGACCTCTTCCAGATGGAGCAGATCGCCCATACGAAGGGTTTTCTTCATATATTTGTCGCCGTAGACATACGCGATGCCGCGCAGAGTCGAGCCGAATTTCGCGGCGCCCAGACGCTCTTCCTCCAGCTTATCCTGCTGGACGTGATAGGGCATACAGATGGTTGCCCGGTTGCTGATCTTCAGGTGGTCGGGCGTGATCTCGATCCCTTTTTCACGAAGAGAAGCGATTTCCTTGTCCAGATGCGCCAGGTCGATGACCATGCCGTTGCCCATGACACAGGTGACCTCCGGACGGAGGATACCGGACGGAAGGAGGTTCAAAACGAATTTGCCGCGGGAGTTTTTAACGGTGTGGCCCGCGTTGTTACCGCCCTGATAGCGGCAAACGATATCATATTCTTCCGAAAGCAGGTCGACCATACGGCCTTTGCCTTCGTCGCCCCAGTTGATGCCGGTGATTGCAGTTAACATAACTTCTGATCCTTTCCTGACTCAAAATCTTCGCGGGAAAACGCGATCCAATCCTCCAATTTCCTGTATGGCCGGCAGGGGGTTCTTCCCATCTTTTTTTATCCTGCACATACCAATACATCATAATGTTAAGCTATTTTGAGCCGGTTGTCAAGAGAATTAGGCGACCTTCGCCGCATTTCCGTGCTCTGCCAGTTCCCGGCCGGTTTTCCTGCGGGAGAACCTCTTTTTTCTCTTTGGATTCTCCCTTTTCCGCTTATGTGCGATTCATTTTTCTGATTCAATCCGATAGTGATTATGAGAGAGGATCCTTTCCGAATTTTATTTTTCTGATCGGTAAAGGAAAGTTTTATTTGGCTCAGCCAGGAGAATAAAATTGCGGCTAAGCACTTTCTGCCCGGAATCCCGAATTACCCCGCAACGGATACATCCGCGAGGAGTTATTCGAGGGGAATAAAATTGCGTTGTTTCTCTTTATTGCCCGGAATCCCGAATTGACTCGCAGCGGAGAATTCCGCGAGAATCTATTCAGGGTGAATGATATTCGCTTGCGAATATCATTCACCGGCGTGCTTAATCCCGAGAATTCTCAACTCGGTCTCGGAAAGCCCGATTCCGCGGAGCATCAGCCGGTTGCCTTTGAGCGCTTCGATCGAGTTGATGCCCATGCCGCCCATGATCTCCTTGATCTCATGCGTCCAGGCTTGGACGAGATTGACCAGCCGCTCACATCCGACATCCGGATTCAGCCGCTTGACCAGTTCCGGCCGCTGGGTCGCGATGCCCCAGTTGCACTTGCCCGCCTGACAGCTGCGGCAGAGATGACATCCGAGCGCCAGAAGCGCCGCTGTTCCGATATAAACGGCGTCCGCGCCGAGCGCGATGGCCTTGACTACATCGGTCGAGGAATGGATCGAACCGCCGACCACGATCGAAACGTTGCCGCGGATCCCTTCGTCGCGCAGCCGCTGATCGACCGCCGCGAGCGCAAGCTCGATCGGGATGCCGACGTTGTCGCGGATGCGGGTGGGCGCAGCGCCCGTGCCGCCCCGGAAACCGTCGATTGCGATGATGTCCGCGCCGCTTCTTGCGATGCCGGAAGCGATGGCGGCGACATTATGTACCGCAGCGATCTTGACGATGATCGGCTTTTTGTACTCGGTCGCTTCCTTGAGCGAAAAGACCAGCTGCCGCAGATCTTCGATCGAGTAGATGTCGTGATGGGGAGCGGGGGAGATCGCATCGGTTCCCGCCGGAATCATACGGGTTTTGGAGACGTCCCCGAATACCTTCGCGCCGGGAAGATGTCCGCCGATGCCCGGTTTTGCGCCCTGTCCCATCTTGATCTCGATCGCCGCGCCCGCTTCCAGAAAATCCTTGTGGACGCCGAACCGTCCGGACGCGACCTGTACGATCGTATTTTCACCGTATGCGTAAAAGTCTTCGTGCAGACCGCCTTCGCCGGTGTTGTAATAGATTCCAAGCTCTCTGGCCGCCCTTGCAAGGCTTGCGTGGGCGTTATAGCTGATCGAGCCGTAGCTCATCGCCGAGAACATGATCGGGGTTGAAAGAGTGAGCCGGGGCGGGAGCTTGGTGATGATCTTTCCGTCCTTGTCCCGGCGGATGCTGTCGGGCTTTGCGCCGAGAAAAACGCGGGTCTCCATCGGTTCGCGGAGCGGGTCGATCGAAGGGTTGGTGACCTGGGAGGCGTTAATCAGGATCTTGTCCCAGTAGATCGGGTAATCTTTCGGGTTGCCCATCGACGAGAGGAGCACGCCGCCGCTTCCGGCCTGCCGGTAGATCTCTTCGATCGACTGGCGGGACCAGTTATAGTTTTCCTTAAAAGTATGATCGCTCTTGACGATCTTGAGCGCCCGGGTCGGACAGAGTGCGACGCACCGGTGGCAGTTGACGCATTTGGATGAATCGGAGATCATTTTATTCAGATCGGGGTCGAACCGGTGGGTCTCGTTGGAGCACTGCCGTTCACATACGCGGCAGGCGATGCAAAGGTCGGGATTGCGCACGACCTCATATTCCGGATACAGATATTGAATAGGCATTCTTCCTCAGTCCCTTTCCATCATTTGTTGAGCGTAACGATGACCGGTTCGCCGCCGCGCGGCGCCCAGAGCCGGTCGGGTTCCGGCTCCATCAGCCGGATCGCGCTCTCTTCGCTGGCGACATAGAACATATCGCCCTTTTCCGCCGCGACCATCGAGCGCAGCTTTAATCGGTCGTTGAGCGCCATCAGTCCGCCCTCGAACCCGACCAGGATCGAAAACGGTCCGGTGATCAGAAGGCTTGCATAGGCGTCGCGGAAGAAAGTGGCCTTTTCTCTTTCTTCGGGGGATTTTGCGGCGATCGTCGTCCAGAAGGGAGCGGCGATGACCTGCGCCACCTCTTCCATCGTCAGCCCCTGCCGACGGTGGAGATAGTCGATGATGTAGGTAATGACCTCGGTATCGGTCTGGAGGGTACATGAGTACCCGAACATTTCAATGTACCGGCGGTTCGCATCATAAGAAGAGATCTCGCCGTTGTGGACGATCGAGTAGTCGAGCATCGCAAACGGATGCGCGCCGCCCCACCATCCGGGCGTGTTGGTCGGATAGCGTCCGTGCGCCGTCCAGCAGTACCCGGCGTATTCCTCCAGCCGGTAAAAATCTCCGACGTCCTCCGGGTATCCGACCGCCTTAAAGACGCCCATGTTCTTTCCGCTTGAGAAAACGTATGCACCTTTGATCGTCGTGTTGATCCGAATGACGCAGCGGGCGACGAATTCGCGTTCGCCCAGCTGAAAATCCGCCAGCTTAGTCGGAAGGGGATTGACGAAATACCGCCAGATCAGCGGCTCGTCGGTAATGCGGGGATTTTTCCGGATCGGGATCTTGGAAAGGTTGATGATATCGAAATGCTCTTCAAGAAACCGCTCACATTCCTCTTTCGCCGCCTTGTTGTCGTAAAAGACATGAAAGGCATAGGCGTCTTTGTATTCAGGGTAGATGCCGTATCCCGCGAAACCGCCGCCCAGACCGTTGGAGCGGTCATGCATGACGGTCATCGAATGAACGATCGATTCGCCGCTGATCCTGCGGCCGTCCTTTGCAAACATCCCGCTGATCGCGCAGCCGGATGGGATGCGGATGTTGCCTTCTTTGAAGCTGACTTCTGCCATTACTTTTCATTCCTTTCTGTTATCGGAACCGGAATTTTCTCTCCTTATATTTTTACCGCTTTTATAAGGAAGCGCTTTTTCCGCCCCATACCGGCCGGATAAAAAATGAGCGCTTTCTTCTCGCTTTTTCTCTTTTGAAGAGAGAAAAAAAGGCGTTCATCAGAAATCGGAGCACCGACAGGGTACACTCCGCCTTCTGATGAACGCCTTTGTTCATTGAATGCATTATACGGCGAAACCGGACGGATGTCAACCAAAAATGCAATATTTTTCCCTCAAAATTTCATTTTCAGCAACTTGTACAGATTTAAAGACTCCCGCCTCCTATTTTACAGTGCCTCCAAAATACACCTGTTTCCGTCAGAAGAACAATCCCAACGGATAAGCCTTCCCGGGAGAAAAGCCGGGCGGATCGGAGGAAGATCGGGAGTCAGAATCAGCAATAGTGTAAAAAAGCACCGCCTTTTTGTCATGAATGCAGTTCAAATAGACGAATCTTGCAATCCGCCCAAAAAAGCCTTGACATTTTCTTCCGGCGGGCATATAATAAACGCGTAAACAGCAAAGGCGCTGTAGGTCAGATAAGTCCTACAGCGCCTTCTCTCGTACATGGGATAAATTTTGTTAAGCAAAAATGGCTCTATCCCCCGGGAGAAGGACGCGCTGACCTTATGTTATACGGCTGCGGAGCAAAATGGGCGCCGCAGGACTGAAGGAGGATCTTTGTATGAGCACTGTTCCTGAAATTTTCGGCAGTATGGTATTCAACGACGCGACCATGCGTCAGCGTCTTCCGAAAGAGACCTACAAAGCACTGAAAAAGACGATCGATAACGGCGAAGCGCTGGATATTTCGGTCGCGAACGTTGTCGCCAACGCGATGAAGGATTGGGCGTGCGAACACGGCGCCACCCATTACACCCACTGGTTCCAGCCGCTGACCGGTATCACCAGTGAAAAACACGACAGCTTCATCCAGCCCACCTCCGACGGCGGCGTCATCATGGAATTCTCCGGCAAAGAGCTGATCAAAGGCGAACCGGACGCTTCCTCCTTCCCCTCCGGCGGCCTGCGCGCGACCTGTGAAGCAAGAGGCTATACCGCTTGGGATCCGACCTCCTACGCTTTCATTAAAGACGATACCCTCTGCATCCCGACGGCCTTCTGCTCCTACACCGGCGAAGCGCTGGATAAAAAGACCCCTCTGCTCCGCTCGATGGACGCCGTTTCGACCCAGGCCTGCCGCATCCTGAAGCTGTTCGGGCTGGACGTCTCCCGCGTTTCCTCGACCGTCGGCGCCGAGCAGGAATATTTCCTGGTCGATAAAGAGGACTATAAAAAGAGAAGAGACCTGATCCTGACCGGCCGCACCCTCTTCGGCTGCCCGCCCGCTAAAGGACAGGAGATGGAAGAGCATTACTTCGGCGTTATCCGCCCGGTTGTCTCTGATTATATGAAAGAAGTGGATGAAGAGCTTTGGAAGCTCGGAATCCTTGCCAAGACCAAACATAACGAAGTCGCCCCCGCACAGCATGAGCTGGCTCCGGTCTTCTCGACCACCAACTCCGCGATCGACGGAAACCTCCTGACGATGGAGGTCATGAAAAAGGTCGCCGAAAAACACGGCCTTGTCTGCCTGCTTCATGAAAAACCCTTTGCCGGCGTCAATGGCTCCGGTAAACATAACAACTGGTCGATCTCCGCTCCGGGTCTCAACCTTCTCGACCCCGGAAAGAAGCCGATGGAGAACCTCCGCTTCCTCGTTTTCCTCGCCGCCGTCATCAAAGCGGTCGATGAATATCAGGATCTTCTCCGCGTATCGGTTGCTTCTCCCGGCAACGACCATCGTCTGGGCGCCAATGAAGCGCCGCCCGCAATCATCTCGATGTTCGTCGGCGATGAGCTTGCCGAAGTCATCGACGCGCTGGCGGACGATGCCGAATATCATGTCCATGAACGTGAAAAGATGGATCTCGGCGTAGCGGCTCTGCCCAAGTTCTCCAAGGACAACACCGACCGCAACCGTACTTCTCCCTTCGCCTTCACCGGAAACAAGTTCGAGTTCCGCGCACCCGGTTCCAATATGAACCTTTCGGATGTCAACACCGTCCTCAATACCGCTGTCGCAAAAGAGCTTCGCGAATTTGCCGATGAGCTGGAGACGGCTGAAAACTTCGAGGCCGCGGCGATGGCTCTGGTCAAAAAGACCGTCAAAGAGCATAAGCGGATCATCTTCAACGGCAACGGCTACTCGGAAGAATGGCCGGTTGAAGCCGAGAAGAGAGGATTGTGCAACCTCAAATCGACGGTTGACGCTCTGCCCTGTATGCTTTCCGAAAAGAACGTTAAGCTGATGAACGATTTCGGAGTTTTAAGCCCCACCGAGGTTCATGCCCGCTACGAAGTCGGTCTGGAGAACTACTCTAAGGTTCTCAACATCGAAGCGCTGACCATGCTCGAAATGGCCAACCAGCAGATTGTTCCCGCCATCATCAGCTATGAGAAACAGCTCGCCTCCACCATCAGCGAGATGCACAGCGTAAGCAGCTCGATTCCCTGCAAGACCGAGACTCATCAGCTTGAGACCCTTGCCGAGTGCGCCGATACCATTTCCGACGCAATCAGCGAACTGCGTGTCGCGAGAAAAGCGGCGAAGAACGATCCCGACCCGCTGGAAAGCGCCCGTGCTTTCCACGACGTCGTAATCCCGATCATGGATAAGCTGCGTGCGGCAGCCGACCATGCAGAACAGGTCTGCGGCGAAGAGTTCTGGCCGCTCCCGACCTATACCCAGATGCTCTGGTATGTAAAAGATTGATCGAAAGATCCGTTATATTGGTTCACAAAGGCGTGGACTTCCTTCCCCTGATCCCACAGGGGAAGGCGGTCTGCGTCTTTTCGATTTCCGGCCCCCAAAAAGAGAAAACGCCGGAAATAAAAATCCTCAAAAACAGGCTGCGTATGTTTTGAGGAAAATTTTGGAGGGGATTTTATGTATTCATCCGTCAACACCATCTGGGTGCTGCTCGGCGCCGCCATGGTATTCTTCATGCAGGCGGGCTTTTCGATGTGTGAAGCCGGCTTTACCCGTGCAAAAAACACCGGCAACATCCTGATGAAAAACCTGATGGACTTCTGTATCGGCACACCGGCCTTCTGGCTGATCGGCTTCGGGCTGATGTTCGGCGCCGGAAACGGCATCATCGGCTGGTTTGACCCGACCATTCAGGCAAACTACGACCACATTCTCCCGGCGGGCGTTCCGCTCTGGGCGTACGTCATTTTCCAGACCGTTTTCTGCGCGACCTCCGCGACGATCGTTTCGGGCGCGATGGCTGAACGCACCAAGTTCTCCGCCTACTGCATCTACTCGGCGGCGATCTCGCTGATTATCTACCCGATCTCCGGCCACTGGATCTGGGGCGGCGGCTGGCTCTCTGAGCTTGGCTTCCACGATTTTGCCGGTTCTACAGCGGTTCATATGGTCGGCGGCGTCTGCGCGCTGATCGGCGCGAAGATTCTTGGGCCGCGTATCGGTAAGTACGGTAAGGATGGAAAGCCCCGCGCGATTTTAGGCCATGACCTTGCGATCGCCGCTCTCGGCGTATTCATCCTGTGGTTCTGCTGGTTCGGCTTCAACGGCTGTTCGACCGTCGCAATGGACTCGGACGCCGCAATAGAATCCGCTTCCCTGATCTTTGTCAACACCAACCTCTGTGCGGCGGTCGCCTGCTGCACGACCCTCGTTTTCACTTGGGCTCGCTATAAAAAACCGGATGTCTCGATGACCTATAACGCCGCTCTGGCAGGTCTTGTCGGCATCACCGCCGGCTGCGATATGGTTTCGCCCCTCGGCGCCGCCATCATGGGTCTGATCTTCGGTATCGTCATTGTCCTCGCCGTTGAGTTTTTCGACCGCAAGGCCAAGATCGATGACCCGGTCGGCGCGATTTCGGTTCACGGCGTCTGCGGCGCTCTGGGCACCATCCTGACCGGTCTCTTCTCGACCAGCGAAGGCCTCTTCTACGGCCACGGCGTCCGTTTCCTCGGCATTCAGCTTTTCGGTGTTCTCGTTGTCGCCGCTTATGTTGCCGTCATCATCACCGCCGTCTTTAAGCTCCTCCAGCATACGATCGGCCTGCGCTGCTCGGCTGAGGAAGAAATCTCCGGCCTTGACATCTCCGAACACGGCCTTGTAAGCGCCTACGCCGATTTTATGCCTTCCGTTGAAGCAGGCACCGGCATCATCTCCGATCTGGAAAACACCGGTTCTGCTGACGCCGAAGATTACGCTTCTCAGGTTACCGGCTCTGTCCATCCGGACGAAGCGGTTCCCGTTGAAGTCAGAAGCGCACCGCTTACCGCCGCAAGCGATACCGGCCTGCACTTTACCAAGATTGATATTGTCATGAAGCAGGCTCGTTTTGAGCAGCTTCGTCAGGCGCTCTCCCAGATCGGCGTAACCGGTATGACGGTCACCAACGTTATGGGCTGCGGTATGCAGAAAGGCGCGCCGGAATATTACCGCGGCGTTCCCGTCGAAATGAACCTCCTGCCGAAGATCGAAGTTGAGATCGTCGTCTGCAAGGTTCCGGTCGATCGGGTCATCGAAACCGCGAAAAAAGTTCTCTATACCGGCCATATCGGTGACGGTAAGATCTTTGTCTACGGCGTTCAGAACGTCATCAAGGTTCGTACCGGCGAAGAAGGCTACGATGCGCTTCAGGATGATAACTGATCCCTGAGCGTTAGCGCATCCCTTAAACTTGACAGACCTCAAACTCCTATATTTTTAAGCGCAGCGGGAAAGCGGGAACCTGAAAACGGTTTCCGCTTTTTCGCATTTTTCTTTTTCCTCGCACATATTCTTTCTCAGTCACAGATCATGCAAAGAAAAAGAGGAGGGTCTATCGGTGACACTGCAAAAACGAATCGCCGTTTCTTTCTGCACAGTCGTTTTCTTTCTGCTGACCTTTGCAGGATGCGCCAGAAGCTCCGGAAACTCTTCCGCCGCACCGCCCACGCCGGAAGAGATCGCGGGGATTTTTTCCGGCTCGTTTTCCTCAGACGCGGAAGCGGCTCTGACTCTCCCGCAGTCGGACGCGGAAACAGCTTTGACCCTTTCGATCCGGATCACCCGTTACGAGGACTGCTGCCTGATCGAAACGACCGCACCCGAACACCTCTCCGGTCTTTCCTTCTCGATCGATGGGATGGGAAAGCCGGCGGACGAGCGAACGATCACTGTCCGCTATAAGGAGATCACGATCGAACCGGACGCTCTCCCCGAAGCCGCACTCGGAAGCGCCCTCGCGGACGTTTTTACCGCACTTTCCTCTCCGGAAGCCCTCTCGGTATCGGAGACATCGGAGGGCTGGTGCGTCAGCGGCAGCACCGAAACGCTCGGGGACTTTGACCTGCTGATCGGGAATGAAACTCGCCTGCCGTCCGGTCTGACCCTACCGGAAGCGGGGATCGGGATCCAGTTTCTCTCGTTTGACGCGATGGAAACCTTCCGCCCTGAACGGATCGAAGAGGACTTTGCCCCATCGGAACCATCAGAACTTTCGTCCGACCTTCCCACCTCTGAAACTTCCATCTAAAACAAAAAGAACCTGTTTCCGTTTTTCTTTCGGAAATAGGTTCTTTTTCCCTATATGAGCATTTATTAAGGGGTACAACGTAACGATTTAATAAAAACTGTCCGGGGATAGTTCCGGAAAACTCTCAAGGCGTGCGATTGACGTGCGTTTATTGAAGGCTCCTGCGTAACGTTTTTTCCCTGTCTTCCGGAGCCAGTTCCAGAAAGTTTAGGGGCGCTTTTTGGAACTTCGCTCAGCGCTCGTTCCAAACATAGACTTTTCGTTTTTCGGTCGGAGCGACCGAAATTTTTTCAGCCCTCTGCGGGCTTCAAAAACCACGAAAACTCTCGCCTCATGCGTTTACGGATAGTCTCTACTTGTCGTTTTTCGTTCACCTACCGGAACCAGTTCTATAAAATTTAGGGGCGCCCTTTTTAAAGGGCGCATCGTAACCCCTCGTTCCCCTTAAAACAGCCGGTCGTGGGCGATCGTGGTCATGAACATTGACCGGATAGTGTCGGAGTCTCGGGTCTGCCCGAGGATCCACATCACCTTGGTGACCGCGGCTTCGAGGGTCATGTCGCCCGTCTCCATCAGCCCAAGCTCTTCCGCTTCCCGCCCGACGGCGTAAACGCCAAGATCGCTTCCTTCGTGAACGACCTGCGTCGCCATGATG
>JALEHK010000087.1 GCA_022770625.1 Oscillospiraceae bacterium | reverse complement strand
TGCGGCAGTAAGGACTTAAATTCTTTTTCGCATTCAAGACAGCCTTCTCCGTTCACGGTCCTATTTATATATAAAGGCGTTCCAAGAATGACCGCAAGAGCCTTCCCACCAAGCTCTTTTCATTGCGTATCTGGAAACCGTAGACGGAGTTCCTTCATTATTCGTATAATCCCACTCTTGAGCAATATCAGGGTCCGTAGTAGCAAGATCATTTCATGACCGCACTTGCCTTTCCATCTAACCTTTCGATGAGATGCGGCATTCACATTGTTGGGTTTTAGCGGCTCATTTTCCGAAGACCATTCATCGACCAACTCCGGCTTAATGGACGCAAGATCATTAAATCCTTCCAGTACCCTCATCCCAGCACAATAAGGACAACCTTCCCCGGAATGTCTGCTTTTAGGACTTGCCAGCCATTCATGACCGCACTTGCCGCTCCACCAGTATTTCTTGTTTGATCCGTATGTAATATCTGAAGCCATCAGGGGCAAATTGCGCTCTGAAAACTCAGAAGCGAGTTCCGGGTGCATTTCAGCAAAGCTCATTCCCATTCGCATCACCTCCTCCGCGTATAGTGTAATCAAAACGAAAAGGAAATTGAAATGTGTGGGGTCTAAATCCGGAACGGCAAAAAACAAGAGCCCCGAACTGAATCGGAGCTCTTAGGAAAAATGTGCGAATTACAGTGACTTATGGCAACTTACAGCCACTTTGGTGTACTTATTAGTACAGCTTTGCGCCTGCCGGGATGCTCGGGTCTACCATCAAAAGATGCAGCTTTTCCTCTTCGCCTTCCTTATGAACGGCACTGATCAGCATGCCGCAGGAATCGATGCCCATCATAGCTCTCGGTGGAAGATTTGTGATAGCAATAAGAGTCTTTCCAACCAGTTGTTCCGGCTCATAATAGGCGTGAATTCCGCTTAAAATGGTGCGATCTGTGCCGGTTCCGTCGTCCAGCGTGAACTGCAGCAGCTTCTTGCTCTTCGGAACAGCAACGCAGTCCTTGACCTTAACGGCACGGAAATCGGACTTGCTGAAGGTCTCAAAATCGACGAGATCCTCAAACAGCGGCTCGATCACAAGGCTTGCAAAGTCAGACTTTTTCGCATCAAAGATCGGCATGGAAGGATCGTTCGCATTCACCGCCGGAGCCTCTTCAGACGCCGTCTCTACTGTTGCAGCCTCCTCGGATTTCTGTACACCATTCTTGTCCTTTGGTGTATCTAAGGGCTTCATCGTCGGAAAGAGAAGAACATCCCTGATCGAAGCGGAATCGGTCAGAAGCATGACCAGACGGTCAACGCCGAAGCCGAGACCGCCTGTGGGCGGCATACCGTATTCCAGAGCGGTCACATAGTCGTAATCGACTTGCGCCTTGCTCTCGGGATCCAGTTCCTTGCGCTCCGCGACCTGGCGCTCGAAACGGGCTTTCTGGTCGATCGGGTCGTTCAGCTCACTGAACGCGTTGCCGAACTCGGTTGCGTTGATAAAATACTCAAAACGCTCGGTAAACGCCGGATCGGTGGGTTTACGTTTGGCGAGAGGGCTGATTTCAACCGGATAATCATAGATAAAGGTCGGCTGGATCAGCTTCTCTTCAACGTATGCGTCAAAGAACTCGGCAAGGATCGCACCCTTGGTGGGAACCTCAGGCAGCTCGACGCCGTGCTCTTTCGCGCAGGCGATCGCGTCCTCGTCCGTTTTCCAATCGTTGAAGTCAACGCCGGAATACTTCTTGACCGCTTCAACCATCGTCAGACGCTCCCAGTGTCCAAGGTCGATCTCATGTCCCTGATAGGGGATCACGAGCGAACCGCAGACATTCTGCGCGACCGTTTTCATCATATCCTCAACCAGATCCATCATCCCGTGGAAATCGGTAAACGCCTGATACAACTCGATCGAAGTGAACTCGGGGTTGTGCTTAGGATCCATGCCTTCGTTTCTGAAGATACGGCCGACCTCATATACCCGTTCAAATCCGCCGACGATCAGTCTCTTTAAGTAAAGCTCGGTCTCGATGCGCAGAACCATATCCATGTCCAGCGTATTGTGATGGGTGGTAAAGGGACGCGCCGATGCGCCGATTTCAAACGGAGTCAGAATCGGGGTATCAACTTCGAGGAATCCACGTCCGTCGAGGAAGGAGCGCAGCTCCCGCATAATCAGGCTTCTCTTGACAAAGGTATCCTTGACCTCAGGGTTGACGATCAGATCCAGATACCGCTGACGATAACGGGTCTCCTGATCGCGCAGGCCGTGGAACTTCTCAGGCAGAGGAAGGAGAGATTTCGAGAGAAGGATGATCTTCTGGGCATGAACCGAGATCTCGCCCTTCTGGGTGCGGAAAACAACGCCCTCTACGCCGATAATATCGCCGAGATCCCATTTCTTGAAGCCCTGATATTCTTCAACGCCAACGTCGTCCCGTTTGACATAAAACTGCATCCGGTCGCTTCCGTCTCTGAGGTCGCCGAAAGACGCCTTGCCCATGACGCGCTTGGACATCATACGTCCGGCGATCCGGACGGTCTGCCCCTCCAGCGCCTCAAAATCACGGCGGATCTCCGCGCAGTGATGGGTCACATCATAACGGGTAATCGTATAAGGGTCGTTTCCGGCCTCCTGGAGCGCTGCGAGTTTCTCGCGGCGGACTCTTGCGTGCTCAGTAAATTCCTTTTCCTCCGCAGCCGCATCCTGTGCCGACTGGGAAGCCTGTTCTTTCATCTCTTCACTCATCTATCGTCCATTCCTTTCGGGATCAAATATTGATTTCGAGGATTTCCAGCGTAAAGACCTTGCCGGCAGGGGTCGTAACCTCAACGACGTCGCCGACTCTTGCGCCGGAGAGCGCCTTGCCGATCGGAGACTCGTCAGAGACCTTCAGCTCCAGCGGATCGACCTCGGCAGAGCCGACGATCGTGTAGTTCTCCTCTTCCTGCATCAGCGAGTTATATACTCTGACCTTCGAGCCCATATGGACTTTCTCGTTGGTCATTTCGCTTGCTTCCATGACGCGGGCGTTTTTGATGGTCATTTCCAGCTCAAGGATACGCGCTTCGTTCATCGCCTGCGCGTTTTTCGCCTCGTCGTACTCGCTGTTCTCGGACAGGTCGCCGAAGGAGCGGGCAACTTTGAGCTGCTCGGAGATCTCTTTTCGTTTAATGAGCTTTAAGTTGTCCAGTTCGTCCTGGAGCTTCTGAAGACCTTCGGGGGTCAGAACAATTTCTTTGGCGTTTTTCATATCGTAAGCATTCCTTTCCTTGGAACCGGAAAAGCCCGCCGCATGGGAGCGCGCCGCCCGGTGATCTGCATATAGACACATATTCAATTATACCGGTTTCACGTCCCTTTGTCAAGATGTACGGTGCCGACTTTCCCCGCTTTTTCCGGTAGAAAACGGCTTTCATCAAAAACGGCCGTATATACAATTGCGTCAGCCGGAAAATACATGCTATAATGTAAAAAAGAGGAAAAACTTTCGTAACGGCGAGCTTGACGAAGCCGTTTAACTGCGGTGGATCGAAGGTATACGGCTGCGTCAGCCAGAAAAAAGGAGTAGAAACTATGATCGGACTGGGAACCCTTGTCAACAGCGCCGCCATCGTACTCGGCGGAATGGCCGGACTGTTTTTTGGAAATCTCCTGAAAGAACGGGTGCAGGATACCCTGAATATGGCCTGCGGCGTGAGTGTCCTGTTTATCGGGATCGCCGGAGCGATGGAGGGTATGCTTTCAATCGATGGAGGCCTGATCACAAGCGGACGGGCAATGCCGGTGGTCATCTGCCTTGCACTCGGCGCGCTTGTCGGAGAATGGCTCGATCTGGATCGCCGGTTTGAAGATCTAGGACGCTGGCTCAGGGATAAAACCGGAAACGCCCGGGATACCGGATTTGTAAACGGCTTCGTCACCGCCTCGCTGACCGTATGCATCGGCGCAATGGCAATCGTCGGCGCGATCGAAGACGGACTGACCGGCGACTGGTCGATCCTCGCTACCAAGGCCGTTCTCGACCTTATCATCGTCATGGTCATGACCTGCTCGCTCGGAAAAGGGTGCATCTTTTCCGCAGTTCCGGTTTTTGCCTTTGAGGGAGTCATAACCTTTCTGGCCTCGGCGATCAAACCGCTGATGACCGACGGCGCACTGAGCGGACTCTCGCTGATCGGCTCGGTTCTGATCTTCTGCGTCGGACTGAACCTGATCTGGGGGAAAAAGGTTCGCGTCGCCAATCTTCTTCCCGCCGTGCTCTTCGCGGCCGCAGCGGGGATCCTTTTCCCGGGAATTTTCTGATTTACTTTTCCATGACAAAATTGGTCAGCGGTATTCCTTTTCGGATGACCGTCTGCTCCCGGATCACCCTGTATCCCCGATGTTCAAAAAACGGTCGGGCTGTAATGGACGCGTGAACAGAGATCCTCTTTCCGCCTGCGATCTCTTCCAGTTTTCCGCAGATTGCGGACGCAATCCCTTTTCCCTGATAATCCTTATGGACATACAGCCGATCCAGATAACCGGTATCGTCAATGTCCCCGAAACCAACGATCTCGTTTCCGCACTCAGCTACGATCGTATGATGTCTTAAAAACGATCGGTTCCATTCTTCAAAATCAACCGTCCCGGAAGCCCATGCATCCAACTGCTCTTTGGTATAATCCCTCGCGTTTACACAGTGAACCGTTTGATAAAACAGTTCTGCCATTTTATCACAGTCCGAAGCCCGGTATCTTCTAAGCTCCATTTTCCCCTC